>NZ_JAIUHJ010000004.1:0-316953 GCF_020165105.1 Mesorhizobium sp. CA5 | reverse complement strand
CGTCGCAAGGAAGCTCCTGGTCGTCCTCAACGCTATCATTCGCGACAAAACCGCATTCGCGTGAACACAGTTGCCATTCCGTGACCCGAGCCGTGCAATGCGGCGGAGCAGAATTTTGCACCGCGGCAACACTCGGAAGTTACCGGATCCTGTGGGCTGCGCGGTACGCTCGCTTCCCGCTCCGCCCAAGGACGAACCGGTAGGCGTTTTGGCCCTTAATCGTTCTTCAGCCGCCGCCAGGGCGAATTGTGGTCCGGCCGGTCCGGATAATCGTCGCGCGAATAGTCGCTGTCGTCGAGGTCGATGACATTGTTGCGGCGGCGCGCCGAAAAGCCGCGGCTGAAGCTGGTCGCCATGACGATGCGGTTCTTCAGCAGGCGCCAGGCGAAGTCGCGCACCGGCGGCAACAGGAGAAGAATGGCGAAGAAATCGGTGATGAAGCCCGGAATGATCAAAAGGATCGCCGCCAGCACGATCATCGCCCCATGCGCGAGCTGGCGGCTGGGATCGCGCCCGGCATCCATCTCCGCCCGCACCCGCGCCATGACGCCAAAACCCTGAAGCCTCAGCAGCAGGCTGCCCGCGACGCTGGAAAGGATGACCAGCCCGACCGTAGCCAAAGCACCGATCTCGCGGCCGACGACGACGAAGCCGGCGATCTCCAGAAGCGGCAGCAGGAGCAGGAACAGCGGAATGAACGAGATGCGCAAGTCTTGACCGATCGCTTTCTTCTTTTGCGGCGCTGACGGACAATCGCCGCTGGCCTTGGCGCCTTTAGATAGGTATGGCTGCCTTTGATTTGAATGATTGCGCCTGCCGTTCTATATGCTTTGGGTGTTGAACGCTATGCGACCGCGGTCCCCAGGGGTTACGCCGGTCCGGCACGGACAGGGATCGAGTTGGCGGAAAATATGGGTTTCTTCGACTTCGGCACGATTTTCTTTCTGATTGCGGCGGTTGTGATCTTTTTCCAGCTGCGCAACGTGCTTGGACGTCGCACCGGAAACGAGCGCCCGCCCTTCGATCCTTATTCGGCGAGCCGCACGCGCGAGGCCGACGCGGCGCAAAAGCCTGAAAATGTGGTGTCGCTGCCGCGCAAGCGCGCGCCGGGCGAAACCGCGCCCGAGATCTATGCCGATATCGACGCCTTCGCCAAGCCGGATACCGACCTCAACAGGGGCCTGCGCGCGATCAAGGACAATGACCCGTCCTTCGATCCCAAGACCTTCGTCGACGGCGCCAAGATGGCCTATGAGATGATCGTCATGGCCTATGCCGACGGCGACCGTAAGACGCTGAAGAACCTTTTGTCGCGCGAAGTCTATGATGGTTTCGTCGCCGCGATCGGCGACCGCGAGGCCAAATCGGAGAAGATCCAATCCTCCTTCGTCGGCATCGACAAGGCCGACATCGTCGCCGCCGAAATGAAGGGCTCGGAAGCGCATATCACGCTGCGCGTCGTCTCCGAGCTGATCTCGGCGACCCGCGACAAGGCCGGCGCCGTCATCGACGGCGACCCTGAAACGGTGGCCGAGGTCAAGGATGTCTGGACCTTCGCCCGCGACACCCGCTCGCGCGACCCGAATTGGAAGCTTGTCGCCACCGAAGAAGAAGATTGAGATCAAGCGGCGGGGCCCCAGTCGTGCCGCTCTCTTCCGCATTCGGCATAAAATCCTTCAGCGACCTTCCGGGCTGGGGCGAAGATGACCATGCTGCGGCCTTCGTCGCGTTTCGCCGCTCGGCATTCCACGCGCCGATAAAATCTTACCGCACCGGATCGCTCGGCGTCGATTTCAATGCTTTTGCCGATGCCTATGCCGAGGCGCGTGCCGTTTCGGCGCCGAGCAGGTCCGAGGCGCGATCCTTCTTCGAACGGCATTTCGTGCCGATGCTGGTCAAGGCCGAAAACGGCGCGGGTCTCGTCACCGGCTTCTACGAGCCCGAGGTCGAAGCCTCGCCGGTCAGGAGCGAGCGGTTCGCCGTGCCGCTGCTGTCGCGCCCCGCCGACCTGATCGACATCGACGACGGCAACCGGCCGGCCGGCATGGATGCCTATCTGGCCTTCGCCCGCCGGACCGATGGTGTTCCGGTCGAATATTTCGATCGCGGCGAAATCGAGCGCGGCGCGCTCGCCGGCCGGAACCTCGAAATCGCCTGGCTCGCCGAGAAGGTCGACGCCTTCTTCATCCACGTGCAGGGCGCGGCACGTCTGAAAATGACCGACGGCAGGCTCTGCCGCGTCACTTACGCCGCGAAATCGGGCCAGCGCTTCACCGGCCCCGGCAAGGTCTTGAGCGATCTCGGCGAGATCCCGCTGGAAAAGGTAACGATGCAATCGATCCGAGCCTGGTTCAAGGCACATCCCGACCGGGTCGACGAGATCCTGTGGCGGAACCGCTCCTACATTTTCTTCCGCGAAGCCGCGGTCGACGACGCGGCGCTTGGGCCCATCGCCGCCGCCAAGGTGCCGCTGACGCCGGGTCGCTCGGTCGCGGTCGACCGCCTGCTGCACACATTCGGCACGCCCTTCTATATCGACGCGCCGACGCTCACCGCCTTTGACGAAAAGCCGTTCCGGCGGCTGATGATCGCGCAGGACACCGGCTCGGCCATCACCGGTCCGGCGCGCGGCGACCTCTTCGCCGGCTCGGGCGACGCTGCCGGCGAGATCGCCGGCGTGGTCCGCAACGCGGCCGATTTCTATGCGCTGGTGCCGCGTGCGCTTCTGCATGGAGCGACCCGGTGAGCCGCCGCGACGACCATCTCAGCGACGACGACCGCATCCTGTGGAACCTGGTGGCGCGCTCTGCCCGGCCGCTGAAGGGCAAAACGGCCGTCGAGATCCCCGACATCGTCGAGCCCAAGCCTGAGACGCCCCGGCCTGCCGCCAATGGCGTAGCGGCCGTGGCCGCCAAGCCGAAGGCGCCGCATGTGGCGCATTCGCTCGACGACCAGACGCTGCACAAGCTGAAAAAAGGCCGGCTGCCGATCGAAGGCCGCGTCGACCTGCACGGCATGACGCAGGACGAGGCCTATTCGCTGCTGCTCACCTTCCTCAACCGCGCGCATGCCGGCGGCATCCGTTACGTGCTGATCATCACCGGCAAGGGCTCGTCCTCGGGCGGCGACGGCATCCTGCGCCGCGCCGTGCCGGCCTGGCTGTCGACGCCCGCTTTCCGGCACCTCGTCTCCAGCCACGACCATGCCGCGCGCAATCATGGCGGCTCGGGCGCGCTCTATGTGCGGCTGCGGCGGATACGGTCATGAGGATTCGCCAATGAGCCAGCCGACATGACCCCGTTCGGCGAGAAGCTCAGGACGCTGCGCGCCGAGCGCGGCGTCAGCCAGAAGGCGATGGCCAAGGCCATCGGCGTCAGCGCCGCCTATCTTTCGGCGCTCGAGCACGGCCGCCGCGGCGCGCCGACCTGGACACTGATCCAGAAGATCATCGGCTATTTCAACATCATCTGGGACGACGCCGAGGATCTTGCCCGCCTCGCCGAGAGCTCGCATCCGAGGGTCAGGATCGACACATCGGGCCTGTCGCCGGCGGCAACCGAGCTGGCCAACCTTTTGGCCGAGAGCATCGAGAAGTTGGATGAGGCGGAGCTGAGGAAGATCACGGCATTGGTCCGCGCTGCGCTGCGCGGATAGCTGCCCTGATGAAACGGGGCGGCTAGCCGAAGCCGCCCGAACTTCGTCATCCACGGGCGAAGCGGACGCGCAGGCCCGAGGATCATTCCGTGACTCGCGCGAAGGGCAAGGCGGCGCAGAACAAAGATCGTTCTGCGCCGCGGTGACGTTCAGCGAGGGCCACGGCTTCCGTGTGCTAGGCCGCGAGCAGCCCTTATTCCTGAAATCACTGCTTGCCGGCGCCGTTCGTGCTACCGCGTCCGCCATTGTTGTTGTGATCGCGGCCGCCATTACCACCGCCCAGACAAGCCGAGGAGTCGACGCCGCAGCAACGGCCGCTCCACAGATCGTTGAGATTGGTCTTGGCGCAGCTTTTGGTGGTCTCGTCCGCCAGGGCCGATCCGGTCAAGGCCGACACCGCGATGGCGGCAAGCAGGGTGTTTCGCAGGAAAGCAGTCATTGAAATTCTCCATGGTTGGGTTTGTCGTCCACGGCTATGTGTCGCCGACCGGACGCAAAAGGTTCATGGAGAGATGCGGAATAATGTTTTCGAGAGAGCGAAGCCCTCTCTTCGTCATCTAGGGCCTGCGCTGCGTCGCTACGCTCCTTGCTTCGCTCTAGAATGACGAAACCGAGGTAGCGCCCTCAGCTCTGCCTACTGCACCGAGCCCACAAGCACAGGCTGGCCGTCGCGGATCGAGACCCAGCGCCCGGTGTTGTCGATCGCCTGCCGCTTGAGGAAGCGGTAGCCGGTCGCGTCCCAGGCTTTGACCTTGTCGGTCAAGTTGTCGAGCACATAGTCGCCCTTGTCGGTGCGCACCGTCAGCACCGAATGGCCTTCGCCGTCCGGCTTGCGCACGACGGTAATCAAAAGGTCGGCCAGTGACATGCCCAGGCGGTAGAGCTGGCGGCGCTTTTCCAGCACATAGTCCTCGCAGTCGCCATAGCCGTCGTCCGGATAGGCCCAGACTTCGTCCTTGCCGTAGTGATCGAGATCGCTCAGCGGCTTGACGGCGGCATTGACCTTGGCGCTGACGCTGACCAGCCTGCGCCACAGCCCGTCCGTCATGGTGGCCGGCCCGAGATTGACCGGGCGGATGTTGCATTCGCTCGGATGCGATTTGCAGAAATCATAGTGGCCGATCGGTTGCGAGGTCAGGCCGCCCGTGGCCATCGCGCCAGCCGCCCAGGCCGGCACCGCCCAATGCGCAGAGATCGCCAGTCCTGCGGCTGCGCACAAGCGCAGAATCCGCGTCATCGCTGAGGAAGTCATTGCCCCCGCCCTGTTCTTTATTAACGAAACGTTAAGGGCGATTTACAGTCCGTGTCAATTGGAGACGACCGTCAGTTTGGCGGCATGGTTACCTGCGCGATCCGGTAGCGGCACTTTCGCAACAGAAGCGCGGGTGCAACACCGCTGGCCGCCAGGTGGCGGCAAGGCTGATGCCGGGCTCCGGAGTTCAGCTTTTGGCGGAACGGACCAGTTTAGGCTTCGCCGCCACGCGGTGCTGGCGGCCATAGCTGGAAATGAAATCGACGATGCGCGGCACGATCTCGGAGCGGAAGCGCGAGCCGTTGAAGACGCCGTAATGGCCGACGGCCGGCTGCATGTAATGCGCCTGCCTGTCGGCCGGGATGTTGACGCACAAATCATGCGCGGCCTGGGTCTGGCCGAGGCCGGAAATATCGTCGTTCTCGCCCTCGATGGTCAAAAGCGCAACGTTGCGGATCGCCTTCGGATCGACCGGCTCGCCGCGATGCGTCATCTCGCCCTTCGGCAGAGCGTGGCGCACGAACACGGTGTCGACCGTCTGCAGGTAGAATTCCGCCGTCAGGTCCATCACCGCCAGATACTCGTCATAGAAGTCGCGGTGCTTTTCGGCGCTGTCGCCGTCATGCTTCACAAGGTGCATGAAGAAGTCCTTGTGCGCGATGATGTGGCGGTCGAGGTTCATGCTCATGAAACCCGAGAGCTGCAGGAAGCCGGGATAGACCGGGCGGCCGAAGCCCGGCACCGGCCACGGCGCCGGCATGATGACATTATCGCGGAACCAGTCGATGCCCTTTTCCTTGGCCAGAAGATTGACCGCGGTCGGGTTGCGGCGCGTGTCGACCGGTCCGCCCATCAGCGTCATGGTGGAGGGCACGAAGGGATCGCCGCGCTTTTCCATCAGCGCCACCGCCGCCAGCACCGGCACGGAGGGCTGGCATACGGCCATCACATGCGTGTCGGGGCCGAGCGCGTGGAACATCTCGATGATGTAGTCGATATAGTCGTCGAGATCGAAGCTTCCTAGCGCCGCCGGCACCATGCGGGCATCGACCCAGTCGGTGATGTGCACGTCGGCATGGGGCAGCATCGCCTCGACCGTGCCGCGCAGCAGCGTCGCGTAATGGCCCGACATCGGCGCCACGATCAAAAGCTTCGGATCGGGCTTGCGGCCGGCGGGCAGCGCGCGCTCGAAGCGGATCAGGTCGCAGAAGGGCTTCGACCAGACCGTCTTTTCGGTGACGTCGACGCTTCTCCAGTCGACCACGGCCTTGTCCAGGCCGAACTGCGGCTTGCCGTAGCGACGGGTGGTTCGCTCGAAGAGCTCCGCGGTCGCCGCGACCGAGCGGCCGAAGGGGGTGTGGGAAACCGGATTGAGCGGGTTGGAGTAGAAGAGCCGCACCGCGTCGGCATAGAAGCGGGCCGGCTGCAGCGCCGCATGGTTCATTTCGTAGAGCTGGTAGAACATCGCGAACCCCGCTGCCGTCCGACGACCAAAAGGACGACGAACTGCGCCGAGCCTTGAATGTCTCCTGGCGAGGTTAGCAAGATATTGTTGCGATGCAATACGTCATTTTGTCTGACGAATGCATCTTTCGTTCAACCTGTTGAAAACCGGACCTAAGCGGGCGAGCCGGCTCAATGTGCGCTGCCGAAATGTGAAGGATATGTGTCCGGCCCCTCATGCCGGACACGACCAATGCATATCGCCCTGAAGTGGGCAGCGCTTTGGATGACGACATGCATCAAAAAAAGGCGGCTCAGACGCGCGCCATGCAGACGGCGGTATGGCCCGAACCGATGAAGCCCAGCTGGCCGGCGGCGCCGCGGGAGAGATCGAGCATACGTCCCTTCACGAACGGACCGCGATCGTTGATGCGCACGACGACGCTGCGGCCGTTGTTCTTGTTGGTGACTCGAAGCTTGGTGCCGAAGGGCAAGGAGCGATGGGCTGCAGTCAGTGCCGAGGGGTTCATGCGCTCCCCTGAGGCCGTTCTGGAATGCAGCGCATACCAGGAAGCGCGGCCGCACTGCGCGGCGGCGGAGGAGGCGGATGAGGCGCCGGCCATCAGGCCAGCCGCGATCGTTACCGCGACAAGCGCAGTCTGGTTAGTTTTCTTCATGCTTTGGGGATGGCTCCGTTAGAGATATGCCCCGCCGATATGTGCCGAATGAGGCGGGAAATGCGGCATTGATCTGGCGGTTCCATGGCGACAGCACACGTTTGGAGTCGCCGCGAAACAGTTTGTCATGATATTCACAGCCCCATTAACGCGTATTCTCGCTGAATATCGGGCCGGCATACGGGACATTCGGGGCAAGATCGGCCCACAAGATTTGAAGTACTGAGGGACGGAACTGCTTAGGTTCCTCGACGTCTTTTGTTGCGTCCCCATTGCCGTTCAGGATCGACTTCCGGAGAGGGTCCAGCCGATGCGATTGATCAGGTTTGTGCTGGCGCTGATTGTGCTGGGGCTGGGTGCGCTGTGGTCGCTGCAAGGCCTCGGTCTCGTCAAGGGCAGTTTCATGACCGGGCAGACGCAATGGCTCTATATCGGCCTCGTCACCATGCTGGTCGGCGTGGTCGGCCTGCGCTGGGCGACCCGCTCGCGCATATGACCTTGCCGGTCGGGGCGGAGACGGCTGGCGGTCAGGCGGTCGCATTCGCCGGCAAGCAGCATCGTTGCGCGCGTCGCTCCGCCCCAGAATGACGAAGGAAGATGGCCGCCGCCCTCCCACAAAACACCCCAGCGAACGAAAAATCCGCCTGTCATCCCTTCTCGGCAAATCCATGCTTCAAAGGGGGTGGCATTAGTACTGCGATTTCGTGCTTGGCACGGTTAGTATAGTAATCTTATCAACATTGGGAGGTGAGAGAACGATGCGCGACCTTCAAAAAACCGTTCCGGCGATCGTTCGTGGCTTGCGGCTGAGGCCGTCCGCGCGCTCGCCCAGCGCTGATCGCTCGAGTCACGTTCGGCTAGCAGTCATGGTTGGACGCGGCAACTCCATCATCATTGTCGGCGGCGGCGCAAGCGGCGTCGTGCTGGCCGCGCACCTGTTGAAGTCGCCCAATCCGGACCTGCGCGTCACGCTGATCGAGAAGCGGCCGCATTTCGGCCAGGGCATGGCCTATTCGACGCTGCTCTCGGCGCATGTGCTCAACGTCAACGCCTCCGGCATGAGCGCCTATGCCGACGACCCGACGCATTTCGCGCGCTGGGTGCTGAAACGCGGCCTCGCCAGGCCGGACCAGGGACCGTTCTACGCGCCGCGCAGCCTCTATGCCCGTTATCTGCAGGATGTGCTCGAGGGCCTCGAGGAGCGCGAGCGCGACACCGGTCGTCTGCGGTTGATCCGCGAGGAGAGCCTGTCGATCGCGCCGACCTCGTCGGGCGTCGAAGTCGTACTCGCCAACGGCACCAGCGTCGTGGCGCATCTCGCCGTCCTGGCCACTGGTCACGACGAGCAGCCCGGCGCCTTCCAAGGTCATGCCGTCCGCATGGGGACGGAGGCCGACACCGCGCTCGATCCTGAAGCCCAGGTGCTGCTGCTCGGCACCGGCCTGAGCATGATCGACGCTTTCCTGTCGCTGGAGCAGCGCGGCCATCGCGGTTCGATCGTCGCGGTGTCGCGGCGCGGCCTGCTGCCGTCGCCGCACCGCAAAGGCAATCCGATCAAGCTCGATATCGCCGATATTCCGCTCGGCACCCAGCTTTCCTATTTCGTCGGCTGGTTCCGCAACCTGATCCGCGAGACCCAGAAAGCCGGCGGCGACTGGCGCGACGTCGTCGATGGTCTCAGACCCTTCAACCAGACGATCTGGCAGAATTGGCCGTCCTCGGCCAAGCGCCGCTTCGTCGAGCACACCAAGGCCTGGTGGGATATCCACCGCCACCGCATGGCGCCGGAAGTCTATGCGCGCGTCACCGATGCGGTCGCCTCAGGCCGCATCCGTCTCGTCGCCGGCAGGGTGGTGGCCATAGAACCGAACGGCGGCTTCGTGGTGAAAATCCAGCCGCGCGGCACGCAGGACGTCGAGACCCTGGACGTCGCCCGCCTCTATGATTGCATGGGCATCGCCCGCGACATATCGCGGACGTCGAACGGTGTCGTGCGTTCGCTGGTCGAGCGCGGGCTGGCGCGTCCCGATCCGCTGCGCCTCGGCCTCGATGTCACGGCGAAATGCGAGCTGATCGCGGCCGACGGCACGGTGTCCTCGAAGCTGCTCGCAGTCGGACCGCTGACGCGCGGCACCTTCTTCGAGATCGACGCCATTCCCGACATCCGCGTGCAATGCGCGAAGCTGGGCAAGCAGTTGTTGGGGTAGCACAATCCGCTGCCGGCGGGCAGGAACTCCGCATAGATGATTCCAACCGCCCTTCTCCCAATGCTCTCCGTGAAATTCCATTCCTCCACTCGCCGCCGGATTGGCACGATCTATCTTCTTTCCTGATGAAAAGGGCTGGAAAAGACAGGGCGCGCGATCCGCAAAACCGGAATGGATTCCCGCGGCTTCCCGCGCGAGATTGCCGACATCCGCCTCGAACTGCTTCTATGGAGCAATGAAGATGAGCGAGCAGACAAAAGCGGCGCCGAAGGGCGCGCACATCAACCTGTCGAGATTGCGTCCGCCCTACGCTTCGGTGCTCGACCTGATCGGCCAGACGCCGATCGTGGAGCTGACCAAATTCGACACCGGCAAGTGCCGCCTGTTCATCAAGCTCGAAAGCCAGAATCCGGGCGGCTCGATCAAGGACCGCATCGCGCTCTCGATGATCGCGGCGGCGGAGAAGGAGGGGCGGCTGAAGCGCGGCGGAACCATCGTCGAGGCCACCGCCGGCAACACCGGCCTCGGCCTCGCCCAGGTCGGCATCCCGAAAGGCTACCGCATCGTCCTCGTCGTGCCCGACAAGATGTCGCGCGAGAAGATCCAGCATCTGCGCGCTTTGGGCGCCGAGGTGCGCATGACGCGATCCGATGTCGGCAAGGGCCATCCCGAATACTACCAGGACATGGCCGAGAAGATCGCCGCCGAGACCCCCGGCGCCTTCTATGCCAACCAGTTTGCCAACCCGGCGAACCCACTCGCGCATGAGACGACGACCGGGCCGGAGATATTTTCGCAGCTCGAAGGTGATGTCGACGCCGCGGTGGTCGGCGTCGGCTCCGGCGGCACGCTCACCGGCCTCGGCCGCTTTTTCGCGAAACATTCGCCCAAGACCGAGATGGTGCTGGCCGACCCGGTCGGCTCGGTGCTGGCGCCGCTGATCAAGACCGGCAAGATGGTGGAGGCCGGCAGCTGGACCGTTGAAGGCATCGGCGAGGATTTCGTGCCGCCCAATGCCGATCTGTCGCTGGTGAAAAAGGCCTATTCCATTCCCGACAAGCAGAGCATGCTGGCGGTGCGCGATCTGTTGTCGAGGGAAGGCATCCTGGCCGGCTCGTCCTCGGGCACGCTGCTGTCGGCGGCGCTTCGCTATTGCCGCGAGCAGACGGTGCCGAAGCGCGTCGTGACCTTGGTCTGCGACAGCGGCAACAAATATCTGTCAAAGGTCTTCGACGATATCTGGCTGGCCGAGCAGGGCCTTGCCGACCAGGAACAGCATGGCGATTTGCGCGACTTGGTCATGCGCTCGCCGCGCACCGGCGACATTGTGACCGTTGGCCCGGAGGAAAGCCTGCTCAACGCCTATGGCCGCATGCGCCGCTCCGACGTTTCGCAGCTGCCGGTGCTGGACGAAGGCAGGCTGGTCGGCATCGTCGACGAGAGCGATATTTTAGCCAAGGTCGATGGACCCTATGACGGCCGCTGGGACCGTTTCAACGCGCCGGTGCGCACGGCCATGACGTCGAACCTGCACACGCTGCAGGCCAATCAGACGCTGGACGCGCTGCTGCCTGTCTTCGACCGCAACGAGGTCGCCATTGTCTTCGATGGCGAAGAGTTCATCGGCCTGATAACCCGTATCGACCTGATCAACCATCTGAGGCGCCGCGCCAAATGACTTCAAACGGCAAGAACCGCCTGGCCTTTTCCACCCGCGCCATCCATGGCGGCCAGAGCCACGATCCGCTGACCGGCGCCGTGATGGTGCCGATCTATGCCACCTCCACCTACGGCCAGCAGTCGCCCGGCGTGCACAAGGGCTTTGAGTACGCCCGCAGCCAGAACCCGACGCGTTTTGCCTTCGAGCGCGCCGTGGCCGACCTCGAAAGCGGCTCGGCGGCTTTCGCCTTCGCTTCCGGCCTGGCGGCGATCGGCACGGTGCTCGAGCTGCTCGATTCCAGCGCCCATATCGTCGCCACCGATGACATCTATGGCGGCTCGTTCCGCTTGATGGAGCGGGTGCGCAAGCGCTCCGCCGGGCTGCAGGTGAGCTTCGCCGACTTCACCGACCTCGCCGCGGTCGAGGCGGCGATCCGGCCGGAGACTAAACTGCTCTGGGTCGAAACGCCGACCAACCCGCTGCTGCGCATCGTCGATCTCGAAGGCGTCGCCGCGCTTGCCAGGCGCAAGGGGCTGCTCACCGTCGCCGACAACACCTTTTGCAGCCCCTATATCCAGCGCCCGCTGGAGCTCGGCATCGACATCGTCGTGCACTCGACGACGAAATATCTCAACGGCCATTCCGACATGGTCGGCGGCGTGGCGGTCGTCGGCGACAACAAGGACCTCGCCGCCCAGCTGAAATTTCTGCAGAACGCCATCGGCGCCATCTCCGGCCCGTTCGACAGTTTTCTGGCGCTGCGCGGCATAAAAACCCTGGCGCTCAGGATGGAGCGTCATTCGGCCAACGGCCTGAAAATAGCGCAATGGCTGGAAACGCGAAAAGACGTCCGCCGGGTCATCTATCCCGGCCTCGCCAGCCACCCGCAGCATTCCATCGCCGTCCAGCAGATGCACGCCTTCGGCGGCATGATCTCCGTCGACCTCGACCGCGACCTGGCGGGAACGAAACGCTTCCTCGAACGCACCCAGCTCTTCACGCTGGCCGAAAGCCTCGGCGGCGTCGAAAGCCTGATCGAGCACCCGGCGCTGATGACGCATGGCTCGATCCCGGCCGAAAAGCGCGGTGCGATCGGCATCTCGGATTCGCTGGTGCGGCTGTCGTGTGGGATCGAGGATGGGGACGATCTGATCGCGGATCTGGAGCAGGCGTTGCAGACCTGAGAACTCGTAGATACCACGTCATCGTGGTAATCCTTCGCGCCCCCTCTGGCCTGCCAGCCCTTGTCCTCCGTCATTCTAGGGCGGAGCAAGGAGCGAAGCGACGCGCGAAGACCGTAGAATCCATGCCGTGACGCCTGAGCGCCGCCACGGTGCAGAACGGTTCACCAGCCAATCCCGCGAAACAGCTCGAACCATTCCGGATTGGTCTTCTCGATCAGTTCAATCTTCCATTGCCGTGGCCACCGCTTCAATGACGTCTCACGCTGAATGGCATCGGTGATGTCGAAATATTCTTCGTACCAGACCAGACGCTGCACGCCGTAGCGGCTGGTAAAGCCGGAGCCTTGGCCGGACTTATGCTCAGGCATCTGGCGAGCAAGGTCGTTGGTGACGCCGATATAGATCGTGCCGCCTTTCTGGCTTGCGGTCATGTAGACGTAGCCTGTCATGTGGCGATCTTAGCTGGCGCCATTACCACCGCTATTCTGGACCGTTGCATTCTATGGCCAATGTCACGGCATGGATTCTAGGGTCTACGCGCGTCGCTTCGCTCCTTGCTCCGCCCTAGAATGACGAAGCGCCATTTGCAATCGCCCTGACTACGAGGCGCGCTGTCCCGCCGACATCTCTGCATGTGTGCCATTGCAGGCTGCAGCCTACACCTTACAGTGAGCCAACTTGCGATCTCCGGAGGCGCCATGCGCGTGATCGTGTTGGGTGGCGGCGTGGTCGGCGTCACCACGGCCTATCAGCTGCAGAAGGACGGGCACGAGGTCGTCATCCTCGAGCGGCAGCAACAGGTGGCCGCCGAGACCAGCTGGGGCAATGCCGGCATGATCGCGCCGGGGCATTCCTTCGTCTGGTCCTCGCCCAGGGCGCCGATGATTCTGCTGAAATCGCTGGTGCTGAAAGACCAGGCGCTGCGCTTCAAGCTCTCGGCCGATCCTCGGCTCTATACATGGTCGTGGCTGTTCCTGATGGAATGCACGGCCAAGAAGGCCCGGCGCAACACGCTGCTCAAGCACCGGCTGGCCGTCTATTCGCAGTCGGTGCTGCAAGAAGTCGTGGCGGATGAGGCCATCGACTATGACCGCAACGATCGCGGCATCCTCTATTTCTACCGCAGCCAGCAGGCGCTCGACAAAGGCGTCGAGCATATGAAGCTGCTGGAATCCGACGGCCAGCTGATCAAGGTGCTCGACCGCGACGCCATCGTCGCCCTCGATCCGGCGCTGGCTTCCGCCAAGGAAAAGATCGCCGGCGGCATCCATTGTCCGACCGACGAGACCGGCGATCCGGCGAAATTCACCCGCGCGCTGGCGGCAAAAGTGGTCGCGCGCGGCGGCGAGATCCGCACCGGCACGACCATCACCGGCATCGAGACGTCCGGCGACGATGTCGCCCGGGTGCTGACCGACAAGGGAAGTGTCAAGGGCGATGCCTATGTGCTGGCGCTCGGCTCTTACAGCCCGCTGGTCGCGAGCACCGTCGGCATCAGCTTGCCGATCTATCCGATCAAGGGCTATTCGCTGACCATTCCGATCGGCAACCGTCCGCGGCCGCCGACCATCGCCGCGATCGACGAGCACAACCTGGTCGCCGTGTCGCGCTTCGGCGACCGGCTGCGCGTCACCGCTACGGCCGAGTTCGCCGGTTACGATACCAGCCACAAACCGGCCGATTTCGCCTTCATGAAAGGGGTGACCGAGGAGCTCTATCCCGAAGGCGCCGACTACGACCGCGCCGAGATGTGGGCGGGCCTCAGGCCGATGACGCCCAACAATCTGCCCGAATTCGGCCGGCGCCGTCTCAGCAACCTCTATCTCAACACCGGGCACGGCCATATCGGCTGGACCATGTCGCATGGCTCGGCCCGCATCACTGCCGACCTGATCGCCGGCCGCAAACCGGCGATCTCGATGGACGGAATTTTGAACTGAGAGCATGATCCCGGAGGGGATCGAGCAGGAAAGGGAATGCCATGTCTGTCAGCGCGGCCGCTACCCGCCCGCAATCGCCAGGGCCGATCGATTTGGGCGTCCTTCCGTCGGAGATCGACGGCGGCCTCGCCTCGCGCGCGGCGATCGGCTTGGCGATCCTTGCCACCGACCAGACGCTGGAGCACGAGTTTCGCGCGCTGATCCGCATTCCGGGCGTCGCCTTCTACGAGGCGCGCCTGTTCAACGACAACGACATCACGCCCGACACTTTGCGCGCCATCGGCCCGCGCATCGCGCCGACCGTCGATCTGATCCTGCCCAGCATCCCGCTCGACGTCGTCGGCTTCGGCTGCACCTCGGCCACCATGACGCTCGGCGAGGAAGCCGTCTTCGCCGAGATCCGCAAGGCGCGGCCGGGCGTCGCCTGCACCACCCCGGTCACCGGCGCTTTGGCCGCCTTCAAGGCGCTCGGCGCCAGGGGCATCGGCCTGCTGACCCCTTATGCACCCGAGATCAACCAGGGCCTGGTCCGCTATTTCACTGGCCGCGGCCTCGACATATCAGCCGTCGCCACTTTCGACCGGCGCGACGACCGCGAGGCGGCTCGCATCTCGCTTGCCTCAATCGAGGCGGCGGCCGAGACGATGGCCGCCGTGCCGGGGGTGGAAGCGATCTTCATCTCCTGCACCAGCCTGCGCGTGGCGGAAGCGGTCGCCGAGCTGGAGCGGCGCATCGGCATTCCCGTCACCTCCTCCAACCACGCCATGGCCTGGCACTGCCTGCGGCTTGCCGGCATCGATGACGTCGTGCCGGCCGGCGGCCGGTTGTTTGCGCTACCGGCCGTTTGATTGGTGCTTGGCGCATGCATTGTCCAATGTAGCGCTGGTCGACCCCCCACTCCGTCTCGGCTTCGCCGAGCCACCTCTCCCCCGATCGACGGGGTAGAGGAAGGCGCCAAGCTTTTTGTCGTCAACGCTCGTCCGGCAAGGCTCCCTTCCTTTCCCTCCGGAGGGGGGAAAGGTGGCGCTGCGAAGCAGCGACGGATTGGGGGAACCACCTGGCAATCAAGCCTTGGCCTGCAGTCGCGCCAGTCACAGAAGATGTGTGCATAGCGTAGCCACATTCTGGAGGGAGGAAACGCCAACCGCCGAGATTGCGGCCTCGAAAAGCCTGGCTTTCCTCTCCGCCATGAACATGGGTGAGAGGTGAACGCGTAGCGGCCGGAGTGGGGGGCTGGCGCTGCCATATGCGATTTACCCTGCCCACTTGGGGGTGCTATCCGCTCACCTTGAAGAAATCCACGAACGCCCTGAGCGCCGGCCGCATTTGCCGGCGGCTCGGATAATAGACGAAGAAGCCGTCGAAGGACGGGCACCAGTCCTCGAGCACGCGGATCAGCCTGCCATCGGCGAGCGGCGCCTTGACATAATCCTCGAAGACGAAGGCAAGCCCGGCGCCGTCGACTGCCGCCTGGGCGATCAGATGGTCCTCGTCGAGGATCAGCGGTCCTTCCACCGCGATCTCGATTTCCTCGCCGTCCTTCTCGAACTCCCAGCGATAGAGAATGCCGCTGGAAAAACGGAAGCGGATGCAGCGATGGCCTGCGAGATCGCGCGGATGACCTGGCTCCGGCATGGAAACGAAATAGGAGGGCGCTGCGACCACCGCGCCGCGGATGTCGGGCCCGATCCGCACCGCGATCATGTCACGCTGCAGGCTTTCGCCGAGCCTGACGCCGGCGTCGAAGCCGCCCTCGACCACATCGGTGAAGCGATCCTCGATGACGATCTCCAGCACGATGTCGGGATAGGCGGTGGCAAAGGCGCCGAGCCGCGGCGTCAGCACCAGATGCGCAGCGGTGCGCGGCACGCTGAGCCTGAGATTGCCGGCCGGCCGGTCGCGCGCCTCGACCGCCGTTTCCAGCGCGAGGTCGATCTCGGACAGGGCCGGCCGCAGCCGTTCCAGAAGCTGCGCGCCCTCCTCGGTCGGCGCGACGCTGCGCGTGCTGCGCGCAAGCAGCCGCACGCCAAGCCGTGCTTCCAGGCTCGACACCGCATGGCTGACCGCCGACGGCGCGATGCCGAACTCGCGGGCGGCGCCGCGGAAGCTGGCGCATTGGGCGACCGCGGCCAGCACGGCGAGTTGCGAGAGGTTCGTCCGATTCATTGTTCTATTTTATAGAGCAACCCGTACAAAAGAGAAAGAATTATCGAACGCAGTGCGAGGCGCTATCTCTCCCCCATCGCAACAAGGAGATGCGCCATGAAAACCCGCAAACTTGGAACTGAACTCGAAGTCTTCCCCGTCGGCCTCGGCTGCATGGGCATGAGCTTCGGCTATGGCGGCCAGCCGGAGGCGGAAGCGATCGCCACGCTGCGCCGCGCCGTCGAGATCGGCGTGACCTTCTTCGATACGGCCGAAGTCTATGGTCCATACGAGAACGAGATCCTGCTCGGCAAGGCGCTGAAGCCGGTGCGCGACAAGGTGACGATCGCCACCAAATTCGGCTTCAAGATTTCCGAGCACGGCGAGGGCACCGACCGCATGGTCGGCGTCGACAGCCGCCCCGAGCACGTCAAGGCGGTGGCCGAGGCCTCATTGAAGCGGCTCAATACCGACGTGATCGACCTCTATTACCAACACCGCGTCGATCCGAACGTGCCGATCGAGGACACGGTCGGCGCCATGGCGGAATTGGTGCGCGAAGGCAAGGTCCGGGCGCTGGGCCTGTCGGAGGTGAGCGGCGCGACGCTGCGCCGGGCGCATGCCGTGCACCCGATCGCCGCGGTGCAGAGCGAATATTCGCTGTGGAGCCGCGATCCCGAGGACGAGGTGTTCGACGTCTGCCGCGAGCTCGGCATCGGCTTCGTCCCCTACAGCCCGCTCGGCCGCGGCCTGCTCACCGGCGCGATCGCCAAGCCGGACGCGCTCGGCGCCGGCGACTGGCGCCTCACTCTGCCGCGCTTCCAGGCCGAGGCGATGGAAGCCAACAACGCGGTCATCGCAGTGCTGGAGAAGATGGCTGCGCAGAAGGGCGTGACAGCGGCGCAGCTGGCGCTCGCCTGGGTGCTGCACCAGGGTGATTTCATCGTCCCGATCCCCGGCGCAAGGAAGATACGCCACCTTGAGCAGAACACGGCGGCGGCGAATATCGAGCTGAGCGCGGCCGAGGTGGCGGCGATCGGTGACGCGCTGTCGCCCGACAAGGTGGTCGGCAAGCGCTACACGGAGGAACTGCTGGCGCTGGTGAATGGGTGATAATTGAAAGGGGCGCTTCGGCGCCCCCTTGAAGGGTCGGCGCGCGGCCCCCCTCTCTGTCCTGCCGGACATCTCCCCCTCAAGGGGGGAGATTGGCAGCTTGGGCGCCGGCGCTTCTCCTCGTAACGTTGGCGATTGGCGAAAGCGGACGCGACATCGATCTCCCCCCTTGAGGGGGAGATGCCCGGCAGGGCAGAGGGGGGTGCCTCGCGCCAACTTATCCTACCACGGCACCACGCTAATCTCCGGCCAATACTCCTGAGCCCTTCTCCCCTTCGCCTCGTGTGTCCGCTGATTGTCCAGCACCCGGTTCGGCGTGATGCGAAACGAAAAAAGATCGTCGAGCCCGAACGGTGCCACCAGCTCCAAAGCTCCGTCGGCGTCGTACCGGACCCCCACCGCATGCGTCTTCGACGCAAAATAGCTCACCGACTCGCTCGCGCTCGCATAACGCGGGCACTCCTGTCCGAACTTCACCGGATACCATAGATGCACCCGCGCCTGGTTGCGCACCTCGACCGGTAGCGCCAACCCTGCGAAATGCGCAGCCGCCCGGCGGATCACGGCATCCTCGGCCTCGTAGGAGAGGTCGGCGTCGTCGAAATAGAACAGGTCGACATCCTTGATGCCGTAGCCCGGCGGCTTGCCGGCCAGGTGGTTCCAGACGCTGTTGTAGAGCGCGCCGGAAACCACCAGCCAGTCGGGAAGCGCAAGCTCGCGCACACGCGCCAGCGTTTCATCCAGCAGCGGATCGGCCGCGATGATGGCCAGGAAGGCCGCGCGCTGTTCCTCGAACGGGAGGCCGGAATAGCGGAGATGGTGCATCGCCCTTTGGAGAGCGATTCGCCATCTCTGCGCAATGCCTCACGCCCTCAGCACGCCGCCCGTTTGCTTGTTGACGTTCTCGACGATGCGTCTTGCGAGGGCCTCGAAGTCCTCGTCGGTCAGCGTCTTTTCGACCGGCTGGATCGACACCTCGATGGCGATCGACTTCTTGGCCGTCCCCAGCGAGGCGCCTTCGAAGACGTCGAACACCGAAACGCCGGTGACCAGCTTCTTGTCGGCGGCCAAAGCTGCCCGCACCAGCGTGCCGGCCTCGACCGTCTTGTCGACGACGAAGGCGAAGTCGCGCTTCACCGCCTGGAACGGCGAGAGCTCCAGTTTCGGCTTGGTGCGTGTCGGCTTGGCCTTCGGCTCCGGCACGGCGTCGACGAAAATCTCGAAGCCGCAGATCGGACCTGATGCGTCCAGGCCGTCCAGCGTCCTCGGATGGAACTCGCCGAAGGTGCCGAGCACCGTCTTCGGCCCGAGCTTGATCGTGCCGGAGCGTCCCGGATGATACCAAGCCGGGCCGCCGGGCTCGATCTGCAGCCGGTCGACCGGCGCGCCGCAGGCCTCGAGCGCCGCGATCGCGTCCGCCTTGGCGTCGAACACGCCCACCGGCCCGGCATTGCCGGACCAACTGCGGCCCGAGCCGTCGAGCTTGGCCGTGCCGCGCCGCACGCCGGCGGCGACGCGCCGCTGCTGGTCGGCGCGATCGCCTTCATAGGTGCCCGAGACTTCGAACAGCGCCACATCGCCGATGCCCTTGTCGGCATTGCGCTGCGCCGCCGCGATCAGCCCCGGCAGCAGCGACGGCCGCATGTCGGACATGTCCGCAGCGATCGGGTTGGCGAGCTTGAGCGCCGTCTGGCCGCCGCCGAACAGCTCTGCATGCCTGGCGGGAATGAACGACCATGTGACGGCCTCCATCATGCCGCGCACGGCGAGCGCGCGCTTGGCGGCGCGGGTGCGCACCTGCAGCGTGGTCAGGATCCTGCCGTTAACCGCGTCATGCGAGGTAAGCGGCTGGGCCAAGATGTTGTCGACGCCATGGATGCGCATCACCTCCTCGACCAGGTCGGCCTTGCCGTCGACATCCGGCCGCCAGGACGGCACCTCCACCTTGACGACGTCGCTCAGTCCTTTCGGCTCGAAGCCGAGCCGGGTCAGGATGCCAAGGGCTTCCTCTCTCGGCACCTCGATGCCGGTCAGCCGTTTCACTTCCGACAGCGGGAAGGAGACGATCTTCGGCTTGTGGCCGGCATAGCCGGCAACCTCGATTTCAGAAGGCGTGCCGCCGCAGAAATCGAGCACCAGCTTGATCGCCAGCTCGACGCCCGGCACCATGAATTCCGGGTCCACGCCGCGCTCGAAGCGGTAGCGCGCGTCGGTGATGATGCCGAGCGCGCGGCCGGTGCGGGCCGTGGCGATCGGATCCCAGAGCGCCGATTCGATCAGCACGTCGGTGGTGTTCTCGTCGCAGCCCGAACGCTCGCCGCCCATGATCCCGGCGATCGATTCCACGCCATTGTCGTCGGCGATCACGCACATCTCCGGCGTCAGCGTGTATTCGCGGCCGTCCAGCGCCAGCACCTTCTCGCCGTCCTTGGCGCGCCGCACCACGAGATTGCCGGCGACCTTCGCGGCATCGAAGACATGCAGAGGACGCCCGCGGTCAAAGGTGACATAGTTGGTGATGTCGACCAGCGCGCTGATCGGGCGCAAGCCGATGGCGATCAGCCGCTGCTGCAGCCATTTCGGCGACGGGCCGTTCTTGACGCCCTTCACCAGTGCCAGCGCGAAGCCGGGGCAGAGCTCGGGCGCCTCGATCTTCACCTTGACCGGGCACAGGCCTTCGCCGGCATGCGGCATGATCCCGCCGCCGGTGAGCCTGCCAAGCCCGCTCGCCGCGAGGTCGCGCGCGATGCCGTAGACACTGGTCGCATCCGGCCGGTTCGGTGTCAGATTGATTTCGATGACCGGATCGTCGAGATGCGCGTAAGCGGCGAAGCTGGTGCCGACCGGCGCATCCTCAGGCAAATCGATGATGCCGTTATGCTCGTCGGAGATTTCCAGCTCGCGTTCCGAGCACATCATGCCGTGGCTTTCGACGCCGCGGATCTTGCCGACCGAGAGCGTCACGTCGATGCCGGGAACATAGGTGCCGGGCGCCGCGAAGGCGCCGATCATGCCCGCGCGGGCATTGGGCGCGCCGCACACCACCTGCACCGGTGGCTTGCCGTCGCCGGTGTCGACGGTCAGCACGCGCAGCCGGTCGGCGTCGGGGTGCTGCACCGCCGTGAGCACCTTGGCGATGACGAAGGGTTTCAGGCCGGCCTTGTCGTCGACATGCTCGACTTCGAGGCCGATCGCGGTCAGCCGCTCGACGATCTCGGCAAGCGAGGCGTCGGTCTCGAGATGGTCCTTGAGCCAGGAGAGGGTGAATTTCATGACTGTGTTTCCGAGGGTCTTTGTTCTTCGGGCCGGGGTACGCTGGTCTTCAGCTCGCGCGGCAATGCGTCGGGCATATGCAGGAAAGGCAGCTGCTCGCGCACATGCGCATGCACGGTCGGCCTGAAATAGGCCGGCATATCCATGGCGCCGAGCATGAAATAGATCTGGTTGTCGAGCCGCTGATCGAGATAGGCGATCGGCGAGCCGCAGATGCCGCAGAACGTGCGCTCCACCGGGCCGTTGCGATAGCTCTTCAGCGATTTGCCGTTGAGCGCGACCTGATCGGCCATGAAGCCGACAAAGGCCGACACCGGCGCGCCGCTGGCGCGCCGGCAATCGCCGCAATGGCAATAGCTGATGTGGTGCGGCTCGGCCGAGGCCTCGAACCGCACCGCGCCGCAGCGACAGCCCCCGGTGTGGGGTGCGGTCATGCGGACAGCCCCCCGAACAGCGTCGGCAGGTCGAGCGGCCGGAAGCCGTAATGCGACAGCCAGCGCACGTCGGCGTCGAAGAAGGCGCGCAGGTCCGGCATGCCGTATTTCAGCATGGCGATGCGGTCGATGCCCATGCCCCAGGCAAAGCCCTGATATTCGTCGGGATCGAGCCCGCCGGCGCGCAGCACGTTGGGATGCACCATGCCGCAGCCCAGTATCTCCATCCAGTCGGAGCCTTCGCCGAAGCGCACTTCACCCGGACGCGAGCGGTCGCACTGGATGTCGACCTCAAGACTGGGCTCGGTGAACGGAAAGAAGGACGGACGGAAGCGCATCTTGACCGACGGCACCTCGAAGAAGGCCTTGCAGAACTCCTCCAGCACCCACTTCATGTTGGCGACGTTGGCTGATTTGTCGACCACCAACCCCTCGACCTGATGGAACATCGGCGAGTGCGTGGCGTCGGAATCCTGCCGGTAGGTCTTGCCGGGGATGACGATGCGGATCGGCGGCTTCTGCTTCTCCATGGTGCGGATCTGCACGGGCGAGGTGTGGGTGCGCAACAGCTTGCGCTCACCCTTCTCGTCCGGCTGGAAGAAGAAGGTGTCGTGCATCTCGCGCGCCGGATGTCCCTCGGGAAAATTCAGCGCGGTGAAATTGTAGTAGTCGGTCTCGATATCCGGGCCTTCGGCGATGGCGAAGCCGAGATCGCCGAAGATCGCCGCGATCTCGTCGATCACCTGGCTGATCGGATGGATGCGGCCGCGCTCGGCCGGCGATTGGCGAACCGGGAGCGTGACGTCGACCTTCTCAGCCGCGAGCCGGGCCGCGATCGCCACATCCTTCAGTTCCGCCTTGCGCTGGGTGAGCGCTTCGGTGACGCGGTTCTTCAGGCCGTTGATCGCCGGCCCCTTCACCTGGCGCTCCTCGGCGCTCATGGCGCCCAGCGTCTTCAGCATTTCGGAGACGGAACCCTTCTTGCCCAGCGCCGAGACGCGCACCGCCTCGATCGCGGCCTCGTCCGCGGCCGCCGCGATTTCGGCGAGCAACGAGCCTTCCAGGGCTTCAAGATTTCCAGCAGTGGCGTTCACGGCGAAGCTCTCTCGGTCGGGCGACTGTCACCATTTCGGTTTCGTCGTCGCCATTTTGGTTACATCAGGCATAAGAAAAACCCGCGCCAGCCGTGCCAGCGCGGGTTCCCCAAATCAGAATTGCGTATGCTTGGGAAGCGCTGGCTTAGGCGACAGCGCTCTCAAAAGCATTCGGCGTGGTGTTCTTCAAATATTCGAGCGCGACCTTGGCCTTGGCGACCAGCGCGGCGAAAGCCTGCGGCTCGTGGATAGCCATGTCCGAAAGGACCTTGCGATCGATTTCGATGCCGGCCTTGTTGAGGCCGTCGATGAAACGGCCATAGGTCAGGCCATGCTCGTGGGTCGCGGCGTTGATGCGCTGGATCCACAGCGCGCGGAACGAGCGCTTGCGGTTCTTGCGGTCGCGGTAGGCGTATTGCAGCGACTTCTCCACCGCCTGCTTGGCAATGCGGATGGTGTTCTTGCGGCGGCCGTAGAAACCCTTGGCGGCCTTCAAAACCTTCTTGTGCTTGGCGTGGGCGGTAACGCCTCTCTTTACGCGTGCCATGTCATGATCTCCTTAAAAGCAATTCCAGGAAAAGTGTTCAGCGGTTTTCCGTTCGGAATTGCGTAAAAACAAAAGTGGTTCCAAGCCGAGGGATTAGAGGCCGTTCGGCAGAAAATTCTTGATGACCTTCTTGCCGTCCGGTTCAGCCAGAACCATCGTGCCGCGGGCATCGCGAATGAACTTGTTGGAACGCTTGATCATGCCGTGGCGCTTGCCGGCGGCAGCCGACAGCACCTTGCCGGTGGCAGTAATCTTGAACCGCTTCTTGGCGGCCGATTTGGTCTTCATCTTGGGCATTTTGCTACTCCGTATTGGTGGCGCACCATCGCGCTTCTTGTCTCGCTTCGGGCCGACCAAAGCCCGAAAAGCAAATGAAACCGCCACGGCATGCCCTGCCGGGCGGTTTTCTTGGAACGGCGGTCCTATAGATCAAAGATGGAGCGAGCGCAACACCCGACACACCCCAAGCCATGCGACGCGCTTTGGCCGCAGTGCGCGTTACCCCTTTTTAAAATTCAAGCGATTTAGGGAGTTTGCAAACCGAGATACACGGTTGCTCATTGTGTATCTCTCCCCATCGAGTTGGCGATTCTCGTAAAGCGACCACCATGAGAGCAGCTGATCGCCAACGTTTTCCGTTATTTTGTCATCGGTAATTTCTAGCGTGATGCGTTTCAACGAAACGCCGGAACCAAAGGCTCCTGCAAGATAGTCCGGATCGACTTTGCGCACAGTCTTCGGATCGTTTGGATCGGTGAAGGTGACAAGGAGCGGATAACGGTCATGCGGCACGTCCCTCGTGCCGCGAAACCGCACGATCGCTGGCAACAGCCCTTCGTAGTCAGCGCGACTGTAGCCCAATTCCGCATGGAGTGCGTATTGAGCAATGTATTTGGTCTCTTCACCGATCAACGCGAAGAGCTTGCCTTTCGGTCCGAGGTCGACGACCGTCGCTTCGCCTTTGTAGCCCGATGGATAGACGTCAAACGCGTTGGCCTCCTGCCACCAGACGTGCGTCACCGCCGACCCGGAAACGACCTTACCGTCCACGAATACCTCGACCGTCAACTTCTGGTTCCATTCCCAGACGTCGGCAAAGAAGCCGCACGAGACTAGTGACAGTGCGAAGATAAGGATGATGCCCCGCAGCAAGGGCCGCGCAAGTCGAAAGACATCCCTATATGCCGAAATGCCAAGCCTCGCGCTCGTCACTACACGCCTCGCCGCCTTTGTTAGCAGCGATTATCCCTACACTGCCCCCGTAGCCAGACTATTAATTTGTCTGCTTTCGCGAGCCGGGGTTTCGAGGGTGCTTGGGCTGTCAGCACCCTAAGGTAGCGTGAACCACACCGGCAGCATGCCCGACTGCTGCATGCCGTCGATCAGCTCAAAGGCGGGCAGCGCCACCAGGAACACCAGGCCGTCGAGCAGCGTGTTCAAGAGCAGGCGCGGCCTGAAGCTGCCGGTATCGCCTTCCTGGTAGAGCGCAAGGTTCGGGAAGAACCGCGGCACTTTGGCCAGATAGGCCTGGTAGGGCGCGCCGAGCAGTTCCTTCAGGTAACGCTCCTCGCGCAGGATGACGATGTGGAAGGCGCCGGCGCAGAGCAGCGAGAACAGGATGATGCCGCTGAACGAGCCGATCTGCGCCCCGACCCCGGCGGCAGCCAGGGTCGAAAACAAATAGAGCGGGTTGCGGGTGATCGAATAGGGACCGCCGGTGACCACCTCGGCCGATTTGCGCCCGCCGATATAAAGCGTCGACCACAGCCGCCCGACAATGCCGAGAAAGATCAAAAGCACGCCGAACATCTCGATCGACTCGTGCACGGACGTGTCCGGCGGAAAGGAAGACTGGCCGAACAGAAGCGCGCAGAACAGCACCACGATCAGCACCGCCAGCACGATCCGCCGCATGTGCTGGTAGCCGCCCAACCCCTCAGTCTGGTTGTCGGCTGAGACCTTCACTTCATCGACCATGACCCATCCGATCGTCGATTGGTTCGCGATCGGCAAAAGCCGATCGTCGATTGCTCGCGATCGCGAAGGGATCGTCGAGGTGGCTGGCGATCGGGCTGAAAACAGGCGCCCCGCCGATCGTCGGGACGCCGTGCCCGGCAATTCGGGCGGATTTTAGAGCGGGATACAAAGAGCCCGGCAACTCTCGAAACCGTGATGGACGCGACGCTTTGGCGGCCGCGCCATCCCTGGTCAGCGCGGCGCCAGAACCATCATCATCTGGCGGCCTTCGAGCTTCGGCTCCGCCTCGACCTTGGCGATCGTCGCAACTTCCTCGCGCACCTTGTTCAGAAGCTGCATGCCGAGTTCCATATGCGCCATCTCGCGGCCGCGGAAGCGCAGCGTCAGCTTGACCTTGTCGCCTTCCTCGAAGAAGCGCCGCACGGCCTTCATCTTGGTCTCGTAGTCATGGCTGTCGATGTTCGGGCGCATCTTGATCTCCTTGATCTCGATGACCTTCTGGTTCTTGCGCGCTTCGGCCGCCTTCTTCTGGTTGGCGTATTTCAGCTTGCCGAGATCGAGGATCTTGACGACGGGCGGCACTGCATTGGGCGATATCTCGACGAGATCGAGCCCGGCCTCTTCGGCCAGCAGCAACGCGTCGTTGATGGAAACATCGCCTCGGTTCTGGCCGTCGGCGTCGATAAGCTGGACCCGGGGCACCCGGATATCTCGGTTGGAGCGCGGCCCGTCCTTGGTGGGTGCCGCTGCTTTGAAAGGTCTGCGAATGGTCGTGGTCTCCTCGGCCGTTTCGTTCTGGGTTCTTTAGACAAAAGTAGGTGGACGCGCCTATGTGGGAAGCGCGGGGCGTGAGTCAATAGCATAGCCGCGCCGCAAAATCACCTGCTGCCTGGTAATTGTCTGCACCAAGCAAAGAAACGCCGCGAGCACTTTTCGTTGAACCACCGCCTGTGCCAAAAGACCGGCGGGAAGGACAAGCTCATGGCCGCCAGCGCTCCGGTTTTCATCGATGTGGACGGGTCGGGCATCGCCGTCAGGCAGATGCCGGGCGCGGCGCCGGGCGTGGTCTGGCTCGGCGGCTACAAGTCCGACATGCAGGGCACGAAGGCGCAGACGCTTGCCGCCTGGGCTGCGAGCGAAGGCCACGCCTGTCTGCGCCACGACTATTCTGGCCATGGCGAGTCGGGCGGCGAATTCGCCGACGGCACGATCTCGAAGTGGTTGGCCGAGAGCCTCGCCGTCTTTCGCCGGTTCAGCAAGGGCAAGCAGGTATTGGTCGGCTCCTCGATGGGGGCGTGGATCGCGTTGCGCATGGCGCAGGAACTGCGCAAGGCGGGCGACACGAGGGTTGCCGGCCTGGTGCTGCTCGCCCCGGCGCCTGATTTCACCGTCGAGCTGATCGAGCCGGTGCTGACCGACGCGCAGCGGCAGGATCTGAGGGAAAAAGGCTTCTTCGCCGAGCCGTCCGATTATTCGGACGAGCCCTATATCTACACGCGCGCGCTGATCGAGGATGGCCGCGCCAACCGGGTGATGACCGGGCCGATCGACACCCATTGCCCGGTGCACATCCTGCAGGGCCTGGCCGATCCGGACGTGCCGTCCGGCCATGCCTTGAAGCTCGCATCCATGCTGCCCGCCGACGATGTGACGCTGTCGCTGATCCCGGACGGCGACCATCGCCTGTCCCGCCCCGAGGACCTCGACATGCTCAAGCGGGCCGTAGGCGACATGGTCAAGCGGGCGGCCGGATAATGCGCATCTCCATCCCGATATCCGCCTTCGTCGCCGCGATCGTCGGCTTCGGTGGTACGCTGGCCCTGGTTATTGCCGCCGCCAAGGCGGTCGGCGCCACGCAGATCGAGACCGCGAGCGGCGTGACGGCGATCTGCCTGGCCATGGTCGTTGAGTGTCTGTGGTTGTCCTGGCGCACCAAGATGCCGGTCATTACCGCCTGGTCGACGCCCGGCTTGGCGCTGATCGCGGCCTCCAGCGGGTTTACGATGCCGCAGGCCGTCGGCGCCTTCATGGTCACCGGCGTCCTTCTGGTCGCCACCGGCCTGTTCAAGCCGTTGACCAGGCTGATCGCGAAAATCCCGGCCTCGGTCGCGTCCGGCATGCTGGCAGGCATTCTGGTCAGCTTCGCCGTCAATGCGGCTAAGGCCATTCCCGCCGACCCTTGGCTGATCCTGCCGCTGATCGCCGCCTTCTTCGTCATCCGCCTGTTCAATCCGGCTCTGTCGGTGCTGGTGGTGCTGATCGGCGGCGGCCTCGCCGCTTTCCTCACCGGCCGCGTCGGCAGCCTGCCGGCGCCGGAACTGTCGACATTGACATTGATTGCGCCGCAATTCACCGCATCGGCGATCATCGGCCTCGCCCTGCCTCTCTATCTGGTCACCATGGCCTCGCAGAACCTTTCCGGTCTCGCGGTGCTGCGCGCAGCGGGCTACCATCCGGAGCCCGGTCCGCTGATCGGCGTCACCGGCCTGTTTTCGCTGCTCTCGGCGCCGTTCGGCGCCGCGACCACCAATCTCGCGGCGATCTCGGCCGCTATCTGCACCGGTCCCGATGTCCATCCCGACCCGGCCGAACGTTGGAAGACCGGGCCGTTCTACGCGCTCGCCTATCTCATCTTCGCGGTCTTCGGCGCCTCGCTGGTGGCGATCTTCGCCGTCCTTCCGCAAAGCCTGATCGTGCTGGTCGCAGGGCTCGCCTTGACAGCGCCCTTGGCCAACGCGCTGTCGATCGCGCTGAAGGACGAGGCCGAACGCATGCCGGCCACCGTCACCTTCGCCGCGACGGCTTCGGGGCTCACGCTCTTCGGCGTCGGCGCGGCATTTTGGGGGCTGGTCGCCGGAATGGCAGTGCTTTTCCTGGAGAAACTCAAAAAGCGATAATCATTTCAGGTGCTTCGCCGGTTTTGGCGGGGTTTGTCTTGAATCGCCGATTTCGCCTTCCCATTTCGATTCCACGCAGCCGGTTTGGCTGTCTCCAATGGAAGGATTGGGAGAAAATGAACACAAGTGCATTGATCCGTCCGGCCTGGACGCCGGCCACCATCGCGCTGATGGTCATCGGCTTCATGGTGTTCTGGCCGCTCGGCTTCGCCATGCTCGCCTACATCATCTGGGGCGATCGGTTGGAAGGCTTCAAGCGCGACGTCAACCGCGCCACGGACGGCATCTTCGCCGGTTGCCGTCGTCGCTCCGAGAAGGCGGCCCGCTGGGGCCACGGCTCGGCCCGCACCGGCAACGTCGCCTTCGACGATTGGCGCGAGAAGGAGCTGGAGCGCCTCGCTGAAGAGCGCCGCAAGCTCGACGAGATGCTCTCCGAGTTCGACGAGTACGCCCGCGAACTGCGCCGCGCCAAGGACCAGGAAGAGTTCGACCGCTTCATGGCCAACCGCAACAAGTCGACCGCGCCGAGCTCGCCCGGCTCGAGCGACAAGGCGGGTCCGGAGGGCGGCAAAGGTACCAACCTGCTCGACGACTGAGATCCGGCGACACGTCTCGGTATGATATGCGGCGTCGCGTTTAGCGGCGCCGTTTCTTTTTTGTTCTCTATGTAGCTTCCCTCCACTGGCCGTTTTTTTCGAATCGCGTATCGTCCAGCCATGACCCTCGGCTTCCTTCGCAATCTGACCAAGCCAAAGCCCACGCCCGTTGTCGAGCGCGAGCATTGCGTCGCCGGCCGCACGCTGCCGCTCAAGATCGTTGAGAGTGCCAGGGCCCGGCGGCTCACGCTGCGCATCGATTCCGGCGGCCAAGGCCTGCGCGTCACCGTGCCGCCCGGCCTGCGCCGCGGCGAGGTGGAGAAATTCCTCGACCGCCATCAGGACTGGCTGGAGCAGCGGCTGGCCAAGGTGCCGACGAGGCCGCAGGTGCGCCCGGGCATCCGCATCCCGATCCGCGGCGTGCCTCACCGCATCGTGCACGAGCCTTCGAGGCGCGGCACCGTCACCGTCGCGCGCGACGATCGCGGCCCGCTCCTGATCATCCATGGCGAGCGCATCCATTTGCCGCGCCGCATCGCCGACTATCTCAAGCGCGAGGCCAAGAAGGAGATCGAGAAGCTGGTGGTCAAGCACACCGAAACGATCGGCAAGCGCGCCAAGGCGATAAGGTACAAGGATACCTCCAGCCGCTGGGGGTCATGCACCTCGGAGGGCAATCTCTCCTTCTCGTGGCGCATCATGATGGCGCCGCCGGCGGTGATAAACTATCTGGTGGCGCATGAGGTGGCGCATCTCAAGGAGATGAACCACGGCCCGAAATTCTGGAAGCTGTGCGAAAAACTCTGCCCGGATACCGACCGCTGCAAGGACTGGCTGAAGCGCAACGGCGGGGCCCTGCAGGCTATTGTGTTTGAGTAGCTCCAGCGGATGGCAATGCAGAGAACGCCGTCACTGCTAGTGCAAACGCTGGAGATAGCCGAGCCATCTCAGCTTCGTCATCCTAGGGCGAAGCAAGGAGCGAAGCGACGCGCGCAGACCCTAGGATCCATGCCGTGACGTGCGAACGCCGTAGCGGTTCAGAAATTGCTTTGCCTTTGGCGAGAGGCGTCCCGGAAAGGCGTTTTATTCTCTATCGCTGCACTCTTGGGCCGATGTAACGGCATGGATCCTAGGGTCTGCGCGCCGCTTCGCGTCGCTCCGCCCTAGGATGACGAAGGAGAGGTGGCGCCCTACTACTGCCCATCAATCATCATTCGCCGCGTTCAGCTCTTCCGGCCGCAGTCCTTCCTCGGTATGCGGCCACGGCAAAAAATCCCGGTCGAACGTATCGCTGCCGAAATATTCCAGAGCCCGATGCGCCTCGGCGCCGTTGAAGGCGGCCTTGTCCATGAGATGCGCGATCACCTCGCGCGCCTGCGCGATCTTCTGCTTCAGTTCGGCGACGGTCCGGTCGGCCATGATTATCCTGCTCCCGCCTGTGGTTCCTATATGAAGGTAGTGTTTTCCGCCGGACCGGCAACAGCATGCTTTTTCTCGACTCTTTTCCCGTTTCGTGCCAAGCCCGCGCCATGACGCTCGACATCAAGATCTGCGGATTGAAGACCGACGCCGCGATGGCCGCCGCGCTTGCCGGTGGCGCCAGCCATGTCGGCTTTATTTTCTTCGCCAAGAGCCCGCGTTATGTCGAGCCCGCCGAGGCCGGCCGTTTGCGTCAGGCGGCGCGCGGCAAGGCCCTGGCGGCAGCCGTCAGCGTCGACGCCGATGATGGCTTTCTCGACGAGATCGTCGCGAAAATGCAGCCCGACATGCTGCAAATGCATGGTTCGGAAACGCCTGAGCGCGTGGCCGAGATCAAGGCGCGTTACGGCCTGCCGGTGATGAAGGCGCTGCCCATCAGCGAGGCGGCGGATCTCGACCGCATAAAACCCTTCATCGGCATCGCCGATCGCTTCCTTCTGGATTCCAAGCCGCCGAAGGGGTCGCAATTGCCGGGCGGCAATGGCGTTTCCTTCGACTGGCCCATCCTTGCCGGCCTTGACGCCGGGCTCGATTACATGCTTTCCGGAGGGCTCAACGCCGCCAATATCGGCGATGCCCTGAGACAGGCCGACCCGCCCGGAATAGACGTTTCGTCCGGTGTGGAAAGCGCTCCGGGCGTCAAGGATCCGGCGCTGATCGAGCAGTTTTTCCGGGCCGTCAGGGCCGCGCGCGACGACCGCGCCGCCTGAATACAATTCACATCAGGAGATCGGCGATGAACAAGCCGGCAATGCCCAATTCCTTCCGCACCGGACCCGACGAGCAGGGTATGTTCGGCATTTTCGGCGGCCGCTTCGTCGCCGAGACGCTGATGCCGCTGATCCTCGATCTCGAAGAGCAGTGGAACAAGGCCAAGACCGATCCGGAGTTCAAGGCCGAGCTGCAGAACCTCTCCACCCACTATGCCGGGCGGCCGTCGAAGCTCTATTTCGCCGAGGGCCTGACAAAACATCTTCGTGAGGTTTCCTCGGCCAAGGGCCCCGGGGGCGGCGCAAAGGTCTATTTCAAGCGCGAGGACCTCAACCACACCGGCTCGCACAAGATCAACAACTGCCTCGGCCAGATTCTGCTTGCCAAGCGCATGGGCAAGAAGCGCATCATCGCCGAGACGGGCGCCGGCCAGCATGGCGTCGCCTCGGCCACCGTCGCGGCGCGCTTCGGCTATCCTTGCGTCGTCTACATGGGCGCCACCGACGTCGCCCGCCAGAGCCCGAATGTCTTCCGCATGAAGCTGCTCGGCGCCGAGGTGCGGCCGGTCACCGCCGGCCATGGCACGCTGAAGGATGCCATGAACGAGGCCCTGCGCGATTGGGTCACCAATGTCGAGGACACCTATTACCTGATCGGCACCGCCGCCGGCCCGCATCCCTATCCGGAGCTGGTGCGCGACTTCCAGTCGGTGATCGGCACGGAAGCCCGCGCCCAGATTCTGGAGCAGGAAGGCCGGCTGCCCGACGTGATCATCGCCGCCGTCGGCGGCGGGTCCAACGCCATCGGCCTGTTCCATCCCTTCCTTGACGACAAGGACGTCCGCATCATCGGCATCGAGGCTGGTGGGCGCGGCCTCGACGGCGTCGAGCATTGCGCCTCGATGAATGCCGGCAAGCCCGGCGTGCTGCACGGCAACCGTACCTATCTGTTGCAGAACTCGGACGGCCAGATCCTCGACGGCCATTCGATCTCGGCCGGCCTCGACTATCCCGGCGTCGGCCCCGAGCATTCCTGGCTGCGTGATTCAGGCCGCGTCCAGTATGAGCCGATCCTCGACGACGAGGCGCTGGAAGCCTTCCAGCTCACCACCCGCGTCGAAGGCATCATCCCGGCGCTGGAATCGGCGCATGCCATCGCGCATGCGATGAAGATCGTGCCCACAATGGACAAGGACCAGATCGTCATCGTCAATCTGTCCGGCCGCGGCGACAAGGACGTGCACACGGTGGCGAACATGCTGGGCATGGAGATCTGACAATGACCACCCGCATCGATCGCCGCATGGCGAAGCTCAAGGCCGAAGGCCGCCCGGCTTTGGTCACCTATTTCATGGGCGGCGACCCCGATTACGACAGCTCGCTGTCGATCATGAAGGCGCTGCCGATCGCCGGCGCCGACATTATCGAGATGGGAATGCCCTTCTCCGACCCGATGGCCGATGGCCCGGCGATTCAGGCCGCCGGCCTGCGCGCGCTGAAGGGCGGTCAGACCCTGGTCAAGACGTTGAAGCTGGCGGCCGACTTCCGCGCCGGCGACGACGAGACGCCGATCGTGCTGATGGGCTACTACAATCCGATCTACATCTATGGCGTCGACCGCTTCCTCACCGACGCCAAGGCGAGCGGCATCGACGGACTGATCGTCGTCGACCTGCCGCCGGAGATGGACGAGGAGCTGTGCATTCCGGCGCTGAAGGCCGGCCTCAACTTCATCCGCCTGGCGACGCCGACCACCGACGACAAGCGCCTGCCCAAGGTTTTGGAAAACACCTCCGGCTTCGTCTACTACGTCTCGATGACCGGCATCACCGGCTCGGCCTTGGCCGACACGGGCAAGGTGGCCGCGGCTGTCAACCGCATCAAGGGCCACACCGACCTGCCGGTCTGCGTCGGCTTCGGCGTCAAGACCGCCGAGCAGGCGCGTGTGATCGGCGCTAATGCCGACGGCGTCGTCGTCGGCACCGCGATTGTCAATGCGGTCGCCAATGTGCTCGGCCCCAAGGGCGACAAAACAGCCGATCCGGCGGAAGCCGTCGCCACCTTGGTCAGCGGTCTTGCCCAGGGCGTCCGCTCGGCCCGCCTTGCTGCTGCCGAATAGCCCGACTATTTGTTCTTGAGCAATTCCGGCCGGAAAACCCCACAGACTTTCCCTGGAATTGCTTGAAGTCCTTTCCAGGACAGGAGCCGAAGCCATGAACTGGATCACCAACTACGTCCGCCCGAAGATCAATTCGATGCTCGGCCGGCGCACCGACATGCCGGAAAACCTCTGGATCAAGGATCCCGAGACCGGCGAGATGGTCTTCCACAAGGATCTCGAATCCAACCAGTTCGTCATCCCGGCTTCCGGCCACCACATGAAGATCTCGGCCAAGGAGCGGCTGAAATATTTCTTCGATGACGGCAAATACGAGGTGCTGGAAAACCCGAAGGTCGTCCAGGACCCGCTGAAGTTCCGCGACGAGAAGCGCTACACCGACCGCCTGAAGGAGGCCAAGGCCAAGACCAACCTCGAGGATGCGATCCTCAACGGGGCCGGCACCATTGACGGGCTGCCGGTCATCGTCACCGTGCAGGACTTCGCCTTCATGGGCGGCTCGCTCGGCATGGCCGCCGGCGAAGCCATCGTGCATGCTTTCGAGGTCGCGCTGCAGCGCAAGCGGCCGCTGATCCTGTTCGCCGCTTCCGGCGGCGCCCGCATGCAGGAAGGCATCCTGTCGCTGATGCAATTGCCGCGCACCACGATCGGCGTCGACCGGCTGAAGGAAGCCGGCCTGCCCTATATCGTGGTGCTCACCAACCCGACCACCGGCGGCGTCACCGCCTCCTACGCCATGCTGGGCGACGTCCACATCGCCGAGCCCGGGGCGCTGATCGGCTTTGCCGGCCCGCGCGTCATCGAGCAGACCATCCGTGAAAAACTGCCCGACGGTTTCCAGCGCGCGGAGTATCTGATGGAACACGGCATGGTCGACATGGTCGTGTCGCGCCTCGAGATGCGCCGGACCATTTCCCGTCTCTTGAAGATGCTGCTCAAGATGCCGGAGGCCGAGAAGCCGCTGGAGCCGGAGATCCTGCCGCCGGCGGTGGTCAATGCCGAGGCGCGCGCGCAAGCCTGAAGCGATATATCGGCTTGGCGCGACATCGCTCGCCGCGAACCGCGAGTTGCGCCGCCTGTTGCGTGCTGTAGCCTCTGATTTGCGCACGGCTCGTTCGAACCGATTCCCGGTTCGGGAACCGCCCGCCAAAGCAATTCCAGGAAAAGTGTGGAACGGTTTTCCGTTCGGAATTGCGCCAACAAAAAAGAGAGAGCGGTTCTGCATTCCATGAGATGATGAACCGCTCTAGGATTCCATCATGACAACGCTTTCCGCCGAACGCGAAATCGAACATCTGATGACGCTGCATCCGAAAGGCTTCGACCTTTCGCTGGACCGCGTCACGGGGCTTCTCGAGCGCCTCGGCAATCCGCAGGATCGGCTGCCGCCGGTCATCCACATCGCCGGCACCAACGGCAAGGGCTCCTGCGCCGCCTTCGCGCGCGCGCTGCTGGAGGCCGCCGGCCACCTTGTCCACGTCCACACCTCGCCGCATCTGGTGAACTGGCATGAGCGCTACCGGCTGGCGGCCGAAGGCGGCGGCAAGCTCGTCGAGGACGATATTTTCGCCGAGGCCATCGCGCGTGTCGCCGAGGCCAATGGCGGCCAGAAGATCACCGTCTTCGAGATCCTCACCGCCGTCACTTTCATCCTGTTTTCGGAGCATCCGGCGGAGGCGGCGATCATCGAGGTCGGCCTCGGCGGCCGCTTCGACGCCACCAATGTGATCAAGCAGCCGGCGGTTTCGGTGATCATGCCGATATCGATGGACCACGAAGCCTATCTCGGCGACCGCGTCGAGCTGATCGCCGCCGAGAAGGCCGGCATCATGAAGCGCGGCTGCCCGGTGGTGATCGGCGCCCAGGAAAGCGACACCGCGCTTCAGGTGCTGATCGAGTCGGCCGAGCGGCTGGATTGCCCGACCGTGATCTATGGCCAGGATTTCCTCGCCTTCGAGGAAAACGGCCGCATGGTCTATCAGGACGGGGACGGGCTGATGGACCTGCCTTCGCCGCGCCTGCCGGGGCGCCATCAATACGCCAATGCCGCGGCTGCGATCGCCGCCGTCAAGGCGGCCGGCTTCGAGATCGGCCACCGCGCCGCCGAGCGGGCGATGACCCATGTCGCCTGGCCGGCACGTATGCAGAAGCTGACCCAAGGCAAATTGGTTGACCTGGCGCCGAAGGGCGCCGAGATCTGGCTGGACGGCGGCCACAACCCCGGCGCCGGCATCGTCATCGCCGAGGCGCTGGCCGAGCAGGAGGAAAAGAACCCGAGGCCACTGGTCCTGATCTCCGGCATGATCAACACCAAGGACCAGACCGGCTATTTCAGTGCCTTCAAGGGGCTTGCCCGCCACGTCTATACCGTGCCGGTGACCAGCAGCGACGCCGGCGTTCCCAACGACGAGCTGGCTTTGCGTGCCGAAGAGGCCGGCCTGTCGGCCGAGCCGGTCAGCTCCGTCGCCAATGCGCTGATGCTGTTGCGCGACTCTTGGGACGGCCCGGCGCCGCGCATCCTGATCGGCGGCTCGCTCTATTTCGCCGGCGCCGTGCTGGCCGAAAACGGCACGCCGCCGACCTGAGGCAAAACCGGGACGGCATTGCGGATTTCGGCGGGGGCCGAAAGGAACCGGCCATGATCAAGGTAAAGCAGCTCGCCCATATCTGCATCTTCGCGCATGACCTGGAGGTGACGCGCTCCTTCTACCGCGACGTGCTTGGCATGGACACAAGGTTCAATTTCCTGCGCGACGGCAGGATTTTCGGTTTCTACCTCGATTGCGGCGGCCGCAGCCATGTCGAGGTCTTTGAAAAGAACGAGGCCAGCTACAGCGAGGCGAACCAGATCAACCATTTCTGCCTGGAGGTGGAAGATATCGAGGCTGCGATCGCCCATATCCGGACGCAAGGTGTCGACGTCACACCGAAGAAGCTCGCCTGCGACGACACATACCAAGCCTGGATCGCCGACCCCAACGGCGTGAAGATCGAGCTGTTTGAATACACCGCCAAAAGCGCGCAATTCACCGGCGGCGACCGTGTCGCCGACTGGTAAATTGGAGCGACACGTCGCCCGCATGAGCAGTTGAAGTTAGACGGCAAGGTGCATCGCGGCAGGAAGCGCCAGCGAGAGCCCTGACAGGAAAAGCAGAACAAAGACGATCTTTCGCATTGTCCCTTGCGACAATGACGGTGGCCAGCGGCGTGCCGCATAGGTCATCAGCATTACGGCCGGTATGGCGACGACGAGCGCGACAGGCGACATGGTCGGCAGGTTGCCGCTTGCCACGACGATCGCAATCCGCACCACCTGCGCGGCTCCGAAGGCGGCGACCAGCGTTTCGCGAATGCGTTCGTGCGGGAAGGGCTGCCGGAAGAGATGATAGACGAGCGGCGGGCCGCCGGTCGCAAACACCCCACTCATCAGGCCCGAAACGACACCGAAGCCGACGAAACTCGCGTCTGACGACCGTTTTTCCAAGCCGGCAGGCCTGATGGCCAGTTGCAGGCTGGACATCATGATGACCAGACCGAGTCCGATTTTCAGCAGGTCGGCCCGTGTGTCCGCCAGCCATTCCAGCAGGGCATACCCCAAGAGCAGCGAAGGCAGGCTTGCGACCAGGATAAGCCGCAGCTCCCGGCGCGCAATCTCGCGCCAGCCGCCTTGGATCAGCATCTGCGTGGCATTGACCAGGGTCAGCATGCCGACCATCGCGGCTGCGTCGGGCAGCGGCAGCAAGCCGACAAGCGCAATCGCGCCCATCATCACCAGGCCGAAGGCGAAGCCCGTCAGGGTCTGGACATAAGCGGCCACCGCCGCAAAACCGGCAAAGGCGAGGACAGGCGTTAGACCCACGACATCCCGCACGAGGCCGGAAAGGAAACGTGCAAGCCGGCAATCACGGCCGGCCTACTTCAGCTCGATTTCGATGAAGGCGTATTCGCCGTCATTGGCATTGATGACGTCGTGCTCGACGCCTTCCCGGCGGAAATAGGGCGCGCCTTGCTTCATCTCGGCGAAGGATTCGCCGTCCTTGGTCACCAGCTTCACCTTGCCGTCCATCAGCGGCACGACGACATAGTCGTGGCCATGGCGGTGCCAGCCGGTGTTGGCGCCCGGCGCGAAGCGGTATTCGGTGACGATGACGCGCTCATTGTCGACGTGAACTATGGCCTTGGCGGTTCCGGTCATGGAGCTCTCCCTTTCCTGCGAACAGAGAACACGGAGTGCCCGCAGGCGAGAGCCAGAGCGCGACGAGCCATGACGCCAAAGAAAAGCCCGGCGCGATGGCCGGGCTTGGATCTTGAAAACTTCAGATTGGCTCAGGCGAGGCTGCCGTTGATCCAGTGCGACAGCGCGGTCTTCGGCGCGGCGCCCACTTTCATGTCGGCCACTTCGCCGCCCTTGAAAATCATCAGCGTCGGGATCGAGCGCACGCCGTACTGCGCGGCAAGCTCCGGGTTCTCGTCGATGTTGAGCTTGGCCACCTTGATCTTCGCGCCGAGTTCGTTGGCGATGTCTTCCAGCGCCGGAGCGATCATCTTGCACGGGCCGCACCATTCCGCCCAGAAATCCACCACGACCGGCTCCTTGGCGTTGAGCACATCGGCCTGGAAATTGCCCTTGTCGACCTTGACGGTGGCCATGCTGAAATCCTTTCGAAAATTCGGGTTGCACCAAATGTGGTGGTTGTGGCGGCGATGTTCAAGCAGTTCTTGTGTCACGCTGCCGTGAGTCGGGCAAGGGCGTCATCCATGGCGGGGGCGGGCAGCTCGATCAGTCGCGGCGCCTCGGTGAACAGCAGCGCCGCCGTCACCTCGCGGCCCGGATAGAGCGGCTGGAGCAGAGCGCGGTAGAGCGCAAGCTGCAGCACATAGGCCGGCGGCACCTCCGCCAGGTCTTTGGGGGCCGGCCGGTTGGTCTTGTAGTCGATGATCGACACCTTTTCGGGCGTGACCGCCAGCCGGTCGATCTTGCCGGAGATCGAGCGCAGCCTGCCCTTCACCTCGAGGCTGCCCATGGCGGCGACCTCCGCTCGGGAGGATGGCGAGAACAGCGCGCCGAAGCGGGTGTCGGACAGGATGGAGAGCACGGCGTCCAGCACCCTGTCGCGCTCGCCATCCGGCCAATCCGCGCCGGCGCGCGCCAGGTAGCGCTCGGCGGCGCCCCGCCTTTCCTCCTCCGCGATGCCGGGCAGCATCTGCAGCAATTTGTGCAGGGCAAGGCCGCGCATGATCGCAAAGCCGGGTTCGGCGGCGGCGTCGAGCACCGGCGAGCGCGTGTCGGGGACGGCTTCTTTCGCCTCGTCGATCAACGCCGAAGCGCCGGAAGGCGAAAGCGGCCGCGGCAGCTCCTCATAGGGCGGGAGCGGCCGGAACAGGTTTTCAGGCAGCGGCGCTACGTGCTCGAACGGCCCTGCCCCGTCGACGCTGGTCAGCGCCACCGGCGGCAATTTCGTCATGTGGAACCGGTGCACGGCCACCTCGGCAGTCGCCGGATGCCGCCGCTCCGAACTATCCGGCGCACCGAGCAACGCCCGGCTGACGATCGAATGCCAGGTGCCGGTGCTGGGCTGCCGCTTGCCGTGATAGCCGCAGACGACCAGCCGGTCCTCGGCACGCGTCATGCCGACATAGAGCAGCCGCCGGTATTCGTCGTCGGCCAGTTCGCGCGCCCGGACCGAGGCCGCCTTCGAGACGCCATTGGCGACATCGCTGGCCGAGCGCCACAGATAGCCCTTGCCTTTCCATTGCGCGCCCGAGCTCTCGAACGGCATCAGCCGCGGCAGATGCTGGTCGCTGAACGGCGCCGAGCCGCCATCGACCAGGAAGACCACCGGCGCCTCCAGGCCCTTGGCGGCATGCACGGTCATGACGCGCACCTCGTCGCGCGTCTGGTCCATCTCGCGCTTGATCTCGGGACCGGCATTTTCCAGCGTCGACAGGAACGATTCCAGCCCCGGCAGGCCGGTCCGTTCCTCGGCCAGGCAAAAGCTCAGGAATTCGTCGAGGATGTCGCCGGCTTCGGGTCCTAGCCGCGCCGTCATCTTGCGGCGCAGTCCGTCGCGCGCCAGTGCCGCGGCGTAGAATTCGAACACCGGCTTGAAGGCCACTTCGGTTGCCCAGCCGTCGAGCCGGCTAACGACAGCGGCGAGGGAAACATCCTCGGCCGCATGTTGCCTGAGCGAGGCGATCAGCGACTGGCCCTTCGGCCTTTGGCCGGCAAGCGTCAGCAATGTCTCCTCGGAGACCTCGAAGATCGGGCTGCGCAGCACCGCGGCCAGGGAAAGGTCGTCCTCCGGCTGGATCAGGAAATGTCCAAGCGCGATCAGGTCCTGCACGGCGATATGGCCGGGCAGGCTCAGCCGGTCGGCGCCGGCAACCGGGATCTGCCGGTTCTTGAGGCTGCGCGACAGCGCATGAACGAAACGATCGCGCTTGCGCACCAGGACCAGGATGTCGCCGGCGGTCAGCTTCCTGCCCTTGCCTTCGATGACCTCGCCGCTGCGCAGCCAGTTCTGAATGGTCGTTGCCACGTGCTCGGCGACGCGCACCGCGGGCGCGCTGGCATGGTTGACCGGCAAGGTCCAGTCGTCCGGCTCCTCGATCATCTCGGCGCCGACCGAAGGCCACACCTCGACATAGCCCGGCGCGTCATTGCGGATCGCCTTATGGCTCAAAGGGTCTGGATCATGGCTGATGCCGCGCCTGACGCCAGGCTCAGCAAAGACGCGGTCGACCGCGGCCAGCACGTCGTCGCTCGACCGGAACGACCAGGTGAGCTTGAGATTGGCGAAGGCGGCCTTCGCGTCGCGCACGCGGCCGGCAAACAACAGCCGGCTTTCGGCAAAGGAATCCGGCGCCGCGCCCTGGAAGGAATAGATCGACTGCTTCTCGTCGCCGACGGCAAAGACAGTTCGGCGCACCGCTTCGCGCTGGCCGAGCCCGGCAAAGAACTCTTCCGTCAGCTTCTTCACCACTTCCCATTGGTCCGGGCTGGTATCCTGCGCCTCGTCGAGCAGGATATGGTCGATGCCTTGGTCGAGCTTGAACTGCACCCACGGCCCGGCATCCGGTCGCGACAAGAGACTGACCGTGCGGGTGATGAGGTCGTTGAAGTCGAGGAAACCCCGCCCGCGCTTCAACTGCTCATAGCGCGCGATCAGCCAGCCGGCGACGGTGAGCGCTGCCGCTGTCCCTTCCAGCATGCGGAACAGCGCCAGCCGGTCGGTTACGTCGAGGATTGCCTTCGCCACCACGAAATAGCGGTCCGGCAGGTCGGGCAGGCGGTCGACAAGCGCCTTCCTGAAGATTTTGGGCGGATCGTAGGGGTCGCCGTCCGCACGCAGGAATGCTTTGGCGAGCAGGCGCAGCCGCCGGATCGGATCGGCCTCGGCAAAGGCGCTCTGCGCATAGGGCAGCACGTTGTTCAACACCTGCTTGGCGTCGGCGGCCTCGGCGGCACGGGTAAATTCAGCGAGCTGGCCAGGCGAAAAGCCAGGCAGCGGCCACAGCGAAGCAGCGATGTCCTCGGCCGTCTGTCCAGGCCTGAAGCCGAATTCGGCGAACAGCGGCCGGAAGTCCCGATCTTCGCCGAGCTTGGCGATGAAACCGCGCAGTTCGTCGCGCTTGCCGACGATCTCGGCAAGCAGCGTATCGAGCCCGAACTCGCCGCCGCGTTCCAGCACGGTGGCAAAGGCTTCCGCCAGCCCTTCGACGCCGGCGCCTGCGCCGGAGATCATGTCGCGGCGGGCATCGGCGAACAGCGAGGCCTCCATCTGCGGATCGAGCATCTCGAAATGCGCCGGGATATTGGCTTCGAGCGGGAACTGGTGCAGCACGGATTCGCAGAAGGCATGAATGGTCTGGATTTTCAGTCCGCCCGGCGTCTCGAGCGCCTCGGCAAACAGCCGGCGTGCGCGCCGCATCAGGTCGCGGTCGGCGCCGCGGCCGTCCAGCGCCGCGATCCTGATCGCCAGTTCCGCATCGGGCAGCGCCGTCCATTCCGACAGGGTCGAGAACACGCGGTTCGACATGTTGGCGGCGGCAGCCCGCGTGTAGGTGAGGCACAGGATCTTCGACGGGTCGGTGCCGTTGAGCAGGAGCCGGATGACGCGCTGCGCCAGCACATGCGTCTTGCCCGAACCGGCATTGGCCGACACCCAGGCCGAATAGGCGGGATCGGAGGCGCGCGCCTGGCTGGCGGCGGTATCGGAGGGGATCGGATATTTCATCCCTCCGCCTCGTCCTCGCTGGCGCCGCCGGCCGACCATTCGAGCACCCGCGCCAGATGGTCGTAGTCGCCTTCGGCCTCACCCTCGCGGAATGGCAGGGCGCGCGACAGATAGCCGGTGGTCGGGTCGGCATAATGGAAGAGCAGCCGTTCCAGCCGCGCCCAGGCCTCCTCGGAAAGGTCGTTGGCGGTGCGGAACTTGCGGTTGTAGTCGAGAATTGATTCCTCGAATACCTCGCCATTCGGCTTCAGCCGCACGAAGGCGAGCTGCGAGGGTTCGCGGATGCCGAGGTCCTTGAAGGCGCCGCGCCTGAGCAACGCGCCCTCCAGCGCGAGCTGTGGCGATAGCAGCGTGTGCGCCTGCGCTTTCGAGGGCGAGGATCCTGTCTTGTAGTCGAGAATGTCGGCCATGCCGCCGGCAAGCAGGTCGATGCGGTCGGCATAGCCGGAGAGCGTCACGCCGGTGCGGCCGACCACCGTCTTCTCGGCGCGCTCCTCGGCATAGCGCCTCGCGACCGCATCGGCGCGGCCATGCTCCCATTCGATGATGTTTTCGGCGAGCTTTTCGAAACGCGGCCACCAGATAGCCTCGATATCAGGCGGAAGCTTTGCGTCGGCAAAGCAGGTACGGCCCGATTCAATGAGGCTGGCCAGCGCGTTCGGCGCCCTCGGATCCTCGACCCGCCGCGAGAACAGATGCAGGATCTCGTGGAACAAAGTGCCGCGTTCGGCCGCGCCCGGATCGCGGATCAACGGCTCGAGCGGCATCAGGCCGAGGATGCGCCGCGCATAGACCGCGTAGGGGTCGCGGCGCAGCGTCTCGATCTCGGTGACCGAGAAATGCTGCGGGCGCAGGCTGAGCGGCGGCTTCGGCTGCGGGCGGGAGGCAAAATCCTTCTTCTCGCCGGCATCGAGCGCGCGCGCCCAGGCAAGCAGCGCGTCGCCGCGGCCGCGAAGTGCTGACGCCGGCTCCTTGCCGAGGAAGGTCAGGATGCGCTGCAGCCAGCGCGACGGAACCGCCGGCGCGTCGCCGGAGCGCGCCGAACGCGTCAGCACGACCTCTTGTGTGCCCATCGCCATCTGGAAGTCATGCGCGGCAAGGCCGATGCGCCGCTCCGGCGGCTCGAGGTCGATGCCGGTCTTCATCAGCCGCGACATGAAGCGGTCGCTCTCGGGCTTGCGCGGCCAAACCCCTTCATTGAGCCCGCCGATGACCAGCATGTCGACATGCTGCAGCCGAGCCTCCAGCGCGCCCCAGATGGCGATGTTGCGATCGGTGCCTTGCGCCGGCTTGACCGTCTCCGGCACGATCAGCGCCTCCATCACGTCGGGCCACTCCAAAGCGGCGAAGGTGAAGGGCGACGACGCCGCCACCAGCCCGCGCAGCAGGTCGGCGAGTTTCTCGCCCGCATCGCCGGCATAGAGCTCCGCCAGGTCGCCGTCGACGGCGCGACCGAGACTTTCCAGCGCGACCACGCTCGCGCGCGTCAGCGTCGCAATATCGGCGCCTTTCTCGTCGCGCATCGCGGTGAGCGGCAACAGCGACTTGGTAAGGCGGCTAAGCATATCTTGGGCCTGCTCGATGCCGCGCACGGTCAAGCGCGAGAACCAGAAAGGCTGCCTTGTGTCGCCGCTCAGTTCCGCCAGCCGTGTCTCGAACAGCGCGCCGAGCGATGCGACATCGGGCCGGCCCGTGCCGCCGCGCAGCGCCACCAGCTCGACGAGCTCGGCAGCCTTGCGCATGGCCTGGCGTTCGAGACCGAGCGCGAGCAGCGGATGCTTGAGCAAGGCAAGCAGGCCTACGGGGTCGCCGGGTCGGAACGCAGCGCTCAGCGCGAGCCTGAGCAGGCTGGCGGCCGGTGTATTGATTAAAGGCGCGCCGCCGGAATCGTCGGCGACGACGCCGAAACGCAAAAGCTCGGCCGAAACCCGCCGGGCCAGCGCGCGGTCACCGGTGACGAGCGCCGCGCGCTTGCCTGGGGCCTCCACGGCGCGCTTCAGCGCGATGGCGATTGCCGCCGCCTCGTCGCGTTCGTTCGCCGCTTCCACCAGCGTCACGCCGGCCAGCGCATGTTCGATGTCGAGTGCCGTGAAGCGCGGCCGTGTCTCGGTCCAGTATTCGGTGGTTTCGGCCGGCCGCAGCGCCTCGCCTATCAGGGCCGCGCGCAACGCGAGCGGCGATGGCGCCGCAACAAGGTCCTCGACATCGCGGCGCGGAATGCCGATGCCGCCGATCAGCTTGGCGAGGCCGTATTGCGGGTGGCCGAGCGTTGCCGGGCGCGCGCCGGGCGCCGTGATCGCCGCGAAGGACGCGTCGTCCAGGTTGCGGTCGAGCCCGGGCAGCACGACGGCGCCGTTGGGCAGGCCGGCGATCACGCCAAGCAGTTCCGCCGTGGCGGGGATGGAGCCGGTCGAACCGGCGGCAATCACCGGCCCGGCCGGCGGATTGCGCTTCAGCCGCGCTGCTTCGAGCCGGATCAGCGCGCTGCGATGCGCGGCCGGATTGGAGCGGTCGCGCTCCTTGAGCAGTTCGGGCCAATTGTCGGTGACGATGCCGAGGAAATCCAGCGTCACCTGCCACCAGCCGGCGAGATTGCCGGTAACCAGGGTCGCGAGCTTTGCCCAATCCGTGCCTTCGGTCTCGATCTCATCCATCAGCCGGGCAAGGTCGCGCGCCAGCCAGATGGCGTCGGCGGCCGAGGCCGGCACGACGAATTCCTCGTTGAACCGAGCCCTGACATGCGCCGGCAGGCTTTCCTTCCAGGCGCGCACCAGCGGCGCCAGCAAAAGCAACCGCTCCTGCGCCGCGATCGGCGGCACGAGGTCTATCGCCGGCGCCGCCTCGGTGTCGAAGGCGGCCTCGTCCTCGTCGAACTCGCCGAGCGGCCGCACCGTCGGGAGGATGGCGGAGCGTTTTCCTAAAACGTCGACGAAGGCGCCGCGCAGCGCCCGCGCCGCGCGGCGCGTCGGCACATAGATGGTGGCGTCGGCGAGCGCCAGCGGGTCGCCGTCGAAGCGGAAGCCGGGGATCAGGCGCCCGTCGAGCAACGCCCCCGCCAGCGTCGGCAGGAACGGCGCTCCGGGCGGAATGGAAAAGACGCGGCGCGTGCCGCTCATACCGCCTTCGCTAGGGCACCGGCCACGGCTGCCTCGGCCGCCGAAATGGCGTCCGGAGTGCCGACGGTGATCCAGCGTCCGTTCATCTTCATGCCGAACAGGCGCCCTGCGGCGATCGCCTTGTCGAAATAGACATTGAGCGAATGCGAGCCCATGGGCGCGTCCTTGAAGATGCGCGGATGGATGATGGCGGCGCCGGCATAGATCAGGCCCGCCGGATCGCCCTTCGAGCGCCGTAGGGCTCCATCAGGGGCAACAAGGAAATCGGTGCCGACGCAATGCCCGGTCGCTGAGTCAAGATCGGTAAGCATCAGCAGAATATCCATTCTCGCGGCGTCCCATGCAAGGGCAAGACGCTCGAGGCTGGGCTGGCCGCTGTCGATCCAGAAGGTGTCGGCATTGATGATGTAGAAGGGCTCGCCACCCAGAAGCGGCAGCGCCTTGACGATGCCGCCAGCCGATTCCAGCAGCGCCTCGCGCTCGTCGGAGATGACGATCTTCGGTGCGCGCCTATGGGCAACATGCGCGACGATCTGCTCGGGCAGATAGTGCACGTTGACGACGGCCTTGGCGACACCGGCGGCTTCCAGGCTGTCCAGCCCCCAATCGAGCAAGGTCTTGCCGGCGACCTTCACCAGCGGCTTGGGCATCGTGTCGGTGATCGGCCGCATGCGCTTGCCGAGCCCGGCCGCCAGCACCATCGCAGTCGTCGGCTTCATGGGACCCGTTCCTCGAGCAGGCCGTGGGCCATGTAGAATTCCTTCAGGCCGGCCAGCGCTGGATGCGCCAGCGCCCGCCTCAGATAGTCGCGGATGCGCGGCAGGTGTTTCAGATAGTAAGGCTTGCCGTCGCGCTTTTCGAGCCGCACGAAGATGCCGAGGATCTTCGAATTGCGCTGCGCGGCCATGATCGCATAGGCCTCGGCGAAGCCGGCCTCGTCGAAAGCGCCGGCGGCGCGCCGCGCCGCGACATAAGCCGCGACGGTGCGCCGCTCGATCTCGGGCGAGACGGTAACGCGCGCATCCATGGCCAAGGAAGCGACGTCATAGGCGGCAGGCCCGATCAGCGCGTCCTGCACATCGACGATGCCCAGCCGGTCGAGGCCGGCGCGCTCGGCCCGCCAGATGATGTTGGGCGAATGGAAGTCGCGCAGCATCAGCGTGTATTCGCTGCCTGCCAGGTGATCGAGAAGTGCGTTCCATGCCTTGTGGTAGCCTTCCCGCAACGCGTCGTTTGCCGGTTCGCCGGTAATCCAAGGGACATACCAGTCGACCAGAAGGTCGGCCTCGATCAGCATGGCTTCCCGGTCGAAAGGCGGCACGTCGTGAAATACGCCGGGCGCCGCTTCCAAGCGCGTAGGCCAAGTCTTGCCATGCATCATGGCCAGCAGCTCGGCCGCCGCCTCGTAGCGTTTGGCGATGGGCTGGCCGTCGCGACCGTGGAAACCTTCCGAGCCGAGATGCTCGATGAGCAGAAAGCCCTGGTCGAGATCCTGGGCATGGATCGCCGGCACGCTGACGCCGGCGGCATAGAGCGCCCGGTCGATGGCGACGAAGGCGGCGACGGATTGCGCCGTGTGGGCGATCACCGCATAGGGCTTGCCGTCGCGAACCGGCGGCCCGAGCACCAGGCGCGGCGAATTCATCAGCACGCGCGGCGCTTGGCCGGGCAGCGAGACGATCTCATAGGAGCGGGCGGAGGCGTCGCCGACGAAATGACGGCGGCTGGCTTCGCCCCATCCGGCAGAGGCCAGAAAATCGCGCATCGCCAGCGATCGCGCCACGCGATCATAGATCGGTCCCTGCCCGGAAAGCCGCGCCGCGCGGCCTTCGCCCTGTTCGGCAAGATCGACCCACAGCGCCGTTTCCGGCAAGCGGTCTGCGGCCCGTTCCGGCCATTCGATGAGCGCCGCGCCTTGGCTTAGCGCGTCATCGAGGCCGAGTTCGTCGAGCTCGTCCGGCGCGGACAGCCGATAGAGGTCGAAATGATGCACCGGAACGCGCGTCTCGTAGCTCTGCACCAGGGTGAAGGTCGGGCTCGGCACTTCGAGATTGGCGTTGTCGGCAAGCGCACGGATCAGCGCACGGGCCAACGTCGACTTGCCGGCGCCGAGATCGCCTTTCAGCGCGATCGCGTCGCCCGCGCGCAACGCCATGGCAAGGTCCTCGCCAAGCCTTGCCGTAGCCGCCTCGTCGGCGAGAAAACGTTCCAACACTGGTCCAGCCATATAGTCCGCGCTACTCGGCCGCGTCGCGGATGCCCGCCGGCGTGTCCGGGATTCCGGAAGGCTTGTCCGGGAAGGTGCAGATTACCGTGGTGCCCCTGTCCTGGCCGGTCTCGATGCGCACGGTTCCGCCATGCAGTTCGACGAAGCTCTTGACGATCGAGAGCCCCAGCCCGGCGCCGCGCCGCCGCCCGCCATTGGCGCGCGGCTCGAAGCGGCGGAAGACCGATTCCAGCACGTCCGGCGGCATGCCAGGGCCATCATCATGCACCGAGAACTCGACCCCGTCGGCCAGCCGGCGGCAGGTAAGCCGGATCGTGCTTGCCTCCGGCGCATAATTCGCCGCGTTGCTGAGCAGGTTGTAGAGGATCTGGCGGATGCGGGTCTCGTCGCCATGGAAGCTCGCCGGCGCCTCCGCCGCATCGATCTCGAGCGTGATTTGATGCTCGTCCAGCCGGTCGGCGACCAGCTCGGCGGCCGCGGCGATCGTCCGGTCGATGTTCATTTCGGAGATGTCGAGCTGCATGATGCCGGCATCGACGGTCGCCAGGTCGAGGATATCGTTGACTATGGTGAGCAGCACCGACGACGACGAGCCGACATGCTCGACATATTCGCGCTGCTTGGGCGTCAGCGGCCCGGTCGCGGGCAGCGACAGAAGCTCGGTGAAGCCGATAATGTTGGTCAGCGGCGAGCGCAGCTCATAGGACACATGCTGCACGAATTCGTTCTTCAGCTGGTCGGATTTCTCCAACGCCTCGTTCCTGTCCTTCAGCGCCCGCTCGACATTGACGGTGTCGGTGACGTCGACGAAGGTGATCATCACCTGGCCGTTGGGCAGATGGATCACCGCGTAGCTCAGCACCGTCCCGTCGACGAGCTCGATCTGGCCGCGGCGGTCGCGGCGCTCGTCGTCGAAGCCGGTGACTGCGGCGACGAAGCCGCCCCACGGGCTGTTCGCCGCACGCTGGTCGCACAGGTCGCGGATCGCCGAAACATGGACGTTCGGCTTGACCGCTTCCACCGTCAGCCCCCACAGCGCGACGAAGGCCGGATTGGACAGGCGCAGCCGCCCGTCCGGACCGAACACGACCACGCCTTCGGCGAGATTGTCCAGCGTCTCGCCCTGCACCCGCACGGCGGTCTGGTAGCGGCTTTCGAGGTCCATCTTTTCGGTCAGGTTCTCGAACACCCAGGTGACGCCGCCCTTCGGCTGCGGGTTCGCCACGACGCGGATCGTCTTGCCGTCCGGCAGGTGCCACCAGTGTTCCTGCGATTCGACGGCGCGATAGGCACTGAGCAGGTTTTCCTTCCAGCGCCGCCATTCCGGCTGCTCGGCGATCCTGCCTTCGCTGCGCAGCCTGTCGAGCAGCAGCGTGTTGGAGGGAGCGCTGAGCAGGAAGCCCGAGTCGAGACCCCACAGCTTCTGGAAGGCCTGGTTGAAGAAGCGCAGCTTTTCCTCGGTGTCGAAGATCGCCACGGCGGTGTTCAACTGGTCGAGCGTGTCGGCATGGCTGCGCACGGTCCGCTCATATTCGGCGCGGATCGTCTCGGCCGCGCTGGTGTCGCAGGCGAGCCCCGCCGAACCGTCGGCGCCGGCGAAGTCGGTGACCGCGAACATGCGGCGATCGCCTTCGATCACGGTGGATAGCGTCTGTTCGAAGACCGGGTGCGACTTATGCTGCTCGGCGATTTGATCGCGCGCCTGGCCGCCAAGGAATTCCGTCGCGTCGCGCACGGCCGCGGCGGCGCTTCCTGCTTCCACGGCCTCCGCATAGGCGCGGTTGACCCATTGCAATCGCCCGTCCGCGCCGCGCAGCCATGCCGGCATCTTCAACGCGTCGAGCAGGCCGATCAAGGTGTCGTAGTCGGCGCTGAGCCGCTGGTTCTCGATCTTCAGCCTGGCCTGGTTGCGCAACGTCTCCGACAGCGAGACGAAACGCACCAGCACATGCGCCGCGCTCTTGCGGCCATGCACCTCCAGCGGCACGCCGGCCTGCGTTTCGATGACCAGGTCGAAGGTCTTCGCCTGTTCGCGCAAGGCGGCAACCGCGTGCTCCAATGCCGCCGCCGAGCGCGGCATCAGCCAACGGCCGAAAGCGAGGAAGGCGGACCTGTCGTCAGGCGCGCCGCTTTCCAGCGGCAGGCTGCCGATGAGCTCGGGTTTCTTGTTGTCCGTGGTCCACACGATCAGGCGCTGGTCGCGCAGATTGAGCAGCGCCTCGGAACGCTGCAGCGCAGCGTTGACGTCCGCGATGCGGGCCCTGAGCTGCAGGTTCTGCGAGGCGGTGCGTGCGCGCTCGCGGATAAGGAAGATGGCCGAAACCAGCGCCGCGCCCATGACGCCCACGAACATGGCGAGCTGCATGACCTCGAGCGTGCTGACCGGCGCCGCGGCCTTTGCCGGAATGCCCGTCTCGGCGTGAGCCGCAAAGGCGAGGAGCGGGCCGGCAAGCGTCGAGGTCGCAAGCAGCAAGGCCAGCCGCGAGCCGGCGCGAAAACCGCCGCGGCTCACGCCGGGGCCGGCACCGTTCGAATCCTCATGGCCGCCGGAAACGGCCTTTCCCGCGCGTGGCGGGTAATCCCCCGGCATGTCTTGGTCCTCTTCGCCGCTTGAATGCAAGACCGCCCTGATGCGTCCCCGGCCCAACATGTCCCCGGACCGCGAATCACAACAATAACGCTTGCTGGAATCGGCGTGAAGAATCATTGGCGCAAAAAATAAAGCCGGATGGAAAGTCAACCACCCGGCTTCAATATATGGTAGATAACTTCGCTTTGGTTAATAGCGGTAGTGTTCAGGCTTGTACGGACCCTGCGGCGTCACGCCGATATAGGCGGCCTGTTCGCCGGACAGCTCCGTCAGCTTGGCGCCGAGCTTGTCGAGATGCAGCCGCGCCACCTTCTCGTCGAGGTGCTTGGGCAGCACATAGACCTGGTTCTCGTACTGGCCGTGCTTGCTGAAAAGCTCGATCTGCGCCAGCACCTGGTTCGTGAACGAGGCCGACATGACAAAGCTCGGATGACCGGTGGCGTTGCCGAGGTTGAGCAGGCGGCCCTCGGACAGAAGGATCATACGCTTGCCGTCCGGGAAGGTGATCAAATCCACCTGCGGCTTGATGTTGGTCCATTTCAGGTTGCGCAGCGCCGCCACCTGGATCTCGTTGTCGAAGTGGCCGATATTGCCGACGATCACCATGTCCTTCATCGACCGCATATGGTCGAGAGTGACGACGTCCTTGTTGCCGGTGGTGGTGATGACGATGTCGGCGGTCGGGGCGGCGTCTTCCAGCGTCACCACCTCATAGCCGTCCATCGCCGCCTGCAGCGCGCAGATCGGGTCGACCTCGGTGACTTTCACACGCGCGCCGGCGCCGCGCAGCGAGGCCGACGAGCCCTTGCCGACATCGCCATAGCCGCAGACCACCGCGACCTTGCCGGCCATCATGGTATCGGTGCCGCGGCGGATGCCGTCGACCAGCGATTCCTTGCAGCCGTATTTGTTGTCGAATTTCGACTTGGTGACGGAATCGTTGACGTTGATCGCCGGGAAGGGCAGCAGGCCCTTCTTCTGCAGCTGGTAGAGGCGGTTGACACCGGTGGTGGTCTCCTCGGTGACGCCGCGGATCGCTTCCCGCTGCTTGGTGAAGAAGCCTGGCGAAGCCTTCAGGCGCTTCTTGATCTGAGCGAACAGGATCTCTTCCTCCTCGCTGCCGGGATTGGACAGCACGTCTTCGCCGGCCTCGGCGCGCGCGCCGAGCAGGATGTACATGGTGGCGTCGCCGCCATCGTCCAGGATCATGTTGGAGGTACCGCCATCGGTCCACTGGAAGATCCGGTCGGTGTAGTCCCAATAGTCTTCCAGCGACTCGCCCTTGATGGCGAAAACCGGAATGCCGGCCTCGGCGATGGCTGCGGCCGCGTGGTCCTGGGTCGAGAAGATGTTGCAGGAGGCCCAGCGGATGTCGGCGCCCAGCGCCTTCAGCGTCTCGATCAGCACCGCCGTCTGGATGGTCATGTGCAGCGAGCCGGTGATGCGCGCGCCCTTCAGCGGCTTCTTGGCGCCGAACTCCTCGCGGCAGGCCATCAGGCCCGGCATTTCGGTTTCGGCGATCTCGATCTCCTTGCGGCCCCAGCCGGCAAGCGAGATGTCGGCGACCACATAGTCCTTGCTACCCGTCATGGCAGTGCTCCGGTGTGATTTTTTCTCAAGGCGCGCCGACGCCGGGAGGCGCGTGGGAGGGCGCGGTTGCCGGCTTGACTACCAGATCGGTCGCCGCACGACAATGGGACATAAAGAAATCTTTATGCGCGCATGTCTTCGGAAAAGCGAGATGTTCCGTGAAGTCGGCGCAAACGCCGGGGATTGGTTGAAGCCGCCGCGACGACGCGATGGGCGTTTCGGCCAATCTCCAAGGCATGCCGCCTGCCAACGCAAACAGAGCCGACCGGTAAAAATCCCTGTGCTGAGGAACTAGATTTCCTCGCCGAAACGTGAGGCGATCAGCTGCTCCAACGCGTCCATGGCCGGCAAGGCTTCCGGGCCGCTGGCGATGACGCGGATCGAATAGCCTGGGCTCGCCGCCAGCATCATCAGGCCCATGATCGAGGTGCCGCCGACTTTCACGCCGTCCTTCTCGACATGGATGATGGCGTCGAAGCCGCTGGCGACCTGGACGAACTTGGCCGAAGCGCGCGCGTGCAGGCCGCGCTGATTGATGATCGGGAACTCCCGCACCACCTCATCCGTCCGCGGCGCCGATGCGTTCATTTGCTGCTCAGGAGCTGGCTGGCGACGTTGATGTATTTACGGCCCGCCGCTTGCGCTTCGTCGAGTGCGGCTGCCATGTTGTCGCCCTTGCGGATCGAGGAGAGCTTGATCAGCATCGGCAGGTTCATGCCGGCGATGACCTCCGTGCGGCCGGATTCCATCACCGAGATGGCGAGGTTGGAAGGCGTGCCGCCGAACATGTCGGTGAGCACGATGACGCCTGCGCCGGTGTCGACGCGCGCGACTGCGTCGACGATGTCGGCCCGGCGCTGCTCCATGTCGTCGTCGGCGCCGATCGCCACGGTTTCGAAATTGTCTTGCGGCCCGACGACATGCTCTACGGCATGTCGGAACTCGGTAGCGAGTTGACCGTGCGTCACGAGCACGAGTCCGATCATTCTCTGGTGGCTCCCGTCATCGCCGCTTCACAGGCGTATCTTATGTTCGCCAGCCATTCCAGGCGGCGGGAGCGCTATCTTGTCGACGCACGGCCGGTTGACAAGCCCAAAATTGCGGCGGCCCGGGCCATTTTGACGCATCGCAGCAAAAAACCCGGGCCGGATCATGAAAAAGGCTGGATCGACAGCCGCGCCATCAGCATGGGCAACGCGGCGGTGACATTTTGCCGGGCGATGTCGACGCGGGGCAGCCGGCATCCGCCGATCGTCTCCGTGGTCTCGTCCTGCAGACGCGCCATGTCCGCCGGTTCGACAAGCTGCACCACGAGATCGATCACGGCGGCCGGTTCGAAAGCCAGCGGCCGCGGCCCGATGCCGTGCACCTCAGCGAGGCCGGCGATGCTCGCCGGCGCGCGGCAAACCAGCCGGCCGCCATGCGCGGCCGCAAGCAACTGGTCGTCGCCGACCAGCCGGGCAAAAAGGCCCTGCGCGCGGCAATGATCGACAAGCGCCAGCGCCAGCGTCGTCTTGCCGGCGCCGGACGGCCCGGTGATCAGCACGCCGCGCTCGCCGACCAGTATGGCCGTCCCATGAATGTTGCGGGGCTTTGCGGCGGCGCCTGGCATGTCGGTTCGGCGATCAGCCTTCCGCCGGCAGCGTCACCACGAAACGCGCGCCCTTGATCTCGCCGGGCTTGGTGCCGGGGATGTTCTCGGCCGTCAGCGTGCCGCCATGTGCCTCGACGATCTGGCGGCTGATCGACAGCCCGAGGCCGGAGTTCTGGCCGAACGCCTCGCCGGCCGGCCGGTCGGTATAGAAGCGCTCGAAGATGCGGTCGATCTTCTCGGCCCGGATACCCGGGCCGTTGTCGTCGACGGTGATGATGTTGAACTTGCCGGCGCGCGCCAACGAGATCGCTATGTGGCCATGCTCGTCGGGTACGAAGGAACGCGCGTTCTCGATCAGATTGGTGATGACCTGGCCGATCCTGAGGTCATGGCCGACGACGAAATAGCCTTTGGCGCCGGCCGGCAGCTTGGCGACCTTGAGGTCGATCTCGACGGCCTTCTTGTTGCGCGTCGTCTCGCGCGAGACGGCGATGAGGTCGGTGATGAACTTCTTCAGGTCGACGGTCGCGGCATCGTCGCGCGCCAGCTCGGCATCGAGGCGGGACGCATCCGAGATATCGGTGATCAAGCGGTCGAGCCGCCTCACATCATGCTGGATGATCTCCATCAGGCGTGCGCGAGAAGCATCGTTTTTCGCCAAAGGTAGCGTTTCCACGGCGCTGCGCAGCGACGTCAGCGGGTTCTTCAACTCATGCGACACGTCGGCGGCGAAACTTTCGATCGCCTCGATTCTCGCATACAGCGCATTCGTCATATCGCGCACGGCAATGGACAAATTGCCGATCTCGTCCTGACGATCGGAAAAGTCGGGGATTTCCTCGCGGCTCTTGACGCCGCGCCGCACCCTGACGGCGGCGGCTGAAAGCCGGCGCAGCGGATTGGCGATGGTGGAGGCGAGCAGCATCGACAGGATCGCGGTGACGAGCGCCGCCACCCCGAACACGCGCAGGATCGCCTTGCGCTCGGCCGCGACGATCTTGTCGATGTCGCCGCCTTCGGTGGACAGCATCAAGACGCCGAGCACGGCGCGGAAGCGCTGGATCGGCACCGCGACGGAGACGATCTGTTCGCCCTGCTCGCTCACCCGCACGATTGTCGAAGGGCTGCCGGTCAGCGCCTTGACCACTTCGGGAAAGGCCGCGCCGTTGCCGCCGGGCTGCTCGTGGTAGACCGGCAGGTCCTTGTTGCGGAAGAAGTCGAAGATGAACTTCTCCACTCGCTCCACGACGCCCGGCTGCTCCTCGTCGACGGGCGGCAGGTCGTAGCGCAGGATCTGGCCGCGCGAATAAAGATGCCGCGAATCGAGCAGCAGGTTGGCGTCGCGATCATAGATGCGGGCGCGGGTGCGCGTCGGCGAGATCAAGCGTCGCAGCACCGGCGCGACGCGCTCGGGATTGATCGGGAAATCGAGGTTGTCGAGCTGGTCCGACCCCGGCCCCAGGCTTTCGCCCGCCTGCAGCTCCAGCAGCTTTTCTGGATCGATGCTGATCGAATCGGTCTCGACGGTCGCCGAAGCGGCGATGGCACCGGCGATGATCTCGCCCTGCGTCATCAGGCTTTCGACGCGCGCGTCGATCAGCCCGTCGCGAAAGGTGTTCAGGTAAAGGATGCCGGTGACGAGCACGGCGAGGCCGGCCAGGTTGAGGAACAGGATGCGCCGCGTCAGGCTGGAGAAGATGTGATGGCCGAGAAACCGGCGCATCGGCACCGTGATTTTCGAAACGAAGGCGGGCACGATCCGCGGCGGACGCCTTGCCGCGCCCGCCCGTCTGCCTCGCTCTACTTCCACTGCCATCGAATAGCAGGCCCTGTTTAGTTAGTGAGTAGTGAATAGGCAGTAGGGAAGTGGTTGGCTGACTTCGGCTATGGGTGGCCGCCCGCATCATTCAAAACTGACTACTGACTCTTCCCTACTGCCTATCTCAAGCTTCGCGGAACCGGTACCCGACTCCGTAAAGGGTTTCGATCATCTCAAAGTCGTCGTCGACGGCCTTGAACTTCTTGCGCAGCCGCTTGATGTGGCTGTCGATGGTGCGGTCGTCGACATAGACCTGTTCATCATAGGCTGAATCCATCAGCGCATCACGGCTTTTTACCACACCGGGGCGCTGCGCCAGCGAATGCAGGATGAGGAATTCGGTCACCGTCAGCGTCACCGGCTCGCCCTTCCAGGTGCAGGTGTGCCGCTCCTGGTCCATCACCAGCTGGCCGCGTTCGAGCGAGCGGGCCTGCTGGCTGGGCGCCTTGGCCGCCGCCTCGCGGGCGCTGGTGCGGCGCAGCACTGCGCGCACGCGCTCGACAAGCAGGCGCTGCGAGAACGGTTTGCGGATGAAGTCGTCGGCGCCCATCTTGAGGCCGAACAACTCGTCGATCTCGTCGTCCTTCGACGTCAGGAAGATGACCGGGAGATCCGACTTCTGGCGCATGCGGCGCAACAGCTCCATGCCGTCCATGCGCGGCATCTTGATGTCGAGGATGGCGAGGTTCGGCGGCCGTGCCGCCAGGCCTTCCAGCGCCGACGCGCCATCGGTGTAGGTTTCGACCCGATAGCCTTCGGATTCGAGCGCGATCGACACCGAGGTCAGAATGTTGCGGTCGTCGTCGACAAGCGCGATTGTTGCCATTTCAAGCGGCTCCCTCATGAGCTGTCCCTTCTGTCGTCGAGAAGGGGCTTTTGCAGGACAAATTGGGTACAAAATGTGGCACGGGCCTTGTCCGAAGTCACGGGCGGCCTGCCGTCACACGCCATCGCACCCATAGTGGGATTGGACGAACCGAGCCTGCCAATCCTTTGGGCAACCTCTACGGTTTTTTGCACATATAAACGATTTAAACAACTTTCAAATTTTTTAAATCGATTAATGATTTGATATCATTCGGCTTTTCTGGTTCTGAACCTGACGGCCCCAGCGCGGGCTCCGGGAAGTAACCCGTCAGATGCGGCCAAATCCAGAGAGGAAATTTGATGTCGGAAGCCGGCAAACGCAACCCCGACTGCGCCATCGACGCGATCGGCCTGAAGACAATGAGCATGGTACGCTATAATTTTGGCGCGGCCGAACTCTACGAGGAAGCGATCCGGCGCGGCGAGGCGAGGTTGACCGCGCAGGGCGCGCTGGTCGCCGAGACCGGCCAGCACACCGGGCGTTCGCCGAAGGATAAATTCGTCGTGCGCGACGAGGCGACCGGCGGCCAGGTCTGGTGGGACAACAACAAGGCGATCTCGCCGGGTGAGTTCGAAGCGCTGCTGGCGGATTTCAAGGCACATGCAGCCGGCAAGGACCTCTACGTGCAGGACCTCGTCGGCGGCGCCGACGCCAATCTGAAGCTGCCGACCCGGGTCATCACCGAATTCGCCTGGCACTCGCTGTTCATCCGCAATCTTTTGATCCGTCCCGAAGCCGCGGAGATCGAGCGTTTCGTGCCGCAGCTTACGATCATCGACCTGCCCTCCTTCCGCGCCGATCCGGCCCGTCACGGCACCCGCACCGAAACGGTGATCGCGGTCGACCTCACCCGCAAGATCGTTCTGATCGGCGGCACCTCCTATGCCGGCGAGATGAAGAAGTCGGTTTTCACCATGCTGAACTATCTGCTGCCGGCAAGGGGCGTGATGCCGATGCACTGTTCCGCCAATGAAGGTGCGGACGGCGACGCAGCCGTCTTCTTCGGCCTGTCCGGCACCGGCAAGACGACGCTGTCGGCCGACCCGTCGCGCACGCTGATCGGCGACGACGAGCATGGCTGGGGCCCGCACGGCATCTTCAATTTCGAGGGCGGCTGCTACGCCAAGACGATCAGGCTGTCGGCGGAGGCCGAACCGGAGATCTTCGCCACCACGCAGCGCTTCGGCACGGTGCTGGAGAATGTGGTGCTCGACGCCGGCCGCGTTCCGGATTTCAACGATGGCAGCCTGACCGAGAACACGCGCTGCGCCTATCCGCTGGATTTCATCCCCAATGCCTCGAAGACCGGCCGCGCCGGGCATCCGAAGAACATCATCATGCTGACCGCAGACGCCTTCGGCGTCATGCCGCCGATCGCCAGGCTGACGCCGGCGCAGGCGATGTACCACTTCCTGTCGGGCTATACCGCCAAGGTTGCCGGCACGGAAAAGGGCGTCACCGAGCCGGAGGCGACGTTCTCGACCTGCTTCGGCGCCCCGTTCATGCCGCGCCATCCATCCGAATACGGCAATCTGCTGCGCGAGCTGATCGCCGGCCATGGCGTCGACTGCTGGCTGGTCAACACCGGCTGGACCGGCGGCGCCTACGGCACCGGCCGCCGCATGCCGATCAAGGTGACGCGCGCGTTGCTGGGCGCCGCGCTCGACGGTTCGCTGAAGTCGGCCGAGTTCCGCACCGACGCCAATTTCGGCTTTGAGGTGCCGGTGGCGGTCCCGGGTGTCGACGGCGCCATTCTCGACCCCCGCTCGACCTGGGCGGACAAGGCCGGTTACGACCGCCAGGCCGCGAAGCTGGTCAACATGTTCGCCGTCAATTTCGAGAAGTTCGAACGCCATGTCGACGCGACCATCCTCGGCGCGGCGCCGCGGATGCAGGAAGCGGCTGAATAGCAGTCACTGCCAATGTCTTCCTCCAGGGCCTGGCTCGCGCCGGGCCTTTTCTTTTTGCCGCCGTCGCGTCATGAGTGCGTGCATGGCAAGCGACGACGATATCATCATCTCCGGCGAAGCGGTCATCCATCCTGGCGACCTGCATGAGGACTTCATCCGCTCGTCCGGTCCGGGCGGCCAGAACGTCAACAAGGTGGCCACCGCCGTGCAGCTGCGCTTCGACGCGGCGAACGCGTCCGGCCTGTCCGAGCGCGTGCGCGAGCGCGCCATCAAGCTGGCCGGCCAGCGCGCCACCAAGGACGGCGTCATCGTCATCGAGGCAGGCCGCTTTCGCACCCAGGAGCAGAACCGCGCCGACGCGCGGGCGCGGCTGACTGCATTGATCGCCAAGGCGGCCGAGCCGCCGCCTCCGCCGCGCAAGAAGACCAGGCCGTCCAAAGGCGCCGTGGAGCGCCGCCTGAAAAGCAAGGCAGGCCGGTCGACGGTGAAGAAGCTGCGCGGTCGGGTGGAAAGCGACTGATCCGGCCAAAGCCGCTGGTTTCGGGTCGCCGCCTTCTTTGAAGGATGGCATGGCTTGGAGCATGATGCCGACCAGTGTGAAGCGGTTTTCGGGACATCATGCCCTATCTCTCTGATTTAGAGACGGATTCAGATTTCATGTCGAACAGACCCGAAACCATCCGGCTCTAGGGAGCAACGGATCGATCCATGCTCGTTCTGCCCAAAGGCGTCCGCCATATGCCGGGCTACCTCGCGCGCCCGGCCCAGGAAGCGCTGGTCGAGGAGATCAGGCGCGTCGTGCAGGCCGCACCCCTCTACGTGCCGGCCATGCCGCGCACCGGCAAGGAGATGAGCGTGCGCATGACCAATTGCGGCGCGCTTGGCTGGGTGACCGACAAGGAGCGCGGCTATCGCTATCAGCCGACGCATCCGGTGACCGGCGAGCCCTGGCCGGCGATCCCGGAAGCCCTGCTGGAATTATGGCGCGAGGTCTCGGCCTATCAGCATCCGCCCGAGGCATGCCTGGTCAACTTCTATTCGGCGGATGCCAAAATGGGCCTGCATCAGGACCGCGACGAACAGAATTTCGCCGCGCCCGTGGTGTCGGTCTCACTGGGCGACGACTGCCTGTTCCGGGTCGGCCAGGACAGGCGCGATGGCGGCACCAAGTCGTTCAGGCTGAAGAGCGGCGACGTCGTCGTGCTTGGCGGCGAAGGCCGCCTCGCCTTCCACGGTGTCGACCGCATCTATCCGGCGACATCGGCGTTGCTGAAGAACGGCGGCCGCATCAATCTGACGCTGCGGCGGGTGACGGTGCCTGGCTGAGCATATTGGGGCAAGACGATCTTAAGGACACCTGGGCTACAATCGCGGTTGCTATAACCGAGATCGCCATGCAACCGGATTGGATCAGGACCAGGAGCCTTTTGGACGTGGCCATTGTCACGGTCGTGTCGATCATCGCCGCATGGATGACTTGGTTCTACCTGAGCTTTCTGTGGACCTTGGACAGCCGAGGCTTTTCCGCGCTGTCGCACAGGCTCCCCTACTGGGATTTCACCAACCTCTGGGCAGGTTCGCGCATGGCCATCGAGGGCCACGTTGCCGTTCTCTTCGACGTGGAGGCCTACCGCGCGGCGCTGCGCGCGATGTTCTCACCCGACCTTCCAAATCAGGAATGGAGCTATCCGCCGAACATCCTCCTGCTCGGCGTTCCGCTTGCCACCTTGCCGATCCTGCCTGCCTATCTGATCTGGACGGTCGGGACCGTGCTGTGCCTGTGGCTGGCTGTCCGGCCGCTGAAGCTCGGAGCGGCGCTGGAACTGGCGATTGTCTTGAGCCCGGCGGTTATCTGGAACTCCTTGTTCGGCCAGAACGGCGCGCTGACCGCCGCGCTGTTGATCGGAGGCCTCGCCGTGGCGCCAAGGCGTCCGCTGCTGGCCGGAATCCTGTTCGGCCTGCTGACGATCAAACCGCATCTCGGCATTCTCGTGCCCTTCTGCCTGCTCGCCAGCGGCAACTGGCGCGCCATTCTCGCGGCGATCGGCACCAGCGTCGTGATCGCCCTCGCCACTGGCCTGTTCTTTGGCTTCGATGTCTGGCGCCTGTTCCTGACCGAAACCCGCCCCTTGATGACGGCGATCATGGAGGCGCCTTATCCGCAGCCCTATCAGTACAACGCGATAACGGTGTTCTTCACGGCGAGAGCTTTCGGCGCCGGGGTGACCTCCGCCTATGGCGTGCAGGCGGTCGCGACCATCGCTTCCATCGCCGCGGCGATCTGGCTCTGGCGGCCGGGCCGCGTGGTCTCGCATCAGGAACGCGTGGTGCTTACTGCTGTCCTTGCGATCCTGGCCACGCCCTATGGCTACACCTACGACACGATCGGTGTGGCCGTAGCGGTGGCGATGCTCGCCGCGATGGTTTCCAGGCCGCCTCGGCTGATCCTGGCGATTTGCTGGCTCGCGCCTTTCGTCGTGAATTTTTTCACCTGGGGCGGATATTGCGTCGCTGTCCTGATCCCGCTGTTTCTTGCCGCGTGGATGCTGCATTCGATATGGACGAGAGGCCGGAAGGCTGAACTCTCGGGAGAACCGTCCCTAGCCTGAAGCAATTCCAAGATACGTGCGCAGCGATAGGCTCGGCGGCTTGCCGCAGCCTTCCGTTCGCCGCAGGAAGTATGAAGAATGACGGCCATGTCAATTTGAGGCGGTCGCGGGTCGTCGTGCCTGGCTAATTCCTGCGTTGCGCTGTCGCACCCGTACCTCGCCCCGCGCGCACCACGACATCAATGACATCAGCGGCAGGAAAAGCGCGACGCCGATATGCTCACGCTCGCTGAAACATTGCCGGGAAACAGCACCGGCATCGCATAGGCGGCGGGGGCAAGCGCGAGAAGCGCCGGTCCTTCCCTGAAACGGGCGGCGCACCCCCGCGCCGGCCAGCATCAGTCCCGCCAGGGCAGCCAGAAAGGAGACATCGTTTAAGCGCCAATTGATCTCGATTAGCCAGTGCCGCCCTAATTGCGTTCGGCGATATCGCTGCGGATGAACAGGGTTACGGAGGCGTTCTGATAGAGCAGACGATAGTCCTGCAAAGCCTTTGCGATCAAAGGGCTGTCACGCAACGGCGCCGTTGCGTGCGGCTGCGTCAGATGGAGCTTTATCGGTACGTCCGGTCCTGCGGTTCCGTCATCGGCAACGATATCGGGCCGTTTCGTGGCCAACTCACTGGCGATCGCCTGCGTGTAATCCGCGCGCAAGGCTTCGAGCCTGAGGCGGGTCGCGATATCCGGCCCAGACTCGACCAGGACCTGGGCATCATTGACCATCCAGCCGGACGGGTGGCGCCCAACCATGCGAGCGCCGGTCATCCGGACGAGCGGATTGCCGATCTGCAGCGCCGAGCCGATCGATATAAAGGTCGGGTGATCGGCGATCCGGTTGATGACGGCCGTCGCCGCGTCGAGATCGCCACGCGGTTCGACGAATGCCAGGCCTTGCCGTGGCGCGACGGTCGTTACGAGCAAAAGCAGACCGAACCCGACACCCGCCCTTGCCAGCACAGGCAGGTCGCGCTGTGGCCGCAACCGGATCAACTGGAGCACAAAGGCCAACATGCCGAGCGTCAGGAACGGCATCGCCTGATAGGTCCAGCCTTTGCCCAAGACGACAAACCCAGGGACATAGCCAACACCTGCCAGCAGCAGAATCTTCGCATCGCGATCGGGCCGGTCAGGGTAAGCCATGGCCAACGTTGCCGCGGCCATGGCCACGAAAATCTTCACCGGCAAGAGCATCAACATGTCGACGACCGGCAAGCGCATCGGCAAATAGACCTCGCGCAGCAAAGGCAGGACATCGGTGAAGAAGGGCTGCATGAAAACCACAAGCACGACCAGATAGGCGACGGTCAAAACAGCGCCGAAGACATTCTCGGTCGTCAGCAGAGGCCGCGCCGAGCGTCGCTGCGCGGCAAGGACCAGCACCGGCGCAGCCAGCGCCAGCACGCTGAAGGGCGGTTTGATCATCACGAAAATCGCGGCGCCAATCCCGGCGGCAAGCCGCTCGGGCGTGCTGCCGGCGCGGAAATCCGCTGTCCGGTCGCGTGCCGCAAGCAGCGCCAGCCAAGGCAAAAGGCAGATGACTGCGATTTGTTCGCGCTGGCCGAAATCCGCCGGCGACAGCGCAAGCAGAAGAAACACCAAGGCCGGAACTGCCCAGACGAATCGCGTCAGCGTTTGGTCGGCACATACAAGGATTCGAGCTGAAAGCCAGACCGAACCGATTGCCAGCACTACCATGCCGAGCCCCACCCAGAGCTCCGCCGAAAGCCCGGTCAACCGCTCAAGAATTAGGAATGGCAGATAGAGCCAAGTCGAAAAGGGCGGATTGGCCTCGGCGACGTCGACATAGAGGCGTTCGCCGCTCAGCACGCGGTCGCCGACGGTCAGCAGCCACGATACGTCGACATTGCCCGGCAAGAGGCGCGAGACGACGATCGCATAGAGGGCGATCAACAATGTTGCGGCAGCCGGCAGGCCAAGGCGAAATGCAGTTCCGGCCTGACGGGGCCGCAGATCGGCCTGCTCGCCTGAAGCAACCAATGGCGCATCCATGCCGGGAGCCTCAATAGCAGTACAGCGTTTGTGGCTTAGTTTCTAACGGACCGGCAGTTAAGCGCGCTTTAACCGGCAGCCGTCGTTCAAAAGTTCGTCGCGACCTCTCCCGAAAGGACGGCTGCGGATCACTCTGCCTGGGCAGTTCCTGTATTGCGCAGCAACACCTGCACTTCGTCATCCTCGGCAATTTGCTGATAGCGTCGCAGGAAGTTGGTGTAGTCTTGCCACTGGGCAAGCTCCGCATTCCAGTCCCTGTCCTTTTTCTCGACGATTATCATGGCAGGCTTCTGGGTCTCGAGTTCGGCGATCTTGCTCTCGATGTAGCGATCGGCGATCTGCCGGTAGTGGGACGCCGCCTCCTGGTCGCCGTTCCGGCTTGCGATGCCTGAAAGATAACGCGCCGATTCACCCAGCCAGTCGTTGCAATGGCGTGAAATCCATGTCCCGCCGAGCATGCGGGTAAGAGGATGGCCTCCCGAGATGTCGGCGCCGACTAGCGCGACGGTCGGCTGAGGAGCAGCGGCTTTAAGCTTGGCGACAAACTCTGCACTGAGCTTCTGTGTCTGCATGAACGGAATGGCGGCGGCGGCAATGATGACAGCCAGCAGCACCTTGAGCACCAGTTCCATTGCCGTGCCCGGCGACTTGTATGTCGCCGGGGCAGCTTGCGCCATCCTCAGCAGGAGGGCCGCCAGAATCAGACTGAAGGCCGGAAACGCGTGATAGGGCCAGCCTTTTGCCTGGTAGATCAGCGGCACGGTCGCAGCCAGCGAAGCAAGCGTGAACACGGTGACCAGTGGCGACAAAGGCAATCCCGGTCTAAGAAGATGTAGCGCGGCAAGAGCGACCACATAGATCGGCACATAGATCTCCAGCAGCGCCTGCATCTTCTGCATCCGCATATAGGTGTCGGCCAGCATCGGATAGACGACGCTCAGGAATTCCGGATAGAAATACTGGACGGCAACGACATAGGCGACGCAGACCAGGCCGATCGCCCAGTTCTCGACGGCGAAAAGCATCCGGATCGACCGGCGGCTCCAGGCCGCGTAGAACGCCGGAACGAGCACGACCAGTGCATAATAGGGCTTCACCAGAACCAGCACGCTGCCGCTAAGCCCGGCAAGAACCGCCGTCAGGATACTCGGCACGCGTCCTTCGATAGGCGCCGCGCGCCACGCCGTCAGCACCAGCATCGGCAAAAACAACGCGATCCCCAGTTGCTCCCGTTCGGTGAAAGCATTGCCCGGGAAGATGACAAGCAGGGCCAGGAACAGCGGCAACATTTGAAACAGCGCGCGGTTCTCGGCAAGACCGGCCTGTCTGGCGATCAGCCCGGCAAACCCCAATCCTGCCAGGCAAATCGCATAGCTGTAGGCATGAACCGCCACCTCCGGCGACATGCCGACCTTGTGCGCCAGTGCCACGACCGGCATGAACATCCAAGGCGTGAAAGGCGGATTGACTTCGAACACGTCGACATAGAGCCGTGATCCGGCAAGCATCTTCTCGCACAGGGTGATCACCCAACTCGTGTCTGGTATGACGCCCCATCGCATCTGCCATGGAATGGCGGCCGCCAGGACCAGCAGGCAAAGTATCACGGTCCATGCCCACATGCTGCGCGCTTCGCCGATAGGCGCGTCTGCTGTCGGTCTGTCGAGCACGGCGGTCATCGGCTCTCTCCTTCGGGGCAGAGGGGGCCGTTGGCGCCCATGGGAGCGCCGAAGACAAACTTGCGTAAGACTGCGAAGTTCAGAACCGGCGCTAGAATGGAAGAAGCCAGCGCCACCGGCGCCGACGACAGGTATCCGGCGAGATCGGTGAGAATTGCGGCCAGCCCAACGGAGAGGAGGAATCCGGCCCCGGTTGCACAGGCGAAGCGGAAGATTTCGACGCCAAGCGCACCGTCAGGCATGAAGGTCACGCAGCGATGCCCGCAATAGGAAAACGCTGCTCCGGCGCTGGCGTCGAGCTTGTCGAGTTAGGCTCATCCCGCCGGACAAATAGCGGCAGCGCCGCCTCTGCATTGAAGCCCGAAATGACCAGTGAATAGACCGGGGCTCGCGTCCCGCGGCATTGCCCGCATTGATCACCGGTTGCCTCCCGACACCCGCTGGAGTTTGGCTGGCAACGCTAGTCGGGATTGCCTAAGGCGCCGTTAAGGGGTTCACAATTTCCTTAACGCCACTTCCTCGATCAGGTGGTTGGTGCCCTTGCGCAGGATGAGGTCGGCCCGCGCCCTGGTCGGCAGAATGTTCTCGCGCAGGTTCTTCAGGTTGATGTTGGCCCACAGCCCCTCGGCGATGGCCCGCGCGGCATCCTCGGAGAGCTGCGAATAGCGGTGGAAGAAGGAATCCGGATTGCGGAAGGCGGTTTCGCGCAGCCGCATGAAACGCTGGATGTACCATTGATGGATCAGCTTCTCGTCGGCATCGATATAGATGGCGAAATCGAAGAAGTCGGACAGGAACGGCACGATCTTGCCGTCCTTCGGCAGCTTGCCCGGCTGCAGGACGTTGATGCCTTCGAAGATCAGTATGTCCGGCCGGTCGATGGTGACGAACTCGCCGGGAATCACGTCGTAGGTCAGGTGCGAATAGACCGGCGCCCGGACGCTGCTTTGTGCCGACTTGATGCCTGACAGGAACCTGAGCAGCGCGCCGACGTCGTAGCTCTCGGGGAACCCCTTGCGCTCCATGAGATTCTCGCGGCGCAGGATCTCGTTGGGCAACAGGAAGCCGTCGGTGGTGATGAGGTCGACTTTCGGGCTCGACGGCCAGCGCGCCAGAAGCTCCTTCAGCACGCGCGCCGTGGTCGACTTGCCGACCGCGACCGAGCCGGCAATGCCGATGATGAAGGGTGTCTTGACGACGTCCTGCGCGTTGAAAAAGGCCTGGCGCTGCCGAAACAGCAGCTGGCTTGCCTCGACATGGGCCGAAAGCAGCCGGGACAGCGAGAGGTAGATGCGCTTGACCTCTTCGAGGTCGACCGGGTCGTTGAGCGAGCGCAGCCGGTCGATCTCGTCCCCGGTCAGCGTCAGCGGCGTGTCGGCGCGAAACTGCGACCATTGCTCGGCGGAGAAGAATCGATAGGGGGAATACTTCTCGGTCGGAGCCAGCTGGTCCATCGGGTTTCCTGCCCTCCTAGAGCGTGCCGCCGAAAAGTGCGAAGCCGTTTTCGGGCGACATCATGCTCTCTCTTTCGATCAGCCCTGGGGCCGGGACGCCTTTTCGGCGGTACCCGAGCGGCTGGTTCGGCCCTCAAGCTCCTTCAGCACGTCGTCAAGCGGAATGCCCGCGATGCCAAGGACGACCAGCCAATGATATATAAGATCGGCGCTTTCCGAAACGACGGCTTTCTTGTCCCCCTTGACGGCGGCAATCACCGTCTCGACGGCTTCCTCGCCGAGCTTCTGCGCCGCCTTGTCGATGCCTTTGGCGAACAGCTTCGCCGTCCATGAGTCGGCGTCGCCGGAATGGGCGCGCTGATGGATGATCGTTTCCAGCTCGGCGAGTGAAAATTGAGCCATAGCAGCGGTTTAAGTCCGATGGGCGGCCGAGTCCAGCCGCATCGGCAGGCCGGCCCTGGCCATATGCGTCTTGGCTTCGGCGATGGTGTAGGTGCCGAAATGGAAGATCGAGGCGGCGAGCACCGCGCCCGCATGGCCGTCGCGGATACCCTCGACCAGGTGATCGAGTGTTCCGACGCCGCCGGAAGCGATCACCGGCACACGCACGGCGTCGGCAATCGCGCGGGTGAGCGCGATATCGTAACCGGCCTTGGTGCCGTCGCGGTCCATCGAAGTCAAAAGGATCTCGCCGGCGCCGCGCTCGACCATGCGTTGCGCGAATTCGACCGCGTCGATGCCGGTTTTCTCGCGTCCGCCATGGGTAAAGATCTCCCAGCGGTCGGTCTCGCCTTGCGCTGATACCTTCTTGGCGTCGATCGCCACGACGATGCACTGGTTGCCGAATTTATCGGCGGCTTCCGCGACGAAATCCGGGTTCTTCACCGCCGCCGTGTTGATCGACACCTTGTCGGCGCCGGCCAGGAGCAGCTTGCGGATGTCGGCCACCTGGCGCACGCCGCCGCCGACGGTGAGCGGCATGAAGCACTGCTCGGCAGTTCGGGCAACCACGTCGAATATCGTCTCGCGATTGTCGGACGAGGCGGTGATGTCGAGGAAGCAGAGCTCGTCGGCGCCTGCGGCATCATAAGCCTTGGCGGCCTCGACCGGGTCGCCGGCATCGACGAGGTCGACGAAATTGACGCCCTTGACCACGCGGCCGTTCTTGACGTCGAGGCAAGGGATGACGCGGGCCTTGAGCATCACTTGCGCTCCAGCGTCGAGAGCAGGTCGACCACCAGCGCGCCGACCAGCGGCGGCACGTCGCCCTTGGGATCGAAGGCCGGATCGTAGGCGGAGATGGTGAGCCCGGCGATGGCGAGCGGCCCGGCGAGGCCGCACATGGCGGTGCGCAGCTGCTCGGGAGCCGGACCCCCGGGCGTGGTGTAGCGATTGGCCTGCAGCTTCTCGGGGTCATGCACGTCAAGGTCGACATGCATGTGAACCTGGCGCGCGCCGTCGGCCTTCAGCCTTTGCGCCGCGCTCTTCCAGTCCGGGCATTCGGTCCGGATGATCGGCAGCTTTTCCAGCAGTTCCTTTTCCGCGCTGTCGAGGTCGCGCGCGTTGACCAGAACGCAGCGCGACGGATCGATCGGCTTGAAGCCCGGGATCTGCGCCGCTATCGATCGCCAGCACAGGCCCAGCACGGTGGCCAGCGCCATGCCGTCGAGAAAGCCCGTTGTGGTAGTTTCCGGCGTGTTGAGGTCGCCATGCTGGTCGGCCCAGATGATGGCGTCGGCGCCGGCACCTGCCACGGCGCCGGCGGCGGTCAGGCAGTTGCCGGCCAGCACGATTGGAAACCGCTTCCTGTCCAGCGCCATGCGGACTTCGCCCGAAACGGCATTGCAGACCGCAAATCCGGTGCCGATCTCGCGCTCGGCTTCGTCCTCGACCACCTTGCCGATGTCGCTCACCTCGACATCGTGCCCGGCGAGCTTCAGCGCCTCGGCCAGCCCGCCCGAAATCAGCGCGTCCGGGCCCTGGCCGCAGCCGCCGTGGAAATGGCCGCTGTCATAGGAGGCCAGAATGATCGAAATGTTCACGCTGTTGCCCCCGTCCGCTCGCCGCGCAGGATCGCCAGCGCCTCGGCCGGGTCGATACGTCCGTCATACAGGGCGCGGCCGGAGATCGCGCCTTCGAGTTTTTGCGCGTCGGGCATGGTCATGCGCACGATGTCGGCGATCGAGGCGAGGCCGCCGGAGGCGATCACCGGAATCGACACGGCCTCGGCGAGGTCGATGGTCGAATCCCAGTTGATGCCGGAAAGCACGCCGTCGCGGTCGATGTCGGTGTAGATGATGGCGGCGACGCCGGCGCCCTCGAATTTCTTCGCCAGCTCGATGACGCCGAGCTCGGAGGCCTCGGCCCAGCCTTCGACCGCGACCTTGCCGCCCTTGGCGTCGATGCCGACGGCTATTTTCCCGGGAAAGGCCTTGCAGGCCTCCTTGACCAGGTCGGGTTCGCGCACCGCCACGGTGCCGAGGATAACGCGCGTCAGGCCGCGATCCAGCCAATCCTCGATCTGCGGCAAGGTGCGGATGCCGCCGCCGAGCTGCACGGGATTCTTCGTCGCCTTCAGAATGGCGCCGACCGCCGCCGAATTGACGCTTTGGCCCTTGAAGGCGCCGTTGAGGTCGACGACATGCAGCCACTCGAAACCCTGGTCCTCGAAGGCCTTGGCCTGTGCGGCGGGGTCGTCGTTGTAGATGGTGGCGGTGGCCATGTCGCCATGCTTCAGGCGCACGCACTTTCCGTCCTTGAGGTCGATGGCGGGAAACAGGATCATCGGTCAGGCGCCCTCGACAATGACGAAATGGCCGGTCGAAGCGGCGAGCCGGAACTTCGAGGCATGCTGATATTCAGGCGAATGGTAGCATTCGATCGCCTTGTCGTAGGACTCGAACTCCACCAGCACGTGACGGTTGCCGGTCGGCCCTTCCGGACTCTCGTAGCGTCCCGCGCGGACCGGGAACTTTGCGCCGTATTTCGCGAAAGCGACGGCATTCGCGTCGATATACTGCTTGTAGACATCCGGATCGCGGACATCGATCATTGCCATCCAATAGCCCTTCTTGCTCATTGTCAGGGCCTCCACTTCAGGAAATTGGTGATCAGGGCCAGGCCGAGCGCTTGGCTCTTCTCGGGGTGGAACTGCGTGCCGGCAAGGTTGTCGCGGGCGACGGCCGCCGTCACCGCGCCGCCATAATCGGTCGTCGCCAGCACTTCGCCCGAATTCTTCGCGTCCAGATGATAGGAATGGACGAAATAGGCGTGCAGCCCCTTCGGGCCGGTCTCGATGCCGGAAAACAGTGGGTGCTTGCGTTGGAGTTCGATCGTGTTCCAGCCGATCTGCGGGATCTTCAGCGCCGGATCGGACGGCGTGATCTCCTTAACGTCGCCGGCGATCCAGCCGAGCCCATTGGTGACGGTCTTCTCCAACCCGCGTTGCGACATCAGCTGCATGCCGACGCAGATACCGAGGAAAGGCCGCCCCTTACGAAGCGCGACCTCTTCCACCGCCTCCCACATGCCTGCCACCGCATTCAGGCCGGCGGCGCAGTCGGCATAGGCGCCGACGCCCGGCAGCACGATGCGGTCGGCGGAACGCACGCGCTCGGCGTCGGCCGTCAGCTCGATCGTCGCGGCAAGGCCTGCCTCATGCGCGGCGCGCTCGAAGGCCTTGGTGGCCGAGCGCAGATTGCCCGAGCCGTAGTCGATGATTGCCACCCGCATGTCAGGGCCTTCCAGGCGTATGAGTCAGGCCGAGCGCCATGCCTGTCTGCGGCGGACGTGCCTGCGATGCATCCGGCACGATGCGCGGCAGAGGCTGCTCCTCGCTCTCCTCGCCGGTTTCCAGCGCATGGCGCGTCTCGGCATCGGCGAGATTGCCGGCCTCGATCACGCCCCATTCGCGCCAGCCGCGCCGCCGCAGCGAGGCGATCCTCAGGCCCTGGCCTTCGAAGCCGACATAGAGCGAGACCAGCAGCGACAGCAGCGATCCGGCCCCCTCAAGCCCGAGCCTCTCGCCGGCCACCGACAGGATCGCCATGACGATGAAGGTCAGAGCCGCCTCGATCCACATCCGGTGCCAGGCGAGCCAGAGCGGCGCGACCAGGAAACCCAGCCAGGTGAAGCTGTCGCGCACGAAAATTGCGTCCTCGGCTTTGTTGCCGGCCGGCGGCGCCATCACGACATAGATCGCCATAGGGCTATCCTTTCAGGGATCCCTTGGTGGAAGGCACCGCGTCGGGCTGGCGCGGATCGGGCTCTAGCGCCGCGCGCAACGCCCGCGCCACCGCCTTGAAGCACGTTTCGGCGATATGATGGTTGTTGGCGCCGTAATGGTTGGCCACATGCAGCGTGACGCCGGCATTCTGCGTCAGCGCCTGAAAGAACTCGCGCACCAGCTCAGTGTCGAACGTGCCGATCTTCGGCGACGAGAAGCCCACATTCCAGACCAGGAAGGGCCGGCCCGACACGTCGATCGCCGCCCTGGTCAGCGTCTCGTCCATGGCAAGGTCGATCGAGGCATAGCGCATGATGCCGCGCCGTTCGCCCAGCGCCTTGCTCAGCGCCTGGCCGATCGCGATGCCGGTGTCCTCGACCGTGTGGTGGTCGTCGATATGCAGGTCGCCCTTGGCCTTGACCGTCATGTCGATCAGCGAATGCCGCGACAGCTGGTCGAGCATATGGTCGAAGAAGCCGACGCCGGTCGAAATGTCGGATTTTCCCTTGCCGTCGACATCGACGGAGACCGAAATCTCGGTTTCCTTGGTCTTGCGGCTGACTTCGGCCGAACGCGTCATCGCTTTGTCCTTGTTGCCCTGCTTGGAGGCGCCAGGGCTTGAAAACGAAAGCCTTCTATCAGCATGATCCGGCGATTGCCAGTTGCCATTCCGGCCGCTATCGGCTCGGCCTGAGGTGGTTTGCAATCGTTGGCCCTATGCATACATATGGCCGATCAAACTCACTCGTACCGCGCCAATCGCCTTTTCAAGGGATAGCGCGCATCGGAGCTCAAATGTCGAATGAACTCACCATGCACGCCACGACCATCATCAGCGTGCGCAAGGGCAACAAGGTCGTGATCGCCGGCGACGGCCAGGTCAGCCTCGGCCAGACGATCATGAAGGGCAACGCCCGCAAGGTGCGCCGCATTGGCAAGGGCGGCAGCGTCATTGCCGGCTTCGCCGGCGCTACCGCCGACGCCTTCACCCTGCTCGAGCGGCTCGAAGCCAAGCTCGAGCAATATCCGGACCAGCTGACGCGCGCCTGCGTCGAGCTCGCCAAGGATTGGCGCACCGATCGCTATCTGCGCCGGCTGGAAGCCATGATGCTGGTCGCCGACAAGTCGGTCTCGCTGGCGCTGACCGGCAATGGCGACGTGCTGGAGCCCGAACATGGCGTCATGGCCATCGGCTCCGGCGGCAATTACGCGCTGGCCGCGGCACGCGCGCTGATCGACACCGACAAGGATGCCGAGGAGATCGCCCGCAAGGCCATGCAGATCGCGTCCGACATCTGCGTCTACACCAACAACAATTTTGTCGTCGAAACGCTCGATGCCGCTTGAACGACCATGATCCCGAAGGGTGGCCGCCGGTTTTCGGATAAGATCATGGTCGAACAGGAAGATAGCTATGATTTTCGGCCGGTCACGGAAAAAGACCTGCCGATGATCGCCGGCTGGCTGCGCGAGCCGCATGTCGCCGCATGGTGGGACGATCCGGAAAAGGAAATCGCCGAGATCCGCGAGCATATCGATTCGGTTTCGGTGGAGCCGCTGATCGTCGAGCTCGACGGCAGGCCGATCGCCTATCTGCAGAGCTATGATCCGCATATGGAGGACGACCATCCCTATGCCGACCAGCCCTTCGGCACGCTGGGCATCGACCTCACGATCGGCCCGCCGGAACTGGTCGGCATCGGCCATGGCTCGGCCATCCTGCGCCAGTTCGTCGAGGAGCTTTTGGAGGAAGGCGCGCCGCGCGTCATCATCGATCCGCATCCCGACAATGGCCGCGCCATCCGCGCCTATGAGAAGGCCGGCTTCAGGCCGATCGGCCGCAGGCATTCGCAATATGGGGACGTCGTGCTGATGGCCGTCGATTCGGCCAACGACGATGAACATCTGGGGGACTGATTGAATGACCGCATCCGGAGGGGACAAGACGCTTTCGGCCTATGAAGACAGCTGGCGCATGGGCCTGCTGCTCGTGCTTGCTTTGATAACCTTCCAGGCAGGCGCCTTGTACGGCATGGGCCATCCGCCGATCTGCACCTGCGGCTACGTCAAGCTCTGGCACGGCGTGGTCAACAGTTCGGAGAACTCCCAGCACATCGCCGACTGGTACACATTCTCGCACATCATCCACGGCTTCCTGTTCTATGCGCTGGCCTGGGCGCTGTTCCCGCGCTCGCCGGTGGGCTTAAGGCTCGCCTTCGCCGTACTCATCGAAGCCGGCTGGGAGATCCTGGAAAACAGCCCCTTCATCATTGACCGCTACCGTGCCGGCACCATCTCGCTCAACTATTACGGCGACTCGATCATCAACTCGGTGTCCGACACGCTGTTCATGGCGCTGGGATTTGTGATGGCGCGAAAGCTACCTATATGGGTGGTCGTGGCCCTGGCGCTCATCTTCGAGTTCGGCACGGGTTACATCATCCGGGACAATCTGACGCTCAACGTGATCATGCTGCTGCATCCGTTCGAGTTTATCAGGCAGTGGCAAAGTGGAATTTGAGTAATATGAGCACCTTTTCTCCCCGCGAAATCGTTTCGGAACTCGATCGCTTCATCATCGGCCAGAAGGACGCCAAGCGCGCCGTGGCCATTGCCTTGCGCAACCGCTGGCGCCGCCAGCAGCTGGAAGGCCAGATGCGCGAAGAGGTGATGCCGAAGAACATCCTGATGATCGGCCCGACCGGGGTCGGCAAGACCGAGATCTCGCGGCGTCTGGCGCGGCTCGCCGGCGCGCCCTTCGTCAAGGTCGAGGCCACGAAATTCACCGAGGTCGGTTATGTCGGCCGCGATGTCGAGCAGATCGTGCGCGATCTCGTCGAGGTCGCCATCGGCCTGACGCGCGAGAAGATGCGCGAGGACGTCGCCGCGCGCGCCCAGATCAACGCCGAGGAACGCGTGCTGGAAGCGCTGGTCGGCAAGACGGCGAGCCCGGCGACCCGCGACTCCTTCCGCAAGAAGCTGCGCGATGGCGAGCTCGACGACAAGGAGATCGAGATCGAGGTGGCCGACACCGGCACCGGCGGCATGCCCGGCTTTGAGATTCCCGGCATGCCGGGCGCCAACGTCGGCGTGCTCAACATCAACGACATGCTTTCGAAGGCCATGGGCGGCCGCAGGACGAAGACCCGCAAGACCACGGTGCGCGATTCCTATGCGCTGTTGGTCAACGACGAGTCCGACAAGCTGCTCGACCAGGACGAGGTGGTGCGCAGGGCGCTGGAATCGGCCGAGAATGACGGCATCGTCTTCCTCGACGAGATCGACAAGATCGCCGCAAGAAGCGACATTTCGGGCGGCCCGTCGCGCGAAGGCGTGCAGCGCGACCTGCTGCCGCTGGTCGAAGGCACCACGGTCGCGACCAAATATGGGCCGATCAAGACCGACCATATATTGTTCATCGCTTCGGGCGCCTTCCATGTCTCCAAACCGTCCGACCTGCTGCCCGAGCTGCAGGGCCGCCTGCCGATCCGTGTCGAGCTGCGCGCGCTGGAGAAGGCGGATTTCATCCGCATCCTCACCGAGACTGAGGCGAGCCTCATCAAGCAGTATATCGCGTTGATGAAGACCGAAGGCGTCGAGCTGACCTTCACCGACGACGCCATCGATTCGCTTGCCGGCATCGCCGTCGATCTCAACGCCAGCGTCGAGAACATCGGCGCCCGGCGCCTGCAGACGGTGATGGAGCGTGTGCTGGACGAGATTTCCTACGACGCGCCCGACCGCCACGGCACGGCGGTCACCATCGACGCCGCCTATGTCGAGAAGCATGTCGGCGACCTGTCGCGCAACACCGACCTGTCGCGGTTTATTCTTTAAGCTCTATCTGGGTTTTGGGCTGGCCTTCGAGCCGGCCTGAAACGCCCGCCCAATGCCCCGATTTCGGGCCGGCTCAGGCCGGCCTGAAACGCCCTTCCAATCCAAAGTGTGGCCAAATGGAAGCATCTGGCCACCATTTTCGCGCACGGCTCGAAGCCTTCTCTCGACTCTGCCATGCGCTTTACCTAGTTTGCCGCGCATTCGAAGGCGGCGGCGTATGAAGAAACTTATCCTGCTTTTTCTCGGCATGGCCCTGGCGGCGGCGGTGGCAACCGCCGATGCCGCGACCATCGTGCCCCCGGGCAACCGCAACAGCGTGCAGCCGGATATTCCAGGCGCCTCCAGCCGGCGCACCCAGGCCACCAACACCACCTTCCAGGCCAAGTACCGCAAGGTCTACGCGCTGTTGCAGAACGATGCCGAGCTGCGCGGCAAGATCAGGAAGGCGGCAGCAGCCTACGGTATCGATCCCATGCATATCGTCGGCGCCATCGTCGGCGAGCATACCTACAATGTCGACGCTTATGACCGCCTGCAGACCTATTACGTGAAGGCGATCTCCTATTTGTCGAGCAAGCTCTCTTTCGCCTATCACGGCGAGGACGTCTCGGATTTCATCCAGCGGCCGGAATTCGAGAAATGCGCCGGCATGGACGACAGCTACGACCTTTGGGAATGCCGCGAGCAGGTGTGGAACCGCGCCTTCCGCGGCAAGAGCGTCGGCGGCGAGGATTTCCCCAACGATCGCTTCGGCGCCACCTTCTTTCAGCCTTATTATGCCGGCCAGACCTTCGGCCTCGGCCAGTTGAACCCGCTGACTGCGTTGCAGATGAGCGACCTCGTGCACAAGGTCTCGGGCCTGCCCAGGCTCGACGTCGGCGATCCTAATGCCGTCTATAAGACCATCATGGACCCGGACCTGACGCTGCCTTATGTCGCCGCGACCATCAGGAAGTCCATCGACGCCTACCGCGGCATCGCCGGCTTCGACATCTCGAAAAATCCGGGCCTCACCGCCACGCTCTACAATGTCGGCAACCCCGAAGAGCGCGCTTATGCTCTGAAGGCCGAGAACGACAAGCGCCGCGCCGCCGGCGAACCGGAAAAGCTGCCCGAGGAAAACTATTACGGCTGGTTGGTCAACGACAAGCTGGATGAGCTGAAGGCGCTGTTTTAGGCGCGTCACATTCGCGCTGCCCCTCAAGACCCGCGACCCCATCCTTTCGTCATTCTAGGGTCTGCGCGCGTCGCTTCGCTCCTTGCTCCGCCCTAGAATGACGAAGGATATGCCGGCAGGCAGATGAGGGGCGGCGCCGCGATCAACAATTGGCGCGCCAGTTCACGCAGCCAGCAGCGACTTCAGCTTGACCGCTTGCGAGCCGAGCGCTTCCGGCGCCGGGCTCGCCCGCTTGGCGATCAGCATTTCCGCCAGCCGGATGTCGCGCGCCACCGCATTGCCGGGGCCGATGCCGCTGGCGGCGACCAGCCTGCCATCCTCGGCCAGGTGGAACAGGATGAAGGCGCCGTCGTCGAGGTCGCGCCGCACGGTGCTCTTGCCTTCGTCGGACAGCCCGGCGATCTGCAGGGTCAGCCCATACTGATCCGACCAGAACCACGGCACGGCGGCATGCGCCTCGCCGGCGCCCAGCATGTTCTTCGCGGCCAAGGCGCCCTGTTCCTGGGCGTTGCGCCAGGCTTCGAGACGCACGCGCCGTCCGCCATAGACGGCAAGCGGGAACGAGCAGCAATCGCCCGCGGCGAAGATATCCGGATCGGCGGTGCGCAACTGCTCGTCGACCGCGATGCCGTTGTCGATGGCCAGCCCCGCCTCGGCGGCAAGCGCCGTCACCGGCACGGCGCCGATGCCGATCACCGCGAGATCGGCGACGATGGCCTGCCCGTCGGCCAGCGTGATGCTGACCTCCGCGCCGTCATCGGCGATCGCCGCTATCCCCTGGCCGGTGCGGATCGCAACGCCCTCGGCCTGATGCGCCTTGTGGATGATCTCGGCGATTTCGGCCGGCACGCCGCGCATCAGGATGCGCGGCTGCGCCTCGATGACGGCGACGATCGCGCCTAGCTTGCGCGCCGCGGCGGCAAGCTCGAGGCCAATGAAGCCGCCGCCGATGATGGCGACGCGGTTGCCGGCGCTGAGATGAGCGCGAATGGCCAAAGCATCGTTGAACGTCCTGAGATAGACGCAACGCTCCCCGAGACCCGGCATCGGCAGCGTGCGCGGCACGGATCCGGTCGCCAGCAAAAGCTTTTGATATGGCAGGGAGGATCCGTCCGACAGTTGCACGACATGCGCGGCACGATCGACCGCGACGGCCCGAACAGAATGGATGTGGCGGATCGAGCGTTCGGCGAACAGCGCGTCGGTGGCGATCACTTTGATGGCCGGCGCCTCGCCGGTCATCGCTTCCTTCGACAGCGGCGGCCGCTCATATGGCAGATGCGGCTCGTCGCCGACCAGCGTCACCGGCCCCTCGAAGCCGAGATCGCGCAGGGCGAGCGCGGCGCGCCCGCCGCATTCGCCGGCTCCGATGACCACCATTCCTCCCGTCATCAGCGTCACCCGACCTGAACAAGAACTTTGCCGGCGTCGACCTTGACCGGATAGGTCCTGAGGCTGACGCAGACCGGCGCGCCGCGCGCGTTACCGGTCTTGTAGTTGAAGCGGCCATTGTGCTTCGGGCATTCGATGATGTCGTCCATCACCAGCCCGTCGGCCAGATGCACCTTTTCATGCGTGCACAGCCCGTCGGTCGCGAAATATTCGTCGTCCGGGCTGCGGTAGATGGCGAAGGTGCGTCCGGCATGGTCGAACCGCATCACGTCCTCCTCATCGATGTCCCCGGCCGCGCAGGCCTCGACCCAGTCGCTCATCTCGTCCTCCGCGAAATCGGTTGGTTACGCTATTCGGCCGCGGCCGCCACCGGGTTGTCGTTGTGCAGCTCTTCCCGGTAGGGCTTCGCCGTCGGCGGCAGCGCGCGCTTGAGGAAATAATCCTCATTGCGCAGCTGGCGCAGGAAGGCCGGGATCATCTCGCGATAGCCGGCCAGGATCGACGGCGTCGGCGCCGGCAGATCGTGCTTGATCATCTCATGCAGCTTCGGCAGCGCGTGGTAGGGCACCATCGGGAACATGTGGTGCTCCACATGGTAATTCATGTTCCAATAGACGAAGCGGCTGACCGGGTTCATGTAGACGGTGCGGCTGTTCAGCCGGTGATCGATGACGTTCTCGGCCAGCCCGCCATGCTGCAGCAGGCCGGTCATGACGTGATGCCAGGCGCCGTAGAGGCGGGGCAGGCCGATCAGCAGCAGCGGCAGCCAGGAATGCAGATAGAGCGCCAGGGCGATGGTCGCCATATAGATGGCGAGCCATATGCGGGCGACGCGGATGGCCTTCGGCTGTTCCTGTTCGGGGATGAAGGTCTTTTCCGCCGCGCTGATGACGCCGGCGGCGTTGCGCAGCATGTCGGTCATGGCATGCCATGCGTCGAGAATGCCGAAGAAGTTCAAGACAACGCGCAGCAGATCCGGCGGCCGCATGACGGCGATTTCGGGATCGCGGCCGACGATGATGGTGTCGGTATGGTGGCGTGTATGGCTCCAGCGCCATGTCACCGGATTGCGCATGATCATGAAGCAGGCGAGCTGGTAGACGGCGTCGTTCATCCACTGGGTGCGGAAGGCCGTGCCATGGCCGCATTCGTGCCAGCGGGAATCGGTCGAGGAGCCATAGAGCGTGCCATAGACGAAGAAGAATGGCACGCACCACCAGCTGCCCCAGAACCAGGCGCCGCCCGCGCCGCTGAGGATAAGCGCGCCGAGCCAGATGATAGTGTCGCGCATCGCCGGCTGGTCGGAGCGCTGCATCAGCTCCTTCATCTGCTTGCGCGGGATCTCGGTATGGTACCACTCGGCCGCCGCCAGCCCGTTCTCGACCGCGAGCTTGGCGTCGCGGCCGGTCAGGCTGTAGTCGCGTGGCGACGCCGACGAAGACGTCATGGCCGTCATTGAGGTTCCTCCAACAGCGCCTGGCGAACGGTTTTAGCAGGTCTGGGCTCGTTCATGGCCGGCTTCCACTTCACCATACCGCCGGCTCATGATAGTCTCAACATCAGGAAGATAGTTTCTATCATTTCCTATCAGAGTGAGATATCCTAAGTCGGACAAGCAATGGAGCATTCATGGCAAAGCGGCCGACCATTAGCGATCTCGCGCGCGTCTCGGGCGTCAGTGTCGCCACCGTCGACAGGGTGCTGAACAGCCGCCTGCCGGTGCGCGAGGAGACGGCGCGCCGGGTGTATGAGGCCGCCACCGAGATCGGCTACCACGCGGCGGGGCTGATCAAGCAGCGCATGCGCCAGGAATTGCCGGAATACCGGCTCGGCTTCCTGCTGCTGAGGGGCAATGACGTCTTCTATGGCGATTTTGCCAGGGAGCTCGAGCTGGCGGTTTCGCAGTCGCAACGTTTCCGCGGCACTGCCGCGATCGACTTCGCCACGTCGCTGGCGCCCGATGAGATTGCGGGCCAGATGCGCAGGCTGGCGGCCAAGTCGAGAGCCATCGCCGTTGTCGGCCCGGATCACCCGACGCTGACGGCGGTGGTGGAGGCACTGAAGGCGAGGGGGCAGCCGGTCTTCTCCCTGCTGTCCGATTTTGCCGCCGGCATCCGCGAGGGCTATGTCGGTCTCGACAACCGCAAGGTCGGACGCAGCGCCGCATGGATGATCGCCAAGGCCGCCAGGAAGCCGGGCAAGGTGGCGCTCTTCGTCGGCAGCCACCGCTTCCATGGCCACGAGCTGCGCGAGATCGGCTTCCGCTCCTATTTCCGCGAGCACGCGCCGGATTTCACCGTGATGGAGACGCTGGTCAACCTGGAGGCGAATGACGTGACGCATGACGCCATGCTCGATCTTCTGGCGCGCCATCCCGATCTTGCCGGTTGCTATGTCGCCGGCGGCGGCATGGAAGGCGCCGTCTCGGCGCTGAGAACGGCAAACCCAGCGGTTATGCCGGTCGTCATCTGCAACGAGATCAACGCCGTCTCGCGCGCAGCACTTGCCGACAACATCCTCACCATGGTGATCTCGACGCCGCTCGCCGCGCTCTGCCGGGAACTCCTGGGGCTGATGGCCCATGCCATCGAAAGCGGCGCCGCCAATGCGCCGGGGCAGACCTTCCTGCCCTTCGATATCTATCTGCCGGAAAACATCTAGAAGCTCCAGCGCAGGAATTGTGATCGGTCGCCCGTTTGCGTTGGCAGGCGGCACGCGTTGGAGATTGGTCGAAACGCCCATCGCGTCGATTCGCTCCTCGCTTCGCCATAGAATGACGAGTTTGGGGCGGCTTCAGCCAATTCCCGGCGTTTGCGATGGTCGATGTGCAAGAATCCATCAGGCTGATGGATTCTTTCATGACGATTTGCTTCGATTCGGGCTCTGGTTTCGACGATCGGGACCGAAAAACCGGCCAATCTCGTCGGAATCGCCCTTGACGTTTCCAAAACGAAATGGAATAAATATTTCACTAACTAGGCTTTTTGGTTCTTTCGTTCCGGAACGCCTGTGCGAACGGAGGAAGAGGCGTTCCAGTCGAGTTGGGACGCCGCATGGCCGCAGGGAGAGATTCCCCGGGCAAACCGGGGATTCCGGTTCAATGGGTGCAGCCGGACACCAAGTGGAGGAGAATAAAATGAAGAAACTGCTTTTGGGCGTCGCGCTTTCGGCGCTGATGTGTTCATCCGCCTTCGCCGCCAAGATCGGCGTTTCGATGGCCAAGTTCGACGACAACTTCCTGACCGTGCTGCGCAACGGCATGATCGCGCAGGCCAAGGGCATGAGCGGTGTCGAATTGCAGGTTGAGGACGCGCAGAACGACGTGGCCAAGCAGCTCGACCAGATCAAGAACTTCGCCGCCTCGGGCGTCGACGCCATCATCGTCAATCCGGTCGATACCTCGGCCACCCAGGCAATGTCGGACGCGGCCGCCGCGGCCAAGATCCCGCTGGTCTATGTCAACCGCCAGCCGGTCAATGTCGACCAGCTGCCGGACAACCAGGCTTTCGTCGCGTCGAACGAGGCGGAATCCGGCACGCTCGAGACCAAGGAAGCCTGCCGCCTGTTCAAGGAAGCCGGCAAGAAGGAAGCCAATGTCTACGTGATCATGGGCGAGCTCTCGAACCAGGCCGCGGTGCAGCGCACCAAGGACATCGAGGAAGTCATCGCCACGCCGGACTGCAGCTTCATCAAGATCATCGACAAGCAGACCTCGAACTGGGATCGTGACCAGGCGCAGAACCTGATGACCAACTGGCTGTCGTCGGGCAAGGCGTTCGACGGCGTTATTGCCAACAACGACGAAAGCGCCATCGGCGCCATCCAGGCGATGAAGGCCGCCAACATCGACATGAAGTCGGTGGTCGTCGGCGGCGTCGACGCCACCCAGGATGCGTTGGCCGCGATGCAGGCAGGCGATCTCGACGTGACGGTCTTCCAGGACGCTGCCGGCCAAGGCGCCGGTGCGCTCGACGCCGCGCTGAAGCTCGCCAAGGGCGAAAAGGTGGAACACAAAGTCTATATCCCGTTCCAGCTCGTCACTCCGGCGAACATCGACAAGTTCTTGAAGAAGAACTGAGGCACGCCGGCGCAATTCCAGGAACGGTTTTCGGTACGGAATTGCGTGAAGACAAACCGCGGGGTGGTGCCGCGACGCATCGGACTGGCTGAAATCGGCTGCTGGCGAAGCGGCGCCGCTCTGTTCCTCTCCCGCCCGACAGGGCGGGAGAACGGGGCGCGGTCATTCGGAGGAAGAAGACGTGTCACAGACATCGCATGGCATTGGCGGTTTGAGCTATGACGCCAAGAAGCGTCCATGGCCGGCCGAGTTCAACGTGTTCCTGGCACTGGTCATCCTCGTCGTCGCCTTCGAGTTGATAGGCCGCGTCTTCCTCGGCGACAGCTTCCTGTTCAACACGCGCGAGAATGTGTCGGGCCTCTTCAACGAGCAGCGCCTGCAGATCATCATCCTGCAGGTCTCGATCGTCGGCATCATCGCTATCGGCGTCACCCAGGTGATCATCTGCGGCGGAATCGACCTGTCCTCGGGCTCCATTGTCGGCGCGACCGCCATGATCGCCATGAGCTTCGCCCAGGTCGCGACCGTCAACGGCAATCCCAATCCCAAGGCGATGTTCATCGATTATGGCTGGACCGACCTGCCGGTCATCGTGCCGGTGCTGGTCGCGATCGGCTGCGGACTGATCGCCGGCCTGATCAACGGCCTGTTGATCGCCTATACCCGCATTCCGCCGTTCATCGCCACGCTCGGCATGATGGTCACCGCCCGCGGCATCGCAAAATGGTGGTCGAAGGGCCAGCCGATCTCGTTCCCGACCGACAGCTTCGCGGCCATCGGCAAGGGCCTGATGCCTGTCGTCATCTTCATCTCGCTGGCGCTCCTGTTCCAGCTTATCCTGAGCTATACGAAATACGGCAAGCATTGCTATGCGATCGGCTCCAACGAGGATGCCGCGCGCATGTCGGGCATCAAGATCGCCAACCACAAGGTACTGGTCTACGCCATCGCCGGTATCCTCGCTTCGCTTGCCGCCGTGGTGCTCTGCTCCAAGAACCTCACCGCCCAGGCCGGCATGGGCGTCATGTACGAGCTCGATGCCATCGCCATGGCGGTCATCGGCGGCGTTTCGCTGTCGGGCGGCCGCGGCTCCATCATCGGCACCGTGATCGGCTCGCTGATCTTCGGCGTCATCATTTCCGGCTTCACCTTCCTGCGCCTCGACGCCTACTATCAAGAGATGGTCAAGGGCGTGATCATCGTCGGCGCGGTCGTTCTCGATCAATGGCGCCAGCGCCGCCGCGCGATAGGAGCTTGACCATGTCGGACATCGTTCTGAAGACCGAAAACCTCACCAAGCATTATGGCGGCGTGCACGCCTTGCAGGAGGCGAATTTCGAGCTGCGCAAGGGCGAGCATGTCGCCATCATGGGCGACAACGGCGCCGGCAAGTCGACCTTCGTGCGCCAGATCACCGGCGTCGAGCAGCGCACCGACGGCAAGATCTGGTTCGACGGCAAGGAAGTGAACTTCGCCGGCCCGATCGAGGCGCGCGAGGCGGGCATCGAGACCGTATTCCAGAACCTCGCTCTGGCCGACGATCTCGACGTGCCGTCGAACCTGTTCCTCGGCCGCGAGAAGGTGCTCTTCAATCTCGGACCCTTCTCGATCCTCGACCGCAAGGCGATGCGCAAGGCGACCGAGGCGGCGCTGATCCGCACGGCGGTGAAGATCCCCAACCTCTCCAGCACCATCCGCCATATGTCCGGCGGCCAGCGCCAATGCGTCGCGATCGCCCGGACCGCGACCTTCGCCTCCAAGCTGATCATTATGGACGAGCCGACGGCAGCGCTCGGCGTGCAGGAAACCGCGCAGGTCGAAAACATCATCCGTACGCTGAAGGAAAACGGCGAGCCACTGATCCTGGTCAGCCACAACATGCGCCAGGTGTTCGACCTGGTCGACCGCATCGTCGTCTTTCGCCGCGGCCGCATCGTCGCCAATTTGCGCAAGCAGGACACCGACGGCAACGACATCGTCGCCTACATCACCGGCGCGAAGACCGGACAGGCGGAACTGCAGGCCGCCTGACGGACGCCGCGACGGGATCAACCAATCATCCGCGCCGGCGGCGCGGACAGCTTTCTGAACCATCTCGAAGGATATTCCATGACTCTCCGCTTCGCTCTTCTCGGCGCCGGTCGTATCGGCAAGGTGCATGCCCGCGCCGTCGGCTCAAATCCGCAGGCAAAACTGGTTGCCGTCGCGGATGCCTTCGAGAAAGCGGCGACTGAGCTCGCCTCCGCCTACGGCGCCGAAGTCCGCACGATCGATGCCATCGAGCAGGCCAAGGACATCGACGCCGTCATCATCTGCACCCCGACCGACACCCATGCCGATCTGATCGAGCGCTTCGCCAAGGCCGGCAAGGCGATCTTCTGCGAGAAGCCGATCGATCTCTCCGTCGAGCGGGTCGAGCAGTGCCTTGCCGTTGTCGAGAAGACTAAGGCCACGCTGATGGTCGGCTTCAACCGCCGCTTCGACCCGCATTTCGCCGCCGTGCGCAAGGCGATCGACGACGGCGCCATCGGCACGGTCGAGATGGTCACCATCACCTCGCGCGATCCGGGCGCCCCGCCGCTCGACTACATCGCCCGCTCCGGCGGCATTTTTCGCGACATGACCATCCATGATTTCGACATGGCGCGCTTCCTGCTCGGCGAGGAGCCGGTGGCGGTCAGCGCGCACGCTTCGGTGCTGGTCGACAAGAAGATTGGCGAAGCCGGCGATTTCGATTCGGTCAGCGTCATCCTCGAGACCGCCTCCGGCAAGCAGGCCGTCATTTCCAATTCGCGCCGCGCCACCTATGGCTACGACCAGCGCATCGAGGTGCATGGCTCCAAGGGCATGGTCGCGGCCGAGAACCAGCGGCCGGTGTCGATCGAGCTCGCCAACGACAAGGGCTACACCCGCCCGCCGCTGCACGACTTCTTCATGACCCGCTACATCGACGCCTATGCCAACGAGATCGCCTCCTTCATCGCCGCGGCAACTGCCGGCAAGAAGGCGGCGCCGAGCGGCAAGGACGGGCTGATCGCGCTGAAGCTGGCCGACGCGGCCTTGCAGTCGGCCAAGACGGGCAAGACCATCCGCGTCGATTGAAATTTGAATACGGATTGAGGAGCACAGCGATGAACGGTTTGGCCGGTCGCAATTCACAAACGCGCGCCATCGTCACCGGCGGCGCGCAGGGCATCGGCTTCGCGGTTGCGGAAGCGCTTGCCGATGAGGGCTGCCGCGCGCTGGCCCTGATCGGCCGCTCGCAGGAAAAGGGCGACAGAGCGGTCGCGGCGCTGAAGAAGAACGGCGTCGACGCCATCTTCATCAGCGCCGATGTCGCCAAGGTCGCCGACTGCAAGCGCGCCGTCGAGACAGCGATCAAGCATTTCGGAACACTGGACGCGCTGGTCAACGCCGCCGCTACTTCCGCGCGGGGGTCGCTGGTGGAGACCACTGAAGAACTCTTCGACCAGATCTTCGACACCAATGTCCGCGGCCCCTTCTTCCTGATGCAGGGCCTCGTCGCGCATCTGCTCGAACGCAAGGCGCCGGGCTCGATCGTCAACGTGCTGTCGATGTCGGCGCATGCCGGCCAGTCCTTCCTGACGCCCTATTCGACCAGCAAGGGCGCGCTGATGACGCTGACCAAGAATGTCGCGAGCGCTTACCGGCGGAACCGCATCCGCTGCAATGCGGTGCTGCCCGGATGGATGGACACCGAGGGCGAGGCGATCGTCCAGAAAAAATGGCACGGAGCGTCGGATGACTGGTTGGAGAAGGCCGAGGCCGCGCAGCCCATGGGCCAGCTGGTCAAGCCCGCGCAGCTTGCCCGGCTGATCACCTACATGCTGAGCCCGCAGGCGGGCGTCATGACCGGCTCGCTGGTCGACTATGATCAGAATATTGCCGGGGTGATCGGGGAGTAGTCGCAGGGGAGCCTGGCGGCGACGCAGGTCACTTCGTCATCCACGGGCGGAGCAAGGAGCGAAGCGACGCGGCGCAGACCCGAGGATCCATGCCGCGACTCCGGAGCGTTGCTGCGGTCCAGAATTATGCATCGCCGCGCTCTTCGGCCAAGGTAACGGCATGGATTCCAGGGTCTTCGCGACGGAGCTTCGCTCCTGCTTCGCCCTGGAATGACGAAATCGCGAAGGGTCGGCCCCACCCGAAATTGCCAGCCTCAACAGGCGCGTGACAAGCGCTTCGACATCGACTATATGAACCGCATGATCCACCTGACCGCCTCGTTTTGGTACTTTTATTTCAGCTCGCTGGCGGCGGGAGGATTGCGCTCGATCTGAAAACTCTAGATCGAAAATCCGACAAGCCGCCAGACCTGGCGGCTTTTTTTGTTTCAGCCGGCAGGTCTCCTAAACCAGGAGCAGAAAGCCGTGTTGACCACCACAGACGACCTTCGGGTCACCGAAATCAGAGCCTTGAGCACGCCGGACGAGGTGATGCGCGAGATACCGCGCTCGCTCACCGCGACGCGCACCGTCGCCGCCTCGCGCAACGCCATCCATTCGATCCTCTCGGGGGCCGACGATCGACTGCTTGTCATCGTCGGCCCATGTTCAATCCACGATCCGGTCGCGGCCGTTGACTATGCCAGCCGTCTGGCGGCGCTGCGCGAGGCCCTGGCCGACCGGCTCGAGATCGTCATGCGCGTCTATTTTGAAAAGCCGCGCACCACGGTCGGCTGGAAGGGCCTGATCAACGATCCCGACCTCGACGGCAGCTTCAACATCGAAAAGGGGCTGCGCATGGCGCGCAACGTTCTGTCGGCCGTCAACAATCTCGGCCTGCCGGCGGCGACCGAGTTCCTCGACATGACCATCCCGCAATACATCGCCGACCTCGTCGCCTGGGGCGCCATCGGCGCCCGCACCGCCGAAAGCCAGATCCACCGCGAGCTGGCCTCGGGCCTGTCCTGCCCGGTCGGCTTCAAGAACGGCACCGACGGCAATCTCAGGATCGCCGGCGAGGCGGTGAAGTCCGCCGCCCAGCCGCATCATTTCATGGCGGTGACCAAGGGCGGCCGCAGCGCCATCGCAGCGACCACCGGCAACGAGGATTGCCATGTCATCCTGCGTGGCGGCGTCGCGCCGAACTATGATGCCGCAAGCGTCGAGGCCGCCGCGGCCGAGCTCGTCCGCATCGGCATCGCGCCGCGGCTGATGATCGACGTCAGCCATGCCAACAGCGCCAAGAAGCCGGAGAACCAGCCGAAGGTCGCGCATGACGTTGCGGGCCAGGTTGCCGCGGGCGACGAGCGCATCATCGGCGTCATGATCGAGAGCAATCTCGTCGCCGGCCGGCAGGACGTCGTGCCCGGCAAGCCGCTGGTCTACGGCCAGAGCATCACCGACGGCTGCATCGACTGGGCTATCACGGAAACGGTGCTGCACGGCCTCGCCGGCGCGGTCGAATGGCGGCGGTCGGTGAAGCGGGAGATGCTTGCCAGCCGGCAGGGCGCGGCTTAAGGGAAATGCAGAGGGCGGCGATCACGCCGCCCTCAAACCTTCCCACGCCGTGAATATCGAGACCACGAACAGCAGCAGCCCTGCCATGCGCCCGGCGAGAACGGTCGCGCGGGGATTGGCCACAAGCATCTGCCTGCTGCGCCCCGCCGTGACGGCGAGCCCGCCATAGATCGCGGCCTGCGTGGCGACCGTCAGCAACCCCATGATCGTCGCCTGCATCCAGATCGGACCGTAAGCCGGCTTCAAGAATTGCGGATAGACGGCAAGGATGAAGAGATAGGCCTTCGGATTGATCAGGCAGGTGACCAGGCCTTGGCGAAACGCCTTCCAGGCCGAGCGGCTCCCCGTTGGTCCGTTGTCGCCGACGGTGATCGAGCTGCGCATCAGCGAAATGCCGATATAGGCCATGTAGGCGGCGCCGGCGATCAGCAGCGGCGTGAACAGGATCGGCACGAAATGCATGAGCAGCCCGACGCCGATCGCGCCGTTCAGCGTATGCACTGCGCCGCCCAGCATGATGCCGGCGGTGGCGGCTAGGCCCCTGTTGCTGCCGCCGGTCAGCGCATTGGCCAGCACGAACAGCATGTCCATGCCCGGAACGGCGATGATGCCGAACAGAAGCACGAAGAACAGCCAGAGATTTTCGCCATAGCTCATGTCAGTTGCCTGTCGCATTATCCGCCTGCACGCAAAGGAATCTGTTGATTTTCAAGCGGGTAGGCGGCCTTATAGGGCATTCCAACTGACGGGGATGTGTCAGTTGCATTTCAGCCGGGTGAGAAAATGCGCAAGGCCTCGCGCCTGTTCGAGATCATCCAGATCCTGCGGCTGGCCAGGAAGCCGGTAACGGCGGCGACGATCGCCGAGCGGCTGGAAGTGACTGCACGCTCGGTCTATCGCGACATCGCGGCCCTGCAGGCAATGCGCGTGCCCATCGAGGGCGGACGCGGCATCGGCTACATCCTGCGACCAGGCTTCGACCTGCCGCCGCTGATGTTTTCCATCGAGGAGATGGAAGCGATCGTCCTGTCGTTGGCGTTGCTGGAGCGCACAGGCGACGACGAACTCAAGCAGGCTGCGAAACGCGTCGGCGCCAAGATCGCCGGCGCCGTGCCGCCGCCTTTGCGGCAGACGCTCGACGCCAATGCGCTCCATGCCTGGGGCTTTGCCGCGCCCTCAGCGTCGGCCGTCGACCTCGCTTTGGTCCGCCGCGCCATCCGCGACGAGGAGAAACTCGACCTCTCCTATCGCGACGAGGCGGGACGTCCGACCGGCCGCATCATTCGCCCGGTCGCCCTGATCTACTATGCCGAGACGGCCAACATCGTCGCCTGGTGCGAGTTGCGCCAGGCCATCCGCAATTTCCGCAGCGACCGCATCGAGGATTGCCGGGCGGCCGGCCAATGGTTCAAGGGCGAAGGCGACCGGCTGCGGCAGGTGTGGGTCGACGGCTGGGAGATCAATGTCACGGTGGCCGCCGGCAACTGACGCATTGCCGGCTTATGTCTCAGGGAACGATGCCGCGGCAGGCCCAGGCGACATTGGCGAAGGATCGCGGGCCATCCGGCCGGCCGGCTTGATAGGCATCGCGGACGGCGGCCTCGACACGCTCCCGCTCGGCTGCATCCAATGTGGTCATGTATTTGCCGAGCGGGCCTTCGCCGGCGCCGATCGGCACCCAGAAGTCGTCGAAATTCGCGTAGTCCATTCGGATCATCAGCTCGGCCTCGGTGACACCGACGAGACCCTGCTCGACAAAGGTCCGCTTCATCTCGCCCGGCTGCATCATTGGCTGGAAGCAATAGCGGTTGCGCAGCTGACGCCCGCTTTCGCTGAGCGCCGCAACTGTGTCGATCATCATGCGCATGCCGGTCATGCCGCCGTAATGGTCCCAGACCACGGCCGCGACCACACCGCCCGGCCGCGTCACCCGGCGCATCTCGGCCACCGCCTTGCCGGCCTCCGGCACGAAGTGCAGCACCAGCAGCGCCAGCGCGCGGTCGAACGCATCATCGGCGAACGGCAAGGCGGTGGCATCCGCCTGCTGGATGGTGACGCGCGGATCGGTGTTCCTCTCCTTCGCCGCCGCGACGAAGACCGGCGAGAAGTCGATGGCCTGGATCTCGGTGAGATCGCCTGACTTCGCCAGCTCGAAGGTCAGGCTGCCGGTGCCGCAACCCACGTCGAGGACTTTTTCGCCGCCGGCCAGACCGGCGAAATCGATGAACTTGGGCGCGAGCCTGCGGCTCCAGCGCCCCATCAGTTGCTCATAGCCCGACGCCGCGTGAACGGTGAAACTTGATGTCATCCCGCCCTCCCTTCGTTGAAGTCAACCTAGACTTCCACGGAAGCCATGCCAAGCAGCCAAAGCAGCGGATCGTTCCGTGACCGCACACAAGCGGTGGGCGCTGGCGGCCCGGCACGTTGCCGGGACTGTGTGCAGAAGCTAATATAGCGCCGGACCCTCGCGGATATTGGGGGACGGGGTGAGCAAGATCCTGATTTGCGGTGGAGGCGTAATCGGGTTGTGCACGGCGGCCATGCTTGGCCGCGACGGTCATGACGTGACGGTCCTCGAGGCCGATCCGGCGGACCGACCTTCGAGTTCCAGTCAAGGATGGGACTGGGAGCGCCCCGGCGTTGCGCAGTTCAGGCAGCCTCACAACCTCAGCTCGCGTTTCCGGATGGTCGCCGATCAGGAGTTGCCGGGGCTGACGGATATTTTGCTGCGCGCCGGCTGCGTCTGGATGGATTTCTTCGACCCTCGATTGTTGCCGCCGACGATAACGGACAGGGCGCCCCGCCCGGGTGACGAAGCCATGCGCTTCGTCACCGGCCGGCGGCCGGTGATCGAATGGGCCACGGCCGAGATGGCGCAAGCGGCGCCCAATGTGACGGTCCGGCGGGGGATCAAGGTTCGCGAGCTTATCACAGGCGCCTCAGCCATTCCCGGCGTGCCGCATATTGCGGGCGTTCGCACCACGTCCGGCGAAGAGATTCGCGCCGACCTGGTGATCGATGCGATGGGGCGGCGAAGCCCTGCCTGCACATGGATCGTTGCCGCCGGAGGCCGCAGTCCGAGCGAGGAAGCCGAGGACAGCAATTTCGTCTATTTCACTCGCTATTTCACGGGCAAGCAGCGGCCGCGCCGAAAGGGCCGCCTGCTCACTCCGATGGGGCTGTTCTCGATTCTCACACTGGATGGCGACAACGACACCTGGTCGGTCACCCTGTTCACCTCCGCGAGAAACAAGGCCATGCGCGCTTTGCGCGACACCGCCACCTTCCACCGTGTCGTAACGGCATGTCCGACGCAAGCCCATTGGCTTGACGGCGAGCCGATCACGCACGTCCTGCTGATGGCAGGCGTTCTCGACCGCTACCGGCGGTTTGTCGTCGACGGCCAGCCTGTCGTCACCGGGTTTGCGGCTGTGGCCGATGCCTGGGCCTGCACCAATCCGTCCGCCGGGCGGGGGTTGAGCGTCGGCCTTCTGCACGCGCAGGTGCTCAGGAATATCGCTCGCCGGCACATCGGCGACCCTGCCGAATTCTCGCGGGAATACGATGTCGAGACCGAGCGCCAGGTCGGCCCGTTCTATCGCAACCAGATCGCCGCCGACCGTGCCCGGATCGCGGAGATGAATGCCTTGGCCGACGGCCTTCCTGTTCCGCCGCCCAATCCGGTCATGGCCCGGCTTTTCGCTGCCGCAAGCGAGGATGCCGACGTGTTTCGCGGCGTGATCGAGATCGCCATGTGCGTTTCGCTGCCGCAGGATGTCGTCGCCAGACCGCATGTCGCGGCAAAACTGGCCGAACTGGACGGTCGCCCCTTGCCGCCGAATCCCAACATCATCGATCGCGACCGTATGGCATCGCTACTTGCCGGCTGATCTTTTCGCAATCCAGAGTCGACTGGCGGGTTAAAAGCTTATCGGGGACGTCGACGACGAAGACTTCGCTCACGCAGGCGTCGTTTTGCCGGTCGAGAGAGCGTCGAACACTTCGCCCGTTTCGGCCACGAGCGTTCGCACCAGTTGTCCGGCCGGAAGCTCCCTGTTCAGCGCCGCCGCCTGCCCATAGAGATGGAAGGCGAAATCCTTGTCGCCGCCGAGCGGAGCGCTGAGCGCGACCATTTGCGGGAAGTCCGGAAGGGGCACCCTGCTCTCCTCCATTTCCAGGGCGTAGCGGGTGCGTCTGGCCCGCGCCGCGCGGCCGGTGAAGGCATCGGTGACCATCGTGCCCATGTCGGTCGCCGTGCGGATCAGGGCGCGGCGAGGTGCGTCCGTGCCGGCTTCGTCGCAGGACAGGAAGCCGGTGCCGATCTGCACACCGCTGGCGCCAAGCGCGAAAGCGGCCGCTATGCCGCGGCCGTCGGCGATGCCTCCCGCGGCAATGACCGGGAGTTCGACGGCATCGACGACCTGGGGAACCAGTGCCATCGTTCCAACGCCGTCGCCAGGACCATTGGGAGCATGCGAACCGCGGTGACCTCCCGCCTCCCAGCCCTGGGCTATGACCGCGTCGGCTCCACCGTCGGCGAGCTTGCGCGCCTCGGCGACATTGGTCGCGGTGCCGATGATTGCGATCCCGGCCTGCTTCAGCCTGCCGATGGCAGCCGCATCCGGAATGCCGAAATGAAAGCTCACGACCGGCGGCTGGATCTCGAGCAGCAGTTCAAGCTTTTCTTCGTCGAAACCTGGTCCGATCGGCGGAAGCCTCCGCGAGGGTTCGCCGAGCGACAGCTCCTCGTAGTAGGGCCGCAACCTGTCGATGACCTGGGTCAGCACGGTGTCGCCGGTGTCGGGTCTGGGAAAAACAAAGAAGTTGAGGTTGAAGGGACGCACGGTCAAGGCGCGCATCTGGCGCGCAACGTTGCGCAGGCCATCCGGCAGCATCGATGCGCATCCGAGCGACCCCAGCCCACCGGCATTGCTCACCGCGGCGGCGAGTTCCGGCGTCGCCGAGCCCGCCATTGGCGCCTGGATGATCGGATGCTCGATCTTGAAAAGATCGCATAAACGGCGGTTCGGCCACATGAGCGTTTTTCCTGTTGGGAAGGAACACACGCTCACTCATCATAGGCCGGTCTCGGGGCCGGGTCATCGGAATTGTGCGGGTACACTCCCCGCGCTGTCCCGTTCCACCAGCGGGCACTCCAGCTTGGTGATGGGATAGCGGCCGCGGCCAGGCGTCGGCGGCGTTTCGAGCTGCTCGATCGCCCATTGGCCCATCGCCAGATGCGGCAAGGTCGTCAGCGGCGGGAAGTGATGGCGGGCGATCTCCTCGTCATGCAACTCGCCTCAAGTTTTCGAGAACAGCGCCTGTATCGTCTCGATCGGCATCAGCATGACGCGCTCGCCCAGCGGAGAAATAGTGAAGCCGTGACGCTGGTAGAAACCAACGGCGTCGTCGTCGATGGCGTGCGCCACCACGGCACGAACCCCGGCAATGTCCGAAACCGCGAGGCAACGCCGGAGCGCATCGGAAAGCAGGTCGCCCCCGAGGCCCATTCCCTGGAACGCCTGATCGATCGCCAGACGGCCTATCAGCAGCAAAGGAACCTGTTCAGGCATGCCCCGGCGTAGCTTGGCGCTTGGCAGCGCGACCCGTTCTTCCATCGCCGTGGAGATCGCGTAGTAACCGACGACACGATTTTTCGTGCCCGCGTCGCAGACGACATAGGTTCGGGCAGACAATCCCTCGCCGGCGAGGGCACGGTTTCGCAGCCAGTCATCAAGGGTGGGATGCCTGCCGTTGCGAAATTCTGCGACATCATGACTGATGGTCAGCCGTTCCGGAGCACGGACTCGCGGGCCTTGCGATTGCCCAGCGGGCATCAGCGCTCCCAGGCTGGCTTGCGCGTCATGCGGCCGCGGAGCTCTTGCGACGGCTTGTTCGGAGCATCAAGCAGGTCAAGAAATTTCTCATGCGCGTCGGCATCGAGAAAGAAGGCACGCTGGTCGAGAATGGTCTCCTCAGCCTGCTTGCGCGCACTGTCCAGCATGAACTCCGACAGTTTTTGCCCGCGCAAGCTCGCGGCGCGGTTGAGAATGGCCTTCGTCTCGGCCGAAGCGCGGATCTGAATCACATCATCCTTGCGAACTGCGTTGCGATTGCTGCCAGCATGACTGGACTGCGCCATCGAAATCCTCCTGTGTCAGGGACAGATATCTAGTGATTGTCAGTACAACGTCAATACGTTTCAAGCCTTGAAGTGGCGATCTGGGATATCCTATCCCTTCACGCCTGCCACGCTCTCCCGTTCCACCAGCGGGCACTCCAACTTGGTGATCGGATAGCGGCCGCGGCCGGGCGTCGGCGGCGTCTCCAACTGCTCGATCGCCCATTGGCCCATCGCCAGATGCGGCAGGATGGAGGTCGTCAGCGGCGGGAACAGATGGCGGGCGATCTCCTCATCGTCATAGCCGACCACGGAGATGTCCTGCGGGATATGCAGGCCGGCTTCCTTCAGCGCTTCGTAGCAGCCGATCGCGGTGCGGTCGTTCTGGCAGAAGATGGCGGTGGGCCGGTCCTTGAGCCCGAGCAGCTTGACCGTCGCGGCATAGCCGGCGCTGGCCGACCAGTCGCCCTCGACCACCAGTTCCGGGTCGAACGGGATGTCGGCGGTGGCTAGAGCGCGGCGATAGCCCTTGAGCCGATCCTGCGCGGCCTGCATCCACGGCTCGCCGGTGATGGTGGCGATGCGGCGATGGCCATGGCCGATCAGGTGTCTCGTCGCGCTCTGGCCGCCGGCGATCTCGGAGGGAACCACGGCCGGGAAGGCATAATCGGCGGTGTAGCAGTTGAGCAGGATGACCGGCATCTCGAGGCTGTAGAGGAAATCCGGCGCGGCGATCTCGCGGGTGAAGATGGTCATATAGATCAATGCCGTGATGCCGCGCCCCGTCAGCGCCTGGATGGCGCGCGGCTCCATCACCGCGTCGCCCATGGTCTGCGCCACCAGAAGCACGTTGCCGGCGTTCCACGAGGCCTGCCGCGCGCCCTCGATGGCGACCACCGCCTCGGGGCTGGTGGCGAGCTGGTCGACCGCGAAGCCGATGACGCCATCCAGGCCCTCGAATGGCGTCACCGGCGGCCGCAGCGCGGAAAAGACCGGCGGCGAATAGCCCAGCGCTCTGGCCGCCTCGATCACCCGGTCGCGTGTCTGTTGCGACAGCCTGATGCCCGGCGAATTGTTGAGCACGAACGAGACCGTCGCCTGCGAGCAGCCGGCGGCGCGCGCGATGTCGGTCATGGTGACACGTCCTTTGGGCTTGGCGGCCGGCTTGCGGCGCCTGGAAGCCCCGGGAGGATCGCGCAGTTCCGTCGGTTCACTCATGGTCGGTTCCCAAACCCGGCCGGCACCAAAGCAAAGGCCGATTGCAACGGCAAGATGGTCGGCACGCTCATCTGAAACACACTATTGATAATAAGTATTATCAAGCGCGACATGCAAATCGCCGGCCGCGCCGCGTCGCGACGAAATCAGTCCGATAAGGTCAGCAGCGCTGACAATTCCTACGGGTTTCCGTGCGATAGAACGCTTTTGCGCACGTGCTCTCCTCACTCCCGGCGCATCTTTCGACCAGCGTCTCCTCCGCTTCGAAAGCACGCGCCTCAGCCCAAAACTAATACTCTTTACTAATAGCTGTAAGCGTTCTACTGTCAACTCGTCGTAACCGTCCGGGCTTCCGCTCGGTGCCGGCAAAGTGCGAAGGATGCTCGCTCGAAAGCCGGCGGGATCGCCGGTTTGGGCTCGTCTCCATCCTCACGAAAATGTCAGACAAATCGGACTATTTACGAATGCCACATGAGTGTCTAGTGTCTCGACCGCGGCCGGATCGGAACCGTTCTTAAGTCGGCGGACCTTTGCGCCACACCCTTGAGGAGGAGGGTTATCCGCGCCGCAGCCGAGACATCAGCGAAGAGTTCTACAAGGGAGGTTGAACTATGAAATCCATGATACGCAACGCATCAGTCGCCGCGGCGGCCTTGGCATTAGGCCTGTCGGTAAGCGCCAGCGTGCGCGCCGACGACAAGCCGACGCTGGCCTTCGTCGTCAACGGTGCGTCAGACTTCTGGAAGGCGGCGGAAGCCGGCGTGAAGAAGGCGCAGGGCGAACTGCCCGACTACAATCTCGAGCTCAAATATCCGGAACAGTCGTCGGTCGCCATCCAGCAGCGGCTGATGGATGATCTGGTGACGGCAGGCGTCAAGGGCATCATGGTCTCGGCCGTCGATCCCAAGACCTCGACCGATGGGCTGAACAAGATCGCGTCGGAAACCGCGCTGTTCACCACCGACTCGGATGCCCCGCAGACCAAGCGCGTCGCTTATATCGGCTCGTCCAACGTCGATGCCGGCAAACAGGCGGCCGAAATCGCCAAGAAGGCGATGCCCAACGGCGGCAAGTGCCTGGGCTTCGTCGGCCTGCTCGGCGCCGACAACGCCAAGGAGCGCATCCAGGGCATGAAGGACGGGCTCGCCGGCAGCAAGATCGAGCTGGTCGACGTGCGCGGCGACGACATCGACCAGGCGCGTGCCAAGAAGAATGTCGAGGACGCGCTGGTCGCCAGCCCCGACATCACCTGCATGGTCGGCTTCTACTCCTACAACACGCCGCGCATCTATGAAGCGCTGCGCGACGCCGGCAAGCTCGGCCAGATCACCGTCGTCGGCTTCGACGACGATCCGATCACGCTGGGCGGCGTCAAGGAAGGCACCGTCGCCGCGACCGTGGTGCAGCAGCCGTTCGAATGGGCCTATCAGGGCATGAAGCTGATGGCTTCCTACCTCAAGGGCGACAAGTCGGGCATCCCGGCCAACAACCTGATCATCATCCCGACCAAGATCATCGGCAAGGATGATGTGGACGCCTACGCCGCCAACCTCAAGGCGATGCAGGGCAAGTAAGCTCAGCACAGTTGCGCCGGCTCAAGGTTCGCCTTGAGCCGGCGTTCGTATTGACGGACCCGCCAAGGCCCGTCAGTCTGTGGCCACCGGCTGTTGCCCCGTGCGGTAAACTATGGCGTGATGACCTCTACCGATTCCATTCAACCGACCACTGCTCCGTTCCTGAGCCTCGAGGCCGTGCGCAAGACCTATCCGGGCGTTGTGGCGCTGGACAGATTCTCGATGGAGGTCCGGCCCGGCGAGGTCATAGGCCTGGTCGGCGAAAACGGCGCCGGCAAATCGACGCTGATGAAGATCCTCGGCGGCGTGACGCGGCCGGACAGCGGCACCATCACCGTCGACGGCGCGGCGCATGACGCGCTGACCGTCGAGCAGAGCATCGGCTCCGGCATCGCCTTCGTGCACCAGGAACTGAACCTCTTCGAAAATCTCGACGTCGCCGCCAACATCTTCTTCGGCCGCGAGCCGCTGCGTGCCGGGCCGCTGAGGCTGGTCGACCGCGCGAAACTGCGCGAGATGGTGGCGCCGCTGCTAAAGCGCGTCGGCGCCAATTTCTCGGCCGACGCGCCGGTGGCGTCGCTGTCGCTCGCGCAGCAGCAGATGGTCGAGATCGCCAAGGCGCTGTCGATCAAGGCGCGCCTTGTCATCCTCGACGAGCCGACTTCCAGCCTGCCGATGGCGGAAACCGAAAAGCTGCTCGACGTCATCAAGGGCCTGAGGGCGCAAGGCATCAGCGTCATCTTCATCTCGCACCGGCTGCATGAGATCGAGCGCGTCGCCGACCGCGTCGTAGTGCTGCGCGACGGCACGCTGGCCGGCACCCTTCCCAAGAGCCACATCAATCACGACGAGATGGTCAGGCTGATGATCGGCCGCATGCTGAAGGAGCGCGAGAAGGCCGGCGAGGCCGCGCGGGCTCCGGGCAGCGTAGCCCTGTCGGCGGATGCGATCCGCACCAGCACCTATCCGGACCGGCCGGTCAGCATCGAACTGAGGCGCGCGGAGATCCTCGGCCTGGCGGGCCTGGTCGGCTCCGGCCGCACGGAGCTGGCGCGCGTGCTGTTCGGCATCGAAGAGCGGTTGGCCGGCAGCGTCACGCTCGACGGCAAGCCGCTGAATGTGACATCGGCGGCCGACGCGGTGGCGAATGGCATCTTCCTCGTGCCGGAGGACCGCAAGCTCACCGGCATATTGCTCGATCTCTCGATCGCGCAGAACATTTCATTGCCCAACCTGCCGGCCCATGCCAGGCGCTCGCTGGTATCGGTCGGCGCCGAGCTCGCGACGGCCGAAAAGCAGAAGAAGAACCTCGGCATAAAGGCGCCGTCGGTGCTCACCCGCACCGGCACGCTGTCGGGCGGCAACCAGCAGAAGGTGGTCCTGGCCAAATGGCTGGCGATGAACCCCAAGGTGATGATCCTGGACGAACCGACGCGCGGCATCGACATCGGCGCCAAGGCCGAGATCTACGGGCTGATGCGGGCGCTGGCCGACGCCGGCGTCGCCGTGCTGATGATCTCCAGCGACATGGAAGAAGTGATCGGCGTGTCGGACCGCATCGCGGTCATGCATGAGGGGCAGATCTCCGGCATCCTCGACAAGGACGATTTCAGCCAGGAGAACGTGCTTTTGCTGGCGGTCGGCAAGAAGCCGAAACTGCTGCAAGCGGCGGGAGGAGCGCAATGAGCAAGAAAGATCTCGGCCTGCTGATCCTGATCCTGGTGGTCGGCGCGGTGGTGACGGCCATCAACCCGCGCTTCCTGTCGGCGATCAATCTCGCCAACACTTCCAACCTGGTCGCTCTGTTCGGCATCCTGTCGATCGGCCAGGCCTTCGTCATCATCACCGGCGGCATCGAATTGTCGGTCGGCTCGGTGATCGCCCTGCTCGGCACGCTGTTCATCGATTTCATCGCGGTGCGCGAGGTGAGCTGGCCGCTGGCCTTCGTGCTGATCCTCGTGCTCGGCGCCGTCATCGGCTTCGTGCATGGCTGGCTGATCACGCGGCTGAAACTGCAGCCCTTCGTGGTGACGCTGTGCGGCCTGCTCATCTATCGCGGCGTGGCGCGCTTCTATACCGCCGACGGCACGGCCGGCTTCGCCTTCGGGCAGAACTTCCCGACGCTCGAGTTCCTGACCGCGGGCCGCTCCTACGGCCTGCCGAACAGCTTCATCGCGCTGATCGTCATCGCCATCGTTATGTGGGTGGTGCTGCACCGCTCGGTCTTCGGCCGCTATCTCTATGCGATCGGCAAGAACGAGGAAGCGGCGAAATATTCCGGCATCCGCACGGGCCGGGTGATCATCGCCGCCTATGTCATCTGCGGCGTGCTGACGGCGCTGTCGGCGATCTATTTCGCCATGTACACGCGCTCGATCTCGCCCGCGAGCCACGGCCAGTTCTATGAGCTTTATGCCATCGCCGCGGCGGTGCTGGGCGGCTTCTCGCTGCGCGGCGGCGAAGGGTCGCTGGTCGGTGCTGTCCTCGGCACCGTGCTGCTGCAGGAGTTGCAGAACCTCGTCAACCTGCTCGGCATTCCTTCCTCGCTCAACTTCGCGGTGATGGGCGGCGTGATCCTGATCGGCGTGCTGGTCGACCAGCAATGGGGCGTCTTCCGCGCCCGGCGCCGGATGCTGGAGGCGTCTCGCCGGGGCGTCGCCGGCGCGCCGGCGGAGTAGTCTCGCTCTTCCGTCCACACCCGGACCGGGTTCCGATTGGATCGATGCTCGCGGTGAAGCCGTGGGCAGGTCCCGATTCGCGGACGAATTGCAACAACGCGTGAACCGGAAAACAGCCCTTGTCGCAGAATCGGGGCTGGGCTAAGCAAATGGTATCTGAGGGTTCCAAGAACAAAATATGGGAGAAATTACCGTGACATCATCACGTTGGATCGCGCTCGCCGCGCTGGCGCTGACCTGCTCGACCCCGGCTATGGCCAAGGATTGGAAGACCGTGACGGTCGCGATGGAGGGCTCCTATGCCCCGTGGAACCAGACCGATGCCAGCGGCAAGATCGTCGGCTTCGAGGTGGACATCCTGAACGACGTCTGTGCCCGCGCGAAGCTGGAATGCAGCATCGTCGCGCAGGATTGGGATGGCGTCATTCCCGGGCTAACGGCAGGCAAGTTCGACATCGTCATGGACGGCATGTCGATCACCGAAGAGCGCATGAAGACCATCGACTTCTCGATTCCCTACGCGTCGTCGCCGGTGGCTTTCCTGGCCGACAAGAACGGCCCGCTGGCGCAGATGTCCAACACCGGCAAGATGATCGATCTCTCAAAGGACGACGCCGAATCCAAGGCGGCGCTCGACACGCTGCGCAAGGAGCTCACCGGCAAGAATGTCGGCCTGCAGGTCTCGACCACGGAGGCGACCTTCGCCGACAAATATCTCAAGGATGTCGCCAACGTCCATGAATACAAGACCACCGACGAGCACGACCTCGACCTGATGGCGGGCCGCATCGACGTCGCCTTCGCCGACACCACCTATTTCCTAGGCACGCTGGCCAAGCCCGATGCGAAAGACCTGGAATTCGTCGGCCCGCAATTCAAGGGTGGCCCGATCCTCGGGCCGGGCATCGGCGCGGCCTTCCGCAAGAGCGACAAGGACCTGCAGGACATCTACAACAAGGCGCTCAAGGCCGCGCTCGATGACGGCTCGGTGTCGAAATATTCCATGCAATGGTTCAAGATCGACATTACCAAGTAATGTCGCAACGGGAGCAGCCAAGGCTGCTCCCGTTTTTGCATTGAGCATATACGTCGATGCCTATCTCGGCGCCCGCAGGAGCCGTAAGTGGAGTTTCTCAACGATCTCAAGGATCAGGTTTCGACGGCCTATGAGCTGTTGGCCGCCGGCTGGGGCGTGCAACTGCTCTGGGGCATCGCCTGGACGCTCGCCGTCACCGTCGTCTCGATGCTGATCGGCGCCGTGCTGGGCTCGCTGGTGGCGGCGGCCAAGCTTTCGCATCGCGGCGGATTGAGATTCATCGGCGAGAGCTACACCACCGTCTTCCGTGGCGAACCGGAACTCCTGATCATCTACCTGTTCTACTATGGCGGCACGCAGATCCTGACCGGCGTGGCGCGCTCGACCGGATCGATCGGCTCGGCGGACATCTTGAACATGCCGAGTTTCCTCGGCGGCGTTCTCGCGGTCGGCATCATTTCTGGCGCCTACCAGGCCGAGGTTTTTCGCGGCTCGTTCCTGGCGATCCATCGCGGCGAGCTGGAAGCGGCGCGTGCCTACGGCATGTCGGCCTGGCTGCGGTTTCGCCTAGTGATCATGCCGCAGGTCTTGCGTCTCGCGGTGCCGGGGCTGGGCAATGTCTGGCAATTGACCATCAAGGATTCGGCGCTGATCTCGGTCACCGGCGTCGCCGAGCTGATGCTCACCGCCAACAAGGCGGCGCGCTCGACGCATCATTCGCTGCTTTTCTACACGCTCGCCGGCATCCTCTATCTGGTGATGACCTCGATCTCGACGCCGATCTTCGACAGGGCCGAGCGTTACACCTCCCGAAGCTTCACACGGCCGAAATAAGAGGTGGCGGTGGATTTCGACTTTTACCTTTCGACCATGTGGAGCGTGCTGAAGGCGCTGCCGCTGACGCTCGAGATCTGGTTCTTCGGCATCGCCTTCGGGCTCATCATCGCCACCGGCCTGACCTGGCTGCGGGCTTCCGGCTACAAATCGGGCGAGTATTTCACCCGCGCCTATGTCTTCGTCTTCCGCGGGTCGCCGTTATTGGTGCAGCTTTATCTGGTCTATTTCGGGCTCTCCCAGTTCGACTTCGTGCGCCACAGCCCGATCCTGTGGCCGATCCTGCGCGATCCGATGTACTGCACCATCGTCGCCATGGCCTTGAATACTGCGGCTTATGAGAGCGAGATTTTCCGCGGCGCGCTGCGCGCGGTGCCTGTCGGCCAGATCGAGGCGGCCAAGGCGTTCGGCATGTCGGCCTTCACCCGCTTCCGCCTCGTCACGCTGCCGATCGCGCTGCGGCTTGCGTTGCCGGCCTATTCGACCGAAATCATCCTCATGACCAAGGCAACCGCGCTGGCGTCCGTGGTCACCATCATGGAGATGATGGGAACGGCGCAGAAGATCCAGCATGACACGTTCCGGCCGATTGAGGTGCTGACCTGCGCCGGCGTGATCTACCTGCTTCTCAACCTGTCGATCGCCCGGTTGTTCGCCTGGGTCGAGCACCGGCTTTCGCCGCATCTGCGTCCCCCGCCCGAGCAGAGCCAGCAAGTCAAACCCGTACCGGAGGTGTTGTGATGTCGGCAAATGTCGCCGCTGCCGCGAAAGCCGCGCCGTCCTCCGATGAGACGCCAGCCATCAGCGTAAAAGATCTGCGCAAGTGCTTCGGCGATCATGAGGTGCTCAAGGGCATTTCGCTCGAGGCGCACAAGGGCGATGTGATTTCCATTCTCGGCTCCTCGGGCTCCGGCAAGAGCACGATGCTGCGCTGTATCAATCTCCTGGAGACCCCGGATTCCGGCGAAGTGCGGGTGGACGGCGAGCTCATCAAGATGAAGCGGGGTCGCGACGGCCACCAGATGCCCGCCGACATCCGCCAGGTGGAGCGGATCCGCGCCAACCTCGCCATGGTTTTCCAGAGCTTCAATCTGTGGTCGCACATGACCGTGCTGGAAAACCTCGTCGCCGCGCCGACGCATGTGCTGAAGCGGCCGCGCGCGGAGTGCCTGGAGCAGGCCGAGGCATTGCTGAAGCGCGTCGGTATATGGGAGCGCCGCAACTACTATCCGCCCCACATGTCGGGCGGCCAGCAGCAGCGCGCGGCAATAGCTCGCGCGCTGGCGATGAATCCCAAGGTGATGCTGTTCGACGAGCCGACATCGGCGCTCGATCCGGAACTGGTCGGCGAGGTGCTGCGCGTCATGCGCTCGCTGGCAGAAGAAGGGCGCACCATGCTGGTCGTCACCCATGAGATGGGTTTTGCCCGCGACGTGTCGAGCAAGGTGATGTTCCTGCACAAGGGCGAGGTGGATTCGGCCGGCGAACCGAAGGAGATGTTCGCCAGGCCGTCGACGCCGCAGTTCAAGCAGTTCATCGCCAACTTCAATAAGTGAAGCGCTGCGTTTCACCTTCTCCCCTTGTGGGAGAAGGTGGCCGCGAAGCGGCCGGATGAGGGGTGCTGGACGGAGCGAGGCGCTGGCGTTTGGGCACAACGGTGCTGCCAGGCGAAAGCCACCGCCAAGCTGGAGCACCCCTCATCCGTCTCGGCGCTTCGCGCCGATCCACCTTCTCCCACAGGGGGAGAAGGGAAAGCGCTAGATCATGTCCGACAGATCCGAGAACGCCATCGCCTTGCGCAGCACCTCGGCGAAGCGTTCGCCGGCGATTTCCTTGTCGCCGCTGTTGTCGATCGAGGTCACGTCCGGTCCCGTCAGCTTGACGCTTGTGCTCCGCGCCAGGCGGGCAAGCACTTCGCCGCGCGATTCACGGCCGCGCGCCGCCAGCCGCTCGGCGAGGATCTCCGGCGTGGCGGTGATCTCGACCACGGCCAGGTTGGCGTAGCGCTCGCGCAGCGCCGGGATGACCGATCGAGAGACATTCGCCACGGCTACATGACCGTTGGCCACGGCCCAGTCGACATCGGCCGGCAGGCCATAGCGCAGGCCGTGCGCGTCCCAGCACAGCGAGAAGGCGCCGTCCGCCTCCGCCTCGGCAAAGGCGGCATCGGCCAGCGTGTCGTGGTCCTCGCTTGCCGTGTCGCTCGGCCTGGTGATGACACGGCGCACGAATTCCAGCCGCGTCTCGCCGGCAAAGCGCGCCTTGGCGTAGCCGATCAGCGTGTCCTTGCCGGCGCCGCTCGGGCCGACCACCGCGACGAAGACGCCGTTGCGAATCGGCAGGCTGTCGGCCAGCTCGCGCTCGATGAGGGCCGAGACCATCATGCGACCCGGCCGCCCTGACGCCACACGGTGCGCACGACCGGCACATGGTCGTCCACGCGCACCCGCACCAGGTCGGCCCGGCGGCCGGGCTCGATGACGCCGCGGTCGGCGAGGCCGATCGCTTCGGCCGGGTTCTTCGAGACCATGGCGACCGCCTGCGGCAGCGAGATGCCGTCGACGACATCGCCAAGGAAGAAGGCCGACTGGATCAGGCTGAAGGGGATGTAGTCGGATGAAAGGATGTCGAGCAGGCCGTCGGCGGCAAGCGTGCGCGCCGAGACATTGCCGGAATGCGAGGCGCCGCGCATGACGTTCGGCGCGCCCATCAGCACCCCAAGGCCTGCGGCTTTCGAGGCCTTGGCGGCCTCTTGCGTCGTCGGGAACTCGGCGACGCGCACGCCCTGCTCGATCGCTTCGTCGACATGGCCGGCGGTCGCGTCGTCATGGCTCGCCAGCACGATGCCGCGCTCCTGGCAGGCGGCCGAGATGAAGACGCGGTTCGGACCGGAATTGCGGGCCGATTCGGCCATCCGCTTCTCGCAGAATTTCTGGAAGTCGCGGTCCGTCAGCTTCAGCTTGCGCTGGTAGTAGTAGGCATAGGTCTCGAGGTTGACGAACTGGCGCTGTCCGGGCGCATGGTCCATCAGCGAGGCGAGCTTAACCCGCTCGTCGGTCTCGAAATTGGCGAAAGCCTCGAGGCAGTCCGGCGCCGAGACCTCGCAGCGCAGATGGATGAAATGGTCGGCCCTGAGCCGGTCCTGGCGCACGCTGTCCTCAATCGCGTCGGCCAGCTTGCGAACGTCGTCGGATTTCAGGTCGGCATCCTCGTCCATGCCGACGCGCAAGGCGTCGAGCACCGTCGTGATGCCGGCGGTCGCCACCTGGGCGTCATGGGCAAGCACGGCGGCGATCGGGTTCCAGCGCACTTTCGGGCGCGGCGCGTAATGGCCTTCGAGGTGATCGGTGTGCAGCTCGACAAGACCTGGGATGATGTAGTCGCCGCCCATATCCTCGCCGGCGCGGGCAGCCCCCGGCTCGACGGCGGCAATCAGGCCATCGCGCAACAACAGCGAGCCCTCGACGATTTCATCGGGCAGCACGATGCGGGCATTGGTGAGAACGGTTTCGGCGGTCATCTCGGGCGGTCCTATCTCAAGCAGTCGTTTCAGAGCAATTCCAGGAAAAGTGCTTTGCGGTTTTCCGTCCGAAATTGCGTAAACAAAAAGATGGGGCGGTTCAGCGTTTCCGCTGATCCGTCCTATGCGGTCTTGCGGGCAGGCCTGCGGCCAAGCGCATGATGGGAAAGCACCATGAACGGGGCGCCGGGCTCGCTTTCGACGAACAATGTCAGCGCATCCACCGGCACCGGCTGCCGCAGCACATCGGCGAACAGGCCGTCGATCGCTGCACGAAGACGTGGGCTTTCCTGTGGCCCGACCCGCCCCGAGAGCGTCATGTGGAAGCGGAACGTGTCGAAGACGTAAGGGTAACCCCATTGGCAAAGGTTGCGAAACTCGTCCGGCTTCAGCGCATCGGGGCTGCGGCGCTCGATCTCGGCCTCGGTCAGCGGCGCGCGGAACGAATCGAAGGCGCGCACCACCTCGCCGGCGAAATCGTTGAGCGGCGCGAACTGCGTTTCCGGCACCAGCGCGAAGAAGCCGTCGATCTGGCCGACGACGAGACGCGGGATGATCACAGGCGGCGTCGTCTCGGCGAAAGCGTCGAGCGCGGCGCGCAGCGAAGCTTCCGTCTCGTTCGGCGCCAGCCGGAACGGCGCCTTCAACGTCGCATGGAATCCGTAGCGCCGGGCGGAGGCTGTATGGAAAGCGACTTCCGCGGCCGACAGATCGCCCACGGCCTCGACCGGCCGCGTCGCCGCGCCGAACGGGTCGCGGCCCAGCCAGTTGGCGGCAATGCGCGCCAGCTTCTCGTCCTGCCCCGGGGTGTAGTAGATCGCGTAGCGCATGGGCGTTCCTCGTCAAGCGCGCTGCGCGCCCCAAAGGAATATGCGACGCGCTTCAAGTCATGGTCTTGGCAAGTCGTGGCCCAAACGCCGGAGCGCTTGCGGCGACATGCACCGGAACCGCTGCCATAGGTGATTTCCATGACGGATTGACGAAGCTTTCGTGGGTTTTCGAAGGCAAGTCCAGCACGGAGCTTGTTAGCCGACGATTTTTCCGGGCTGGACCAACGGCTTTGCCGGCGTGCCGATCAGGCCTTCATCAGCCATTCATGCTCGGCCGCGTTGTGGAATTTCCACGTCCGCTTCGGTCCGGCCATGACGTTGAGGTAATAAAGGTCGTAGCCGTGGCAGGCCGCGCAGGGATGATAGCCCTTGGGCACCAGCACGACATCGCCGTCCTCGATCGCCATCGCTTCGTCCAGCTCGCGCACGCCGTTGCGGTCGGCATCGGTGTAGACGCGCTGGAAGGCAAAGCCCTGCGGCGGGTTGAGGCGGTGATAATAGGTCTCCTCGAGATAGGATTCGGCCGGCAGATTGTCCTGGTCGTGCTTGTGCGGCGGGTAGCTCGACGTGTGGCCGCCGGGCGTGATCACCTCGACCACCAGCAGCGAATCAGCCGGCTTGCCCTCGGGCAGGATGTTGGTGACGTAGCGCGTGTTGGTGCCCTTGCCGCGCACCTCCTGGCCGAGATCGTCAGGTCCGATGACGCGCACCGGCAGGCCGCCGCTTAAGCCGGGCGCCGAGCAGACGGCGAGTTCCAGCTCGGTATCGGCGGTCACCGACCAGTCGGCGCCTTGCGGCACATAGACCGACCACGGCTTGCCTTCGAAGGGCGACATGCGCTCGCCGAGCAGGCCGAGATCCTTGCCGCCGGCCGATGCCTTGCCCTTGCCGGTGACGAACACCAGGCAGACCTCGCGCTCGCCGGTTTTGCCGGACACCGTCTCGCCCGGACGAAGCCGATGCAGGTCGAAACCGACATAGGTCCAGCCGGCGCTTTGCGGCGTGACGTGAGCGACATGGCCGTGGCCCTTGTCGGCCTTGACGAGCAGTTTCGACATTTTTGTCTCTCCTATTCCGTTGGCCTTCGTTGGTTGCGGATCAAAGATCTTGCCGGCTGACAGAACCAGCACAACCTTCGAGATTGGCCGAGGCCTCCAAACTTCGTCATTCTAGGGCGAAGCAGGAGCGCAGCTCCGTCGCGGAGACCCTAGAATCCATGCCGTTACCTCAATCGAAGGGCGCTGCGGAGCAGAATTCTGTACCGCAGCGGCTGCTTCGAAGTCACGGAATGGATCCTAGGGTCTCCGCGACGTCGCTGCGCTCCTTGCTCCGCCCTAGGATGACGAAGCGAGGGGCGTTTCGGCTAATCGCCAACGCATGCGATCCGCCATGCACGCAGTATCCGATCCGTAGACGCTTCTGAGCCATGGATTAGTCACTCCTTCGGTCCGGGTTCGGCCTTGTTCTCCTCAATCGGCTTATAGAGGTAGAAAAACTGCCACACGGCATAGCCGGCGAAGCCCAGCGCGATGACGCCCCAGAACGGCGTGCCGGACGCGAATTCGATCACCGACCAGACCAGGCAGACCGCGACGACCGCGATACGGCGCCACAGCGGCCGGAAGAAGGGATGCTCATAGTCTTTCATCGCGCCAATCCAGGATTTGCCCAAAGCACAACGGATAAACCGGGCGCCCCGACTAATCCACTGCTCAGGCCGGAAAACCCTGCGTCTCGACCGTATAGCCGGCGGCCGTCATCACCCGCATAAGTTCCTTGTGGCCGACCTGGGCCATCTTGAGCGGCGGGTTCTTCTTCGGATCCTGCTCGGCCTCGACCACGAACCAGCCTTCATAGCCATGATCGGCGAAACGCTGGACAATCGCCCCGAAGTCGAGTGAGCCGTCGCCCGGCACGGTGAAGGCGCCGAGCGCCACGGCGTCGAGGAAGGACTGTTTCGTGCGGTCGAGCCTGTCGATCACGCCCATGCGAACATCCTTCACATGGACGTGGTTGATGCGCTTGTGGTGATTGTCAATGGCGCGCAGCACGTCGCCGCCGGCAAAGGCGAGATGGCCGGCATCGAGCAGCAGCGGAATGCCTTCGCCGGAGTTGCGCATGAAGGCGTCGAGCTCCGGCTCGGTCTCGACCACCGCCGCCATATGGTGATGGTAGGAGAGCGGCATGCCTTGCTCAGCGCACCACTCGCCGAACTCGGTGACGCGCCGGCCGTAAGCCTTCATCTCGTCATCCGAAAGTTTCGGCTTGGTGGCCAGAGGCTTGGAGCGGTCGCCCTGAATGGACCGGCCGACCTCCCCATAGACGATGCAGGGCGCATCGACCGCCTTGAACAGGTCGATCATCGGCTGGATGCGGTCCTTGTTCCGGGAGATGTCCTCGTTGACAAGCGTGCCCGAGAACCAGCCGCCGCAAAGCGTGACGTCGGCCTCCTTCAGGATCGGCAGCATCACCTTCGGATCGTTGGGGAAGCGGCGGCCCATCTCCATGCCGGTGAAGCCGGCCGAGCGCGACTGGCGCAGGCATTCTTCCAGCGACACGTCATCGCTCAATTCCACGAGATCGTCGTTCCACCATGCGATGGGGGACATGCCCAGTTTGGCTTTCAAGTCGTCACTCCAATGTCGGTTCGTTGCGAGCCGGTTCAGCCCTGACGGCTGCCCACGGCTTCCTCGTATTTCTTGCGCGCGGCATTGACTTCGCGTCGCGACGAGACTTCCGGCACGGCGACATCCCACCAATGGCCGCCGGCCTCGGTCGACACCAGCGGGTCGGTGTCGATGACCAGCACCGTCGTCTTGTCGTTCTTCTTCGCCTTGGCCAGTGCTGTCTCCAACTCGGCGATCGACGCTACCTTCTCGGCGACGGCACCTAAGCTTGCCGCATGCGCGGCGAAGTCGATGTCAGGCATCACCTCGTGGCGCGCGTCCTTCAAGAGATTGTTGAAGTTGGCGCCGCCGGTCGCCATCTGCAGCCGGTTGATGCAGCCATAGCCGCGATTGTCGAGCAGCACGACGGTGAGCTTCAGGCCAAGCATCACCGAAGTGGCGATCTCGGAATTGAGCATCAGATAGGAGCCGTCGCCGACCATGACGACCACCTCCTGGTCGGGCTTCGCCATCTTGACGCCGAGCCCGCCGGCGATCTCGTAGCCCATGGTCGAGAAGCCGTATTCGGCATGGTAGGAGCCCGGCGCGCCGGCCTGCCAGAGCTTGTGCAATTCGCCGGGCAGACCGCCCGCGGCATGCAGCAGCGTGACGCCCGAGCCCATGGCGCGCTGCACGGCGCCGATCACTTGCGCATCGGACGGATAGGCGGCGTTGGTCGACGCGGTCACCTTGGCGGCGGCGGCCTGCCACTCCGTCTTGCCCTTCAATGCATTGTCGGTCCACGCGGCCGGCGCCTTCCAGCCCTTCAGGGCGGCGGACAGCTCGGCAAGGCCCTCGGCCGCGTCGGCGACCAGCGGCAGCGCCCAATGCTTGCCGGCGTCGAAACCTTGCGTGTTCAGGCCGATGATGGTGCGGCCGGCATTCTTGAACAGCGCCCAGGAGCCGGTGGTGAAATCCTGCAACCTGGTGCCGACGGCGAGCACGACATCGGCCTCTTCCGCCAGCCGGTTGGCGGCCGACGTGCCGGTGACGCCGACCGCCGCCATGTTGAGCGGATGGTCGTCGGGCAACGAGGATTTGCCGCCCTGGGTCTCGCAGACCGGAATTCCGGCGCCCTGCACCAGCTTGGCGAGCTCGTCCGAAGCCTGCGAATAGAGCACCCCGCCGCCCGCGATCACCAGCGGCTTCCTGGCGCCCTTCAGCGCCGCGACGGCTGCCGCCAGCTCGTTGCGGTCCGGGCGCAGCCGGCGCGGTGTCCAGACGCGCTCGGCGAACAGACTTTCGGGATAATCATAGGCTTCGGCCTGCACGTCCTGGCAGAGCGAAAGCGTGACCGGGCCGCATTCGGCCGGATCGGTCAGCACCTGCATGGCGCGGTTCAGCGCCGGGATGATCTGCTCCGGCCGCGTGATACGGTCGAAATAGCGCGATACGGGACGGAAGCAGTCATTGACGCTCGCCGTGCCGTCGGAGAAATCCTCGGCCTGCTGCAGCACCGGGTCGGGCAGGCGGTTGGCGAAGACATCGCCAGGCAAAAACAGGACGGGCAACCGGTTTACATGCGCGAGTGCGGCCGCCGTCACCATGTTGAGGGCGCCGGGACCGATCGAACTGGTCGCGGCCATGAAGCGGCGGCGGAAATTGGCCTTGCCATAGGCGATCGCCGCGTGAGCCATCGCCTGCTCGTTATGGGCGCGGAAAGTCGGCAGCTCGTCGCGGACCTGGTAGAGCGCCTCGCCAATGCCCGCGACATTGCCATGGCCGAAGATGGCCCAGACGCCGCCGAAGATCGGCACCTTCTTCCCGTCGATCTCGGTCATTTGCCGGCTGAGGAAGCGGGTCAGCGCCTGCGCCATCGTCAGGCGGATTGTCTTGCTCATGGTGTCTCCTCCGCAGTCCTTCAGCGGTCTTGTTATGCGGCCTTGCGGCCGCGCGCGGCAAGCCATGCCTCGGTCAACTGCTCGAAGCGCGCGGCCATGTCGGCGATCGCCTCGTCATCCGACATCCTGCCGGCCAGCCATCGTTCGGCGGCGTTGACGAAGATGGTGCGGCCGACGGCAAAGCCCTTGACGATCGGCGCATTGGCGGTGGCGGCAAACGCCGCGACCAGCTCGTCCTGCGGCGCTTCCAGCCCGAGCAGCACCACGCCACGGCACCAAGGATCGTTCCTGACGATCACCTGTTCGATCTTCGCCCAGGCGCCCGCGGAAGCCTGCGGCTCGAGCTTCCACCAGTCCGGCTTGATGCCCAGCGCATAGAGCTCTTCAAGCGCGCGCGGAATGGTGGTGTCGTCGAGCTTGCCATGCTTGCCGGCGATGATCTCGACCAGCAATTCGCGGCCGACTTTCCGCGCCGCTTCGAACAAAGCGCGCAGCTTCTGCTGCTGTTCAATTTTGAGCGCCTCCGGATCGTCCGGGTGATAGAAGCACAGGCATTTGATGCAGTGGTCGACCGGCCATTCGGTGAGCTGTGAACCGATATCCTGGGAGAATTCGAAGCGCAGCGGCCGCGATCCCGGAAGCTCGACGGGGCGGCCGAGCCAGGCGAAGGGATGGCGGGCGAATTCGAACATGGCGTCGCGGCCATATTTTTCGTCGATCAGCATGCCGTAGCCATCGCGGCCGGCGGCGACCTTTGCCGCCGCCTTGACCGTCAGCACCTTGAAGTCGGGGATGCGCGAAACGTCGGCCCCGACCTTGGCGGCAACGTCTTCAAGCTGGACGCGATGGTCGCAGGCCAAAGCCATCAGCGAGGGGATGTCGCGCCGCCGCGTCGTTGCCCAGTGGACGTGGTTGATCGCCTCGTCCTTGCGCAGCGCCAGGTGTTTGCTGCCGTTCTTCAAAAAGAACTGCAGCTCCTCGAAGGTCGGGTATTCCGGCGCGCAGAGCAGGCGCGACACCGCGAAGGCGCCGCAGGCATTGGCCCAGGTCGCGGCTGTCGCAAAACTCTCGCCGCCGAGCCAGCCGCGCAGGAAGCCCGACATGAAGGCGTCGCCGGCGCCGAGCACATTGTAGATCTCGATCGGGAAACCCTTGCCGACGATACCGTCCTCGAGATCGTCGCTGATCGGGCCGTCATAGACGATGCAGCCCTTGGCGCCGCGCTTGAGCACGATGGTCGCCGAGGACAGGGCGCGGATCGTCTTCAGAGCGCTCAGGCAATCGTCGGCGCCAGACGCGATCATGATCTCTTCCTCTGTGCCGACGATGAGATCGCAATTCGGCAGCACGGTCTTCAGCTGCGCCGAGACCCGGTCGGATTTGACATAGCGCTCGAAGCCCTCGGCATGGCCGGCAAGGCCCCAGAGGTTCGGGCGATAGTCGATGTCGAACACCACCTTGCCACCCTTGGCCTTCATCAGACGGATCGCCTTGCGCTGCGCGGCATCGGAATTCGGCCGCGAGAAATGCGTGCCGGTGACGACCACCGAGCGCGCCGAGGCGATGAACGCCTCGTCGATATCCTCCTCGGCGAGCGCCATGTCGGCGCAGTCGGAACGGTAGAAGATCATCGGCGAGACGCCTTCGCTCTCGACCGAAAGCAGCACCAGCGCCGTCAGCCGTTCCTTGTCGGTCTTCAGCCCGTCGACTGAGACGCCCTCGCGCTTGAGCTGCTCACGGATGAAGCGGCCCATCTGCTCGTCGCCGACGCGGGTGAGCAGCGCCGAGCGCAGGCCGAGCCTTGCCGTGCCGACGGAAATATTGGCCGGGCAGCCGCCGACGGATTTGGCGAAAGAGGTGATGTCCTCCAGCCGCGAGCCGATCTGTTGGCCATAGAGATCGACCGAGGCGCGGCCGATGGTGATGACGTCGAGCGGCGGGTATTTCCCTTCCACGGCTTCGCCCATTCGAACCTCCCATCGGCCTTGTTGTGCAGAGCAGCGTTTGTTTTGGACAGCACGCGCTGTCGACGGCGCGGTGTCGTCAATATGAAATATTAATTCCAATCTACAGTCAATATAGAATGAGCATTCCCGAGCCGAAAAGCGCTCATCTGGGAGGCTCAGCCCTTGCGTCGGCGCCCGGTCTCGCGGCGTTTCTCGCCCACGGCGACAGTCAGCGCCATGGCCAGCGCCATCGTCGCCGAGATCGAGCGGAAGCCGCCGAAATCGGCCTCGGCGACCTCGAACCAGACCTTGGCGAATTGCGCCAGCGGCGAGAAGGACGAGTCGGTGATCGCCACGATCGGCACGCCCTGCTCGGCGATCGAGCGCGTCTCCTCGACGGTCGCCGGCGCGTAAGGCGAGAAGCTGATGGCGATGACGGCGTCGCGCGGCGTGGCGAAGCCGATCATCTCGGCGTTCAGCCCCGCGGCCGATTCCACCAGTTGGTTGCGGATCTTGAGCTTGCCCAGCGCATAGGCGATGTAGGACGCCACCGGATAGGAGCGGCGCTTGGCCAGCACATAGATCGTCTCGGCCTTAGCCAGCAGCGCCACCGCCTCCTCGAAATGGGCATCGTTGAGCGAGCGCGAAATGTCGCCCAGCGAGGTGCTGGCGGCGGCGACGAAGCCGTCGAAGATCGCCCGATGCCCGCGGCCTTCCTCGGCCTTGGCGCGCAACGCCGCCAGCCGCTCGTCATAAGAGGAGTTGCGCTCGCGCAGCCGCTCGCGGAAAACCTGCTGCAGGCTGGTGAAGCCGTCGAAGCCGAGCTGCTGGGCAAAACGGATCAGCGTCGAGGGCTGCACGCCGGCCGAGGCGGCGATGCTCGCCGCCGTGCCGAAGGCGATGTCGTCGGGATTGTCGAGCGCATAGGCTGCGATCTGCGCGATGCGCTTGGGCAGGCTCGCGCGCCTGTCCAGGATCGTCGCGCGCAGCGTTTCGAAATCGCGAGGCACCCGTTCGTCCATCGTCGCTCCGCCCACGCTCATAAGGTTTGTCTCTCCTGCCTCATCATAGCGAGTTCGCGCAAGAACACCATAAAAAATGATTTAGATGTTCCATTCTTTACTAAAATAGACTAATCCATCCACACATACTTTCCTTTATCCTGGAGACAATCGACATGGTCGGAGTGGGCCTCATCGGCACTGGCTTCATGGGCAAGTGCCACGCCATCGCCTGGAACGCGGTGGGCACCGTCTTTCCCGATGTCGACAAGCCGAAACTGGTGCATCTGGGCGAGGTGAATGACGAGCTTGCCAAACGCAAAGCTGCCGAGTTCGGCTTCGCAAAAGGCTCCGGCGACTGGCGCGCCGTGGTCGAGGATCCGGACGTCGAAATCGTCTCGCTGACCACGCCAAACCAGTTCCACCCGGAAATGGCGATCGCCATCCTCGAAGCCGGCAAGCATCTGTGGTGCGAGAAGCCGATGGCGCCGAGTTTCGCCGAGGCCGAGGCGATGACGAAGGCCGCGAGGACATCCGGCAAGGTCGCCGTGCTCGGCTACAACTACATCCAGAACCCCGCCATCCGCCATATCGGCGCGCTGCTCGAGGAAAAGATCATCGGCGACGTCAACCTCGTGCGCATCGAGATGGACGAGGATTTCATGGCCGATCCGGAGGCGCTGTTCTTCTGGAAACACGAGGCTTCTTCCGGCTATGGCGCGCTCGACGATTTCGCCGTGCATCCGCTGTCGCTGATCAAGGCGCTGTTCGGCCGTGTCTCGCGCGTCATGTGCGACATGGTCAAACCCTATGCCGACCGCAGAACCGCTTCCGGCGCCCGCCGCGCGGTCGAGACCTATGACATCGCCAGCGTCTTGATGCATCTTGAGAACGGCGTTGCCGGCTCGCTGCTGGTCAACCGCTCGGCCTGGGGCCGCAAGGGCCGCATTGCCATCCAGATCTTCGGCTCGAAGGGCTCGATCCTCTACGACCAGGAGCGGATGAACGAGTTTCAGCTCTACCTCACCGCCGACCGGCCAACCGAGCAGGGCTACCGCACTATCCTGGTGGCGCCGCACCACAAGCCCTACGATTCCTTCCTGCCGGCGCCTGGCCACGGCCTCGGCTTCAACGACCTCAAGATGATCGAATGCCGCGAGCTCCTGATGCGCATCGCTGGTAAGCCGGCCCGCATCATCGACTTCGACGAGGGGCTGGAGATCGAGCGCACCGTGCATGCCATGGCCCGTTCGTTCCAGGAGCAGCGCTGGGTTAATGTGAGATAGGCCTGCCGGCCATCGAGGCCGCCGCAACGGGCGGTGATCACCTACCAATGCAGGACCGGATCTGAGCATTCAGGCCAGGTTGATGGCGACATTGCGCAGCAGCGCCACGGATTTGCGCATGCCTTCCATCGGCGACAGCATCATGTCCTCATGCTCGATCGACAGCACGTCGTCATAGCCGGCCTGCTTCAGCGCGGTGCAGAACTGCCGCCACCAGGTCTCGCCGTGGCCGTAGCCCAGCGTGATGTAATTCCAGGCCCTTTCGGCAAACTGATTTGGCGGGCGCGCATCGAGCGTGCCGTCGACGGCCGCCGGTATCGGTTCGATGCGTGTGTCCTTGGCGTGGACATAGTAGATGGCCGAGCCAAGCTTGCGCACGGCGGCAATGGGATCGGCGCCCATCCACATCGGATGGCTCGGATCGTAGTTGGCGCCGACCGTCTCGCCGACCGCATCGCGCAGCCGGAACAGCGTCTGGACATTGTATACGGCCTGATGTCCATGCAGTTCCAGGCAAAGCTTCCTGATGCCCAGATTGTTCGCAAATCCGACGAGATCGCGCCAATACGGGACGATGCAATCGTCCCACTGGTAGCGCTGGATGTCGGCGCATTCGGGCGGCCAGTCGGTGATGATCCAGTTGGGATTGGTGTCGCCGGGTCCGCCCGGCAGCCCGGACATCATCACCACCCGGTCGATGCCCATCAGGCTCGCCAGCCGGATTGTGTCCTCGGTCACTTGGCGATGCTGCTTGCCCTGCGGTCCCGGATGCAGCGGGTTGCCGGAGCAGTTAAGCGCCGCGATCGTCAGCCCATGGTCGCGAACCTTGGCGACGAATTCGGTTCGGATCGCGGCACTGTCCAGCATCGCCGCAAGGTCGATATGCGGCGCGGACGACCAGTTGCCACAGGCGAACTCCAGCGTCTCCAGCCCGAGATCGGCCGAGGCGCGCAGCATCTCGTCGAAGGACAGGTTGCCGAGGCTGTCCGTGATCATGCCAATCTTCATTTCGGACTCCCGCTTGCCTTCACACCATCCGCTTAGAGTTTCACCGGTTCGAACCTGCCGGACCGAGCCGACGCAAGCGCCGCCTCGCAAAGGATCATGGCCTTGCGCCCATCGCTGGCCGTGACCGCCGGACTCCTGCCCGTCTCGACGCAGGTGATGAAGTGATCGATCTCGGCGGCGTAGGACTCGGCATAGCGTTCGACGAAGAAGTAATAGGGCTTGTCGCGCGATATGCCTTTGCCGCCGTACATTTCCACAGAGGTCGGCAGCCGGTTGCCGGCCTGCAGCATGCCGTCGGCGCCGTGCACCTCGATGCGCTGGTCATAGCCATAGGCGGCCCTGACGCTGTTGTTGATATGACACTGCCGGCCGGATGCCGTTCGCAGGATGAACATCGCCGTGTCGTAATCGCCGAGCTTCCTGTATTGCGGCGCAACAAGCGAGGAGCCGGTCGCGAAGAGCTCCACAGGCTCTTCGCCAAGCATGTTCCGCGCCATATCGAAATCGTGGATGGTCATCTCGCGAAAGACGCCGCCGCCTCCGGCCAGCGCTTCCTCGGTCTCCGGTTCGGGATCGCGGCTGGTGATGATGACCTGCTCGATGGCGCCGATTTCGCCGCCGTCGAGGCGCTCCTTCAGCGCCCGGAAGCTCGGATCGAAGCGGCGGTTGAAGCCGATCTGGAACGGCACGCCGGCTTTCGCGACCAGGGCCAGGCACTCGTCGGTGCGCTTGAGGTCAAGATCGATCGGCTTCTCGCAGAAGATCGCCTTGCCATGCGCGGCGGCCGCCATGGCAAGCTCCGCGTGCGTGCGCGTGGCCGAGGCGATGAACACCATTTTCACTGCCGGATCGTTCATAACGGTCTCGGTATCTACGATCTCGGCGCCGGTTACGGCGGCGACCTTCTCGGCCGCCTCGCGATTGGGATCGACGACGTAGCGCAGCCGCACCTTCGGGTGGCGCGCGAGATTGCTCGCATGCACGCGGCCGATCAGCCCCACCCCGAACAGACAAACATCCATCATGCGTTCGACTTTCTCATCAGGCCGCTCCAGCGCTGCCCGCCGGTTCGTGTATCCGAGCGGCAATCATTTCACCGCGCCCATGGTCAGCCCGCGCACCAGATGCCGCTGCACCAGGAGTGCGAAGAAGACGATCGGCAACGCGCCGATGACGCCGGCGGCCGCCATCGAGGCCCAGTCGGTATCGATGCGCCCGATGAGTGTGGCGGTGCCGCGCGGCATGGTCATCGCCCGCGGCGTCGCGGTCAGCGCCAGCGCGAAAAGGAATTCGTTGAAGGTGACCAGCACGGCGAAGATCGCGGTGGCCGCGAGCCCCGGTGCCGCCAATGGCAGCGTGATGCGGCGGAAGGCGCCGAAGCGTGAATCGCCGTCCACCATCGCCGCCTCCTCGAGGTCAACCGGGATCTCGCGGAAGAAGCTCTCCATCATCCAGACGCAGAAGGTGACGTTGAAGGCGGTGTAGGTGGCGATCAGTCCGAGCCAGCTGTCGAGCAGCCCGAGGCTCAGCATCAAGAGATAGACGGGTATCAGGATCACCACCGGCGGGATGATGCGCAGTGTCAGGAGGAAGAGCCCGATCTTGCGCTCCGCGGCGAATGGCAGGCGGAACCTCGCGATCGCGTAGGCGCCCATCGCGCCGAAGACCAGCGCTATCGCGACCGAGAAGAAGGTGACCACCACCGAGTTCGTCAGGTAGGAGCCGAACTGCTTTTCGGTGAACAGCCTGACGTAATTGTCGAGCGTCGGCACATGCGGATAGAGCGTGCCTTCCTGCGTGATCTCGCGGTTGGACTTGAGCGAGGTGGACACCAGCCAGTAGATCGGCAGCAGCACCACTGCCAGCAAGAAAATGGTGGTGAGGATGCGCGCCAGGCGGGTGCTCATGACGCGTCGATCCTGCGCAGGAGCCTGATGGCGCTGAAGGCGAGCGCAAGCACGACGAGGCCGATCGTCACGAACAGCGCCGCCGCGTATCCGGTCTGCTGGAATTTGAAAGCGGTGTCGTAGCCATAGATCGAGATCAGCCTCGTCGCTTCGCCCGGCCCGCCCCGGGTCAGCACGAAAACCTGGTCGAAGGTGCCGAAGGCATCGATGGTGCGGAGCACGATGGCGACCGCCAGCACCGGCCGCATCATCGGGAAGGTGAGATCGGCGAAGACGCGCCAGGACCCGGCGCCGTCGACGCGCGCCGCCTCGAACGGCTCGTGCGGCAGCGACTGCAGGCCGGCGAGCAGGATCAGGAACATCAGCGGCGTCCATTCCCAGACGTCGAGCACGACAAGGCCGATGAAGGCATTGAGCGGGTTTCCGAGGATCTGGACCCCGCCGCCGCCCATGGCCTCTGACAGCGCCGTCAGCATGCCGGCGTCGCTGGCGTAGATCAGCCTGAACAGGATGGCGACAACGACCGGCGTGATCACCATGGGAATGATCAGCACCGTCCTGAGCAGCCGAATGCCGCGGAATTCGTGCAGGCAGAACAAGGCAAGCGCGAAGCCCAGCACGGCCTCGATCGAAACCGACAGCGCCACGAACTTGACCGTGACCCACAGCGAATTCAGGAACTGCGCGTCGCTCCAAAGCTGCACATAGTTCCGGAAGCCGACATGGGAGACCGGCGAGCCGTAGCGGTAAGCCCTGGTGCTGGCGCGCAGCCCGTCCCAGAGCGGGTAGACGAGCACGCCGAGCACGATCGTCAGGCCCGGCGCCAGCATGAGATAGGGGAGGGCGAGGTCGAGCCCCGCCCCCTGCAGGCGATATTTGCGTGCCTGCATGCCGGTTTGCATCAGTAGTACCCGGCCGTGGTCAGATAGTCCTTGACCTGCTTGGCCGCCGTGTCCAGGGCCGCACCGCCGCCGGAGCCGGCCTGCAAAGCCTTGTTGAGCTCGATGCCGAGCAGTTCCTCGACCTTCGCCCAGTCGGGGGTGCGCGGCCGCGGCAGCGCGCCGGCGTCGAGTTGCTGCAGGGCGACCGGTATCAGTCGGTTGCCGGGCTTGGCGATGCCGAAGGCGCTGCGCTTGACGGGAATAGAGCCCGCTTCCGAGAGCTTGGCCTGTGTTTCGGCGCTGACATACCACTTCAGGAATTCGATCGAATTCGCCTTGTTGGGCGCCGATTTCGGCACGCCGGCGATGAATATGCCCATCTGGGCGATCGCCTTTTCCTGCTTCGGCACAACGCCGAAATCGAGCTTGCCGGCCACCTTGGTCTGGGCGGGGTCGTCCGCCTTCAATGCGTTGCCCGAATATTGGATGATCGCCCCTGCCTCCCCGCCGAGGATCGCCGCGCCCTCTTGGTCGGAGTCGAACTCGACCACGCCGCTCGGCGCGTTCTGCTTCATCGTGCCGACGAAGAAATCGGCCGAGGCCTTGCCTTCGGCCGAATTGAAGATCGGGTTCCACTTGTCGTCGAAGAAGGAGCCGCCGAACGACAGGAAGACCGGATACCAGCTGGTGACGATCGGGTTGCCGGAAACGCCGCGGAAGACGACCGGGTATTTGATCTTGCCGGCCGCGACGCCTTCCTTGCCCTTGGCGATCACCTCGTCCCAGGTCTTGGGCGCACCGCCGGTGAAGACGTCGTTGCGATAGGTCAGCGTCTGCAGGTCGCCGACGAAGGGCACGCAGATCAACGTCGGCTTGGCGTTCTCGAAGCCCTTGACGCGCGGCCCCTTCTGCGGCGGCCAATAGCCCATGTCGATCATCGCGCCGATCCAGTCCTTGTCCGACCCATCGATGCCTCCGGCGCCAAGATCCTCGAGCACGTTGGCGGCGCCGAACTGCGGCACCCATGGGTCGTCGAGCAGGTAAAGGTCATACTGGCCGGCGCCGCTCTGGGCGTCGGCGAACCACTTCTCGAGCGTCACCCCGTATTCGTCCTCGAGGAACTGGATGTCGAAGCCCTGCTCCTTGGCCAGCGGGATGATCTTTTCCTTGAACGGCGTCAGGCCGCCATCGGCGAAGGCGCCGATGATCACCTTCTTTCCGGCGGCGCGGGCAGGCATCGGCAGGCCAAGCGTGGTGAGGGCGGTGGTCGCCAAAGCCAGCCCAAGCCCACCCTTGATGACGGAGCGGCGAGTAAGTCTGCTGGAATGCATCATGTCACTCTCCCATTGTTGTTGACCCTGTGGACGGCTGTCAGGCCGTCCGAATTGAAGAAACAGGCGTTCGCCGGGTCGAAGGCGACGCCGATGCTTTCACCCACCACGCCCCTGAAATCGCGGCCGGCCCGGACCGAGACGTTGCCGCCTTCGAGGCGGACATTGACCAGCGTCTCGTTGCCCATCGGTTCGACGACGTAGATTTCGCCGGGCAGGGCATCGGGTGTGCCGACGCCGGCAGCGCTGCAGTCCTCCGGCCGGAGGCCGATTTCGGCGACGGAGGAGGCGCGGCAGGCAGCAAGCCGCGCGGCGTCCAGTGGGACGACCTTGCCGGCCACGATGATGCCTTGCTCGCAAAGCGCTGCCGGCAGAATGTTCATCGGCGGGTTGCCGACGAAGGTGGCGACGAAGCGGTTCGCCGGGCGGTCGTAGATCTCGATGGGCGGCGCCATCTGCTGCAACTCGCCGCCATGCATGACGGCGACGAAGTCGGCCATCGTCAGGGCTTCGACCTGGTCGTGGGTGACATAGATGGTGGTGGCGCTGAGGCGCTGGCAGAGCCGCTTGATCTCGCCGCGCATGGTGAGCCGCAGTCTTGCGTCGAGATTGGACAGCGGCTCGTCCATCAGGAAGGCCGCCGGGTCGCGCACGATGGCGCGGGCCAGCGCGACGCGCTGGCGTTGTCCGCCCGAGAGCTGGCGCGGACGGCGGTCGAGCAGATGGCCGATCTCGAGCACGGCGGCGACCTCGCCGATCTTGGCCTTTCGCCCGGCTTCGGGCGTGCCGCGTATCCACAGCGGATAGCCGATATTTTCGGCGACCGTCATCTGCGGATAAAGCGCGTAGCTCTGGAAGACCATGGCGATGTCGCGGTCGCGCGGCTGCAGCCGGGTGACGTCGCGTTCGCCGATAAAGACCTTGCCGGCGGTCGGCATGTCGAGCCCAGCCAGGATGCGCAGCGCCGTCGTCTTGCCGCAGCCCGACGGGCCGAGCAGGGCGAGGAATTTGTGGTCCGGCACCGCGAGGTCGAGCGATCGCAGCACGTTGAGCGCGCCGAAGCTCTTGACCACCTTCTGGTACAGAACCGAGCTCATTTCCCTCCCCGGCGCCTCATGCTTTCTTCAGGCCTTGCGCTCGTGGACGTAGAAACCCGCGCCCTCGGCCAGCCTCTTCAGATTCCGATACCCCATCGTCGCGTAGGTCAAGGGATGCGCCTTGGCCGGGTCCTGCTCGGCCTCGACCACCAGCCAGCCGGAATAGCCGTGGTCGGCCAGGATCTTTAAGAGCGTCGGATAGTCGATCGCGCCGTCGCCCGGCACGGTGAAGATGCCGTCCATCACCGCGCCCATGAAGCTCATGTCGGCCTCACGCGCCTTCTTTAAGATGGCCGGGCGCACATCCTTGCAATGGACATGCACGACGCGCTCCACGTGCCGGCGCAGCAACTGCTCCGGGTCGCCGCCCGAAAAGGCGCAGTGCCCGGTATCGTAAAGCAGGCTGACCGCCTCGCCGGTGCTGTGCATCAGCCTGTCAATCTCCGCGTCGGTCTCGACGATCGTGCCCATGTGATGGTGGAAGGCCATGCCGACGCCGAAATCGGAAAAGCGCTCGGCGAGCCGGGTGATCTTGGCGCCATAGGCCTTCCATTCCCCGTCCATCAGCTTCGGCCGCTGCGAGATCGGGTCGTGGATGGCGCCATGCCGGCCGCGCGAGGTGTCGGCATAGACGACGCGCCTGGCGCCGAGGTCGCGAAGCAGCGTCAGATGCGGCCGGATCGCCTCGAATTCCTGGTCCACCTCCTTCTCGCAGATGCGCCCGTCATACCAGCCGGAGACCAGCGCCAGCCCGTAATGGTCGAGGATGGGCCTCAGCGCACGGCTCTCGCGCGGGAACTTGCCGCCAAGCTCGGTGCCGGCATAGCCGGCCTCCGCGGTCTCGCTGAGGCAGGTCTCGAGCGGCGTGTCACCACCCAGTTCCGGCACGTCGTCATTGGTCCAGGTGATCGGGTTGATGCCAAGTCGAACTGTCGTCATTGCTCGCTTTCCGCCCCGCAGCCATGATGGCTGCGGGGTGTCCTGTCTCGGGAGGAGATGGCTGCGGTTGCCGGCGGCGGGGCGAAACCCTGCCGTTTCGTTCGGCAAGACGCCCTCCCAGCGCCGCGCCTCAGATGTTTTGTCGGCGTCTTACCCCAACGTCATTGAGCGAAGTCTACGCCGCTCTGTCTCCATCGCGAGGGCCAGTTTTCTGGAAAATAAAGGAACCAGTTTGTGCGGAGAGGCGGGTGTGGCAGGATGGGTAGATGGGCTACCTCGAAATCATTGATCGTCGGCGCGAGGCCCCCCTCTCTGGCCTGCCGGCCATCTCCCCCTCAAGGGGGGAGATCGGATGTCGCGCCGGCTTTCGCCAATCGCCGACGTCGCAAAGAAAAGCGAGACGCCTGAACTGCCAATCTCCCCCCTTGAGGGGGAGATGTCCGGCAGGACAGAGAGGGGGGCGAAGGAACTCGACCTTGCAGCACAAGCGTGTCGCGGCACGCCATTGCCATTGCATCCATGGGTGGGGATAAACGATGCGCTCCCACCCCAAACCCCAGGCGTTCCCGCTCGACATGCTGGCCGTCAACCGCTCGAGCCCCGAGCATCTGTCGCGCCAGCTCTATCACGGCCTCGTCGCCATTATCCGCAACCGCACGCTTCCCCCCGGCTCGGAGCTTCCTTCCACCCGCGCTCTGGCCGCCGAACTCGGCCTTGGCCGCAACACCATCGTCGCCGCATATGACCAACTCGTCACCGAGGGCTATCTCGCCAATCGCCAGGGCGCGCGCCCGGTCATCGTCGATCTGCCCGAAGGCCCGCGCGAAACGCCGGCCGAGGATCCGCCGGTGCCGTTGCGCCAGCCCTCGCTGCGCGGCCAGCAGCTGCTCAGCCAGCCCTATCACCACGGCCGGCCGGGACACGTCGCCTTCCACCCCGGCATGCCGGATGCGCAGAGCTTTCCCTTCGGCGTCTGGGGCCGGCTGGTCGCGCGCCGCGCCAGCCATGGCGGCGAGACGCTGTTCGGCACCTATGACGTCACCGGCCATCCCGCGCTGAAGGAAGCGATCGCCGGCTATCTCTATTCCGCGCGCGGCGTGCGCTGTCGTCCCGAGCAGATCGTCATCACCACCGGCGCGCAGGCCGCCTTCGACCTTCTGGCGCGCCTTTTGCTCGACCCCGGCGACACGGTGTGGATGGAGGAGCCAGGCTATTACGGCGCCAAGGCCGCCTTCACCGTGGCCGGCGCAAGAATCCTGCCGATTGCGGTCGACCAGGAGCGCGGCTGGCGGCTCGATGCTCCAAACTTCTCGCCCCGTCTCATCTATGTGACGCCGGCCTGCCAGCATCCGCTCGGCATCACCATGCGCATGGAGGAGCGGCTGCGCCTGCTCGACATCGCCGAGACCGCGAATGCCTGGGTGATCGAGGACGATTTCGACGGCGAGTACCGCTTTCAAGGGAGGCCCGTGCCGGCGATCCAGAGCATGGACCGCTCCGGCCGCGTCATCTATGTCGGCACCTTCGCCAAGCTGCTGTTCCCGGCGCTGCGCCTCGGCTTCATGGTGCTTCCGCCGGAGCTTGCCGGCCGCATCGTTAATGCGCTCTCCACCACCGGTCAGTTCGCGCCGCTGCTGCTGCAGGCCGCCTTGGCCGACTTCATCACCGAAGGCCATATGAGCCGGCATCTGAAGCGCATGCGCCGCATCTACGCCCAGCGCCGCCAGCTTTTTCGCGAGATCGTGACCGAGCGCCTGCGCGATGAGATCACGCTGTCCCCCGCCGAAGCCGGCATCCAGGTGGTGGGCTATCTGAGAGAGGGCATCGATGACATCAAGGTCAGCCAGGCCGCAGCAAAAAGGGCGATCAACGTCTCGCCGCTGTCGAAATATTTCCAGAACACGGCCCCAACGCAAGGCCTGGTGCTGGGCTATGCGGCGTGTGATGCCGCGCAGACGCGGGACGGGGTGGAGCGGCTGGCGCAGGCGATCCGCGAGACGCTGGGGTGAGGGTTTCGCGGCGCCGGTAAATGGCGCACCCGACGTCCTGCTTGGCTAGGTCGCACGAGGCGGCAAGCCTGCCGAGGAACAAATGGCCTCTTCGCGGCCGCTCAACCAAAAAGGTGCATGGAGTGCCGCCGCCGCATTGATTGAATCAATTATCCCGATATACAAGCTGATTTCGGGTGCAAATCGCATAGGCTGGCAATCCATTGAGTCGCAATTTTCTGGTGATCGACCCTGAGGAGGGCATGGCCGTCCTTAAGGGCCTTGCCTCTTCGGCGCGCATTTCCATGCTGAGGCTGCTGCATGAGAAGGGGCCGATGAATGTCAACGAAATCGCCTCCGTGCTGTCGCTGCCGCAGTCGACGGTCTCGACCAATATCCAGGTACTTGAGGATGCGGGCCTGATCCGCACCGAGAACCAGAAGGCGAAGAAAGGCAGCCAGAAGATCTGCTATCCCACCGCCGAGGAAGTGCTCGTGGTCTTCAAGAGCGAGTATCGTGCGCTTAAGAACGACGCGATCGAAGTATCGATGCCGATTGGGCTTTACACCGGCTTCGAGGTCACCGCGCCCTGCGGTCTCTGTTCGCCGGACGGGATCATCGGCCTGCTCGATGTGCCCAACACTTTCCTGGATCCGGACCGTATGAAGGCCGGTTTGTTGTGGTTCACGCGCGGCTTTGTCGAATATCAGTTCCCCAACAATGCCAAGCTCGCCAATACCGAGATTACCGAGCTCGAGCTGGTGGTGGAACTGTCCTCGGAAGTTCCGGGCACCAGCGCCGACTGGCCTTCCGACATCACGCTGACGATCAATGGCGTCGACGTCGGCACCTGGACCTCACCTGGCGATTTCGGCGACAAGCGCGGCGTTTTCACGCCCTCCTGGTGGAAGCTCAAGGGCTCGCAATATGGCAAGCTGAAGAACTGGCGGGTTTCCGCTGACGGCACCTATGTCGACGGCGTCAGGATTTCCGAGACCAGTCTCGCCGCCCTCGACCTGAAGGGTCATCATTCAATCCGCGTTCGTATCGGCGTCAAGGACGACGCCGAGCGTCCCGGCGGAATCAATATTTTCGGCAAGGGATTTGGAAATTACGATCAGGACATTCTGCTGAGGATCAAAACCGGTTGATATCGTCAAATCGGGTCTCAAAAATAGTGAAATAATTTCAAATATTTGGCTGCATTTGCGGCTGAGGCTGCCGGTCAATTGTCAGACTTTTGGCGGTTTTTCGCTTGACGAACGGATGCTGTTTCCCTTTGATATCTAATAAGGTGATTTAAATCACTATTTATGATACTCTCGGAGGGAATGCATGAAGGCGGCCGTTACGGCGCATCCGCGTTATATCGTCTCGAAGATCGATCCCAGGCTCTATGGATCCTTCATCGAGCATCTTGGGCGGGCGGTTTACACCGGTATCTATGAGCCCGGCCATGCGACGGCGGATGACAATGGCATGCGTCGCGACGTCATCGATCTCGTCAGGGAGCTCAGAGTTCCGATCGTCCGCTATCCTGGCGGCAATTTCGTATCCGCTTACAATTGGGAAGATGGCGTCGGCCCCAAGGAAGGACGCCCTGTGCGCCTTGACCTTGCCTGGCACACTTCGGAAAGCAATGAAGTCGGCCTGCATGAATTTGCCGACTGGTGCGCCTCGGCGAACACCGAGATGATGCTTGCCGTCAATCTCGGCTCGCGTGGGCTCGATGAAGCCCGCAACCTTCTGGAATACGCCAATCATCCCGGCGGCAGCGAGTGGAGCGACAAGCGCATCGCCAACGGCCGCAAGGAGCCCTTTGACGTCAAGCTCTGGTGTCTTGGCAACGAGATGGACGGCCCCTGGCAGATCGGCCACAAGACCGCCGACGAGTATGGCCGCCTGGCCCACGAGACCGCCAAGGCGATGCGTGCCTTCTCCAAGTCGCTCGAGCTCGTGGTCTGCGGCTCGTCAAATGCCAAGATGCCGACATATCCGGAATGGGAAGCGACCGTTCTCGATCATACTTACAACGAGGTGGATTACATCTCGCTGCACATGTATTTCGACAATGAAGCCAACGACGCGCCGAATTATCTAGCCATGAGCGAGAAGCTCGACGCTTACATTGTCTCGGTCGCCGGCGTCATCGATTATATCAAGGCCAAGAAGCGCTCCAAGAAGCAGGTCTACATCTCGTTCGACGAATGGAACGTCTGGTACCATTCCAAGGAGCAGGACAAGAAGATCCTTGGCGGCAATGAGGGTTGGCCCTTCGCCCCGCCATTGCTCGAAGACATCTACAATTTCGAGGACGTGCTGCAGGTCGGCCTGATCCTCAACACCTTCATCCGTCGTTCCGACGTGGTCAAGATCGCGTGCCTGGCGCAACTGGTCAACGTCATCGCGCCGATCATGACCGTTCCCAACGGCCCGGCATGGCGGCAGACGATCTTCTATCCTTATCTCTATGCCTCGATCTACGGCCGCGGTAATGCGCTGGATCTCAAGGTGGAAAGTCCGACCTACAGCTCCACCGTTGCCGGTGACGTTTCCTATGTCGATGTCGCCGGCGTGCATGACACGGAAACCGGACATGTCACCTTCTTTGCCATCAACCGCCATTCGAGCGAGGAAATCGAAACCGCGATCGACATAGCGGGCTTCGGCGCGGCTGAGATCGTCGACCATGAGCTGATGGCGCATGCTGATCTGAAAGCCGTCAATTCGGCGCAGAACCCAAGCAATGTCAGTCCCAGGAAGGGGACCGGCGCGTCGCTGGTGGGCGGCAAGCTGAGCCTGCCGCTGCCGCCCTATTCCTACCAGATGGTCCGCCTGAAGCTCTGACTTCAGGCGCATCGTCGTGCATGGGCTGAGGAGGAGCCTCGACGTGACGGCCGATATTGAGATCAGGAATGTGAGCAAGCATTTCGGCGCCATGACGGTGCTGGATGATCTGTCTCTCTCCATCAAGACACGCGAATTCATCGTGTTTCTCGGGCCCTCCGGCTGCGGGAAATCGACGCTTCTGCGCATGATCGCGGGCCTCGAGACTGTCGATACCGGCGAGATAGCCATCAACAACGAACGTATCGATCATCTGCCGCCGGGCAAGCGCGGCATTGCCATGGTGTTCCAGTCCTATGCGCTTTATCCGCATATGAGCGTGCGCGACAACATGGCGTTCGGGCTTGAGAATATTGGCATGCCGCGCGACGTCATCGATGCGCGCATAAAGGAGAGCGCCCGCATCCTCGAAATGGAGCACTTGCTCGAGCGCAAGCCGGGCCAGCTCTCCGGCGGCCAGCGGCAGCGCGTCGCCATCGGCCGTGCGATCGTCAAGGAGCCGAAGGCCTTCCTGTTCGACGAGCCGCTCTCCAATCTCGATGCGGCATTGCGGACCCGTACCCGCATCGAACTTGCCCAACTGCACCAGCGCCTGCAATCGACGATGATCTTCGTCACCCACGACCAAGTTGAGGCGATGACGCTCGCCGACCGCATTGTCGTCATGAACAATCGCAAGATCGAGCAGATCGGCTCTCCCATGGAGATCTACGACCGCCCCGCGACCAAATTCGTCGCAGGCTTCGTCGGCGCGCCGGCAATGAATTTTGTCGAGGCGACGCTCGACAGATCGAGCCGGAATGCCACGGCCAGGTTTGCGGACGGCGTATCGGTTCAGACCGAGATCGCCTCCGGCCAGACGAGCGATGGCAAATACACTTTCGGCATCCGTTCGGAAGACGTGCGCATCGTTCCCGTCGGGCAGGGCAATGCCGATGGCGTGGTCGATGTGCTTGAGCGGCTCGGCGAACGCACCTTGGTCTACGCCCGGCTTGGCGATGGCCAGCAGATCGTCGGCTCGGATGTCGGCAACAGCCGCGTCGCGGTCGGCGACAAGGTCGGGCTCGCCTTCGACGGCCGGAAATCGCATCTGTTCGGCGAGACCGGTCGCGCCTGGCACGCGGGGGAGGTCTGACATGGACGACCGACGGGCGACGCCGCGCACCACGCTTCCGGCCGCCGGCGTCAGAGCCGCAAGCGTCGATATCTACGCGCCGCAATGGCGAAACTTCATTTTCGTCGCGCCGTTCCTGTTCTTCTTCACGACGCTCCTGCTGGTCCCGCTGTTCTGGGGAATGTGGCTGAGTTTCCACAAGGCCGACACGTTCTCATCCGGAAACTTCGTCGGTTTCGGCAACTATATCAGGCTGTTTCACGATAAGGTGTTCCTGCAATCGGTCTGGAATACCTTCTACTTCGTGCTTCTGACGGTGCCGACCCTGGCACTGATCGGTCTTTTTCTCGCCCTTTGCCTCAACCGCCGCACGCGCACCGCCGCGGTGCTGCGGACCCTGTTCTTTTCTTCCTCGGTGCTGTCGGTCACGATCGTCACGCTGATCTGGCGCATCGTGTTCATTCCGAATGTCGGCCTTCTGTCGACGATCTACGGATGGTTCGGCGCAACCGCCCCGGCTTTCATTTCCGATCCCAGCCTGGCGATGATCGGCATCGCCATTGCGACCGTCTGGTGGTGCATCGGCCTGCCGATGATGCTCTTTCTCTCCGCCCTCCAGCAGATTCCGCAGGATATTTACGAAGCGGCAGCCCTGGACAATGCCAATCGCTGGCAGACGTTACGCTCGATTACGCTGCCGTCGATCAAACGCACCTTCGTCCTGGTGGTCATCGTCCAGATCGTGCTGCAGTTCCAACTGTTCGGCCAGGCCTGGCTGATGACGCGCGGCGGTCCGAACAACCTGACCAAGCCGATCGTGCTCTACATCTATGACACCGCGTTCCGTCGCTGGGATCTCGGCATGGGTGCCGCGGCTTCGGAGGTGCTGTTCGTCCTGATCCTGATGGCGGCCATGGCCCAGTACCTGGTCACGCGCAACAAGGCGGGTCAGGCATGAAGGCTCCAGCCATTTCCATCAAGGGACGCGCATTCGGCGACCGCGTGTTGCTGGCTCTGGTCATCCTGCTTTCCCTGGTCATGGTCGCGCCGGTCCTGTGGGTTATCGGCCTGTCGCTCAAGGAAAATGCCGAGCTGATGGCAAATCCGAATTCGGTGTTTCAGGCGCCCTATACGCTCAAGAACTACATCAACACCATCGGCACCTCGTCGGTGTTCGTCTGGGTGCTCAACAGCATCATCGTCTCCGGAGGATTGACGCTCGGAACGCTGATCCTGTCGTCGCTTGCCGGATATGGCTTTGCACGGCTGAATTTCCCTGGCCGAAACATCCTGTTCGTGATCGTCCTCTTCGGCCTGGCGGTTCCGGAACAGGCCGTGCTTGTCGCCCGCCATCAGATCTTCAGCATGCTGAACTTCCACAACACCTATCATGGGCTCATTCTCCCGGGCCTGTCGGCTTCTTTCGGCGTCTTCCTGATGACCCAGTATTTCAAGGCCATCCCGAAGGAGCTGGACGAAGCCGCCATGCTGGACAATGCCAGCCGGTTCAGGACGTTCTGGAAGGTTCTTTTGCCGCTCACGGTGCCCGCCCAGGCAACCCTCGGCATCTTCACCTTCCTCGGCGCGTGGAACGATTACTTGTGGCCGCTGATCTCGGCAACCAAGAAGGATATGTACACGCTGACGGTCGGCATGGCCTCGACACAGACCAATTTCGCCCAGTCCGAAGGCATCGGCTTCTTGATGGCGCAGGCGGTGTTCGCCGGCGCGCCGATCCTGATCGTCTACCTGTTTTTCCAGAAATACATCGTCACGGCCGTCTCGGGCGCCGCGGTGCGATGACGAGATTGCCTGACGGCGGGCGTCGCAGCGATTGAAGCATGAAGCCAGTCCAGCGTGGAGTGGCGCAGACTCAGGAGGAGGAACTGATATGAAAATGAAGAAAGTCCTGTTTGCAGCGGTCTCAGCGGGCGTGCTGATGCTCGCAAGCCCGAGCCTTGCAGCGACGGAATTGACGGTGCAGCGGTTTTTCGGTGCCTGCGATGCCGATTTCGGCACCAACACCGATGTCGCCAAGGCAGTAGGCGAATGCGGCATCATCACCTCGCTGATCAACAAGTTCAACGTCGACAACCCCGATGTCCACGTCAGTGTCAGCACTGTGGAATGGCCGGGCTATGACCAGCTGACCGCACAGTTTGCTTCGGGCGATGCTCCCGACATCGTCACGATCCATGAATCCGCGCTTTCGGATTACCAGTCCAAGGGGCTGTTGATGCCGCTTGACGATCTGTTGAAGTCCGTCGGCGTCACACCCGATTCCTTCACGGACGCGGCGCGAAACGGCGCCACCAAGGACGGCAAGATCTATGGCCTGCCGATCGACAGCTGGACGATGCTCTATCACATCAACATGGATCTCTTCAAACAGGCCGGCCTCGTCAATGCCGACGGCACGCCGATCCTTCCGACGTCGCCCGAGGAGCTGCTCGCCCAGGCCGAACAGTTCAAGCAGAAGACCGGTAAGCCTTACTTCGTTCAGAACCTGGCCAATGAGACCGCGCTCTACACGCGCAATCTCTACACCTATCTCTTCCAGCAGAATTCCGATTTCTTCGCCGATCCAAAGCATGTGAAGCTGAACACGCCGGAAGCCAAGAAGGTCGTCGAGATGTACAAGGCGATCTTCGACAAGGACTACACCACCAAGGACCTCGACTACGGCGGCGCGATCAACGCCTTCCTTGCCGGTGGAGGTGGCGTGCAGCTCAACGGCACGTGGGTCGTCGGCGACAACAACGCCCAGTCCGAAACCAAGGGCACGGCCCTCAACAAGGGCGGCTATGCAGTCTACCCGTATCCGCAGCTATTTGCCGGCGCCCACGCGCAATATGCCGATGGCCACACCTGGGCAGTCTCGCAGAAGGACCGCACACCCGAACAGACCGCGGCTATCGGCAAGTTCCTGAAGTTCTTCGCCGACCATGACTTCGATTGGTCGCGCACCGGCCACCTGCCGGCCTACAAAGCCATCATCGCCTCGGACGCCTTCAAGGCACTGCCGCATCGCAATACCATCGCCGCGGTCGCCGATCTCGGCAGGCCGCTGCCGTCGGCGGTACAGCGCCAGTTCGCGATCCAGGACATCGTGGGCGAAGAGATGAGCGCTGCAATCACCGGCCAGAAGGACGTCGATGCCGCACTTGCCGACATGGAAAGCCGCGTCAACGAATTGCTCGCCAACATTTGACCGCAGGTTTGTCGAAAACGCTTTCGATGCCCGCGGCTGGAGACCGTCGCGGGCATTCTTGGTGAATGAAGCAGCACCGCTTCTTCGGACCGTCCGCAAATTTCAGGCCACGTCCCGCCGAATTGGTTTGCGATCGTCAGCCGCGAACACCGCGCTCGCCTCGCTGACAATAGAGACATGGTCCCTGGCGGCCTTGCCCGCAGCCACGCTGTCTCCGCGCATGATTGCGGTGACGATCAGGTCGTGTTCCTGCCAGGATTTGGCCAGCCGTCCGGGCAGCATGAACTGGGCGCGGCGGAAGGGTGCCAACCGGCTGCGGGTCATCACGGTGAGTTCGTGGATATGCGCATTGTGGGCGCCACGATAAAGCCGGCTATGGAACTCGGTGTTGAAATACTCATAGTCCTCCTCGGCGCCCAGCTGCACCATCCGCGCCGAAGCCTGGTGCTCGATCTCGAGCCCGCGACGCTCGCTGCTGGTCATGCGCTCGGCCGAGAAGCGCGCGCAGATCGCTTCCAGTTCGGCCATGCTCTCGAACATCGAGGCGAGATGCTCCTGCGTCACGACGGCGACGATAGCGCCCCTGTTGGGTCGCCTCTCGACCAGGCCCATGGCGCTGAGCTGGCCGAGCGCCTCCCTGACAGGGGTGCGTGATACGTCGAAGCGAGCGGCGAGCGCGGTCTCGTCCAGCTTTTCGCCGGGACGCAGGTAGCCGGTGACGATCCGGTCGCCGATCGCCCGGACCATCTGATCCACGGTCGTGCCCGACCTGATCAAGCTGCGCTTCCCCGACAATTTTCCTCCGTCGCGTCTTCTCGTGGAGTCGGCCGACTCGTTGGCCTTTCGACTCAGGCATGCCCTCTATGCCTCTATTTTAATCTGTCTGTCAAATTGGCTACTTTCAAGGCAAAAAGTGCATGCAATTGCCTCCGGCATAGGCATAAGCCTTCGATCTGATAACTGATTTTATTGGATAAATTCCCATACATAAATTGGCACGGCGGTTGCATGCACTTTCTTGGACGGCATGTTAACCGACCCGGAAAAGGGTCCCAAAGGGGAGCATTCACTATGACCGACAGATTCATGCTTAACCGCCGCCAACTGCTCAAGACCTCAGCCGCGGGAGCCGCGCTCGGCCTCGCCTCGGCATCCTTTCCGATCAGCCGTGCCTTCGCCGCCGCCGCCACTGTCGGCTTCATCTATGTCGGCCCGAAGGACGACTATGGCTACAACCAGGCGCATGCCGAGGGGGCGGCCGCGCTGAAGGGCATCGAAGGCATCTCCATCGTCGAGGAGGAAAACGTTCCCGAGACGGTCGACGTCCAGAAGACGATGGAATCGATGATCAACCTCGACGGCGCTTCGCTGATCTTCCCGACCTCCTTCGGCTATTTCGATCCGCACATGCTGGCCATGTGCGCGAAATTCCCCGACGTGCAGTTTCGCCATTGCGGCGGCATGTGGGACAAGGCCAAGCACCCGATGAATGCCGGCTCCTATTTCGGCTATATCGGCATGGGCCAGTACCTGAACGGCGTCGTCGCCGGCCACACATCCAAGTCGAAGAAGCTCGGTTTCGTCGCCGCCAAGCCCATTCCGCAGGTGCTGCTCAACATCAACTCCTTCCTGCTCGGCGCGCGCTCGGTCGATCCGTCGATCACCTGCCAGGTCATCTTCACCGGCGAATGGTCGCTGGCGGTGAAGGAAGCGGAAGCCACCAACGCGCTGGTCGACCAGGGCGCCGACGTCATCACCTGTCATGTCGACAGCCCGAAAGTGGTGGTCGAGACGGCCGCGGGCCGCGGCGCCTTCGTCTGTGGCTACCACGCCAACCAGAGCCCGCTGGCGCCGGAAAAATACCTCACCGGCGCCGAGTGGAACTGGGCGAAGGTCTATAAGATGTTCGTCGACGACCTCATCGCCGGCACGCCGCTGCCCAATTTCACCCGCGGCGGACTGGCCGACGGCTTCGTCAAGATGAGCCCGCTCGGTCCCGCCGTCGGCGAGTCGGCCCGCAAGCAATTCGACGCCACCCTGGCCGAAATGATGAAGGGCGGCTTCTCCGTCATCAAGGGCCCGCTGAAGAGCAACAAGGGCGCTGTCGTGGCGACGGAAGGCCAAGCCTTCGTCGAGACAGCCATCGAGCTCGAAAGCATGGACTATCTCGTCGAGGGCGTCGTCGGCTCGACCGCCTAAAGCCGAGCGGAGACGGGGACGATGGCGGATACGGTCAGCAGTGCGGAGGCGCCGGCCATGCTCGGCGCCAAGGGATATCCGGCGGCGCTGGAGTGGATCGCGCGGCGGGCGGAGGCTTTCGTCATTCCGCTCGCGGCACTTGTCGCCGGCATGGTGCTGTTCAGCCTGTTCATCGCCCTGGTCGGCAAGTCCCCGGTCCTGCTTTACGAGACCATGTGGCGGGGCGGCTTCGGCTCGTGGTTCTCCATTCAGAATTCGCTGTCGCGGGCCGCACCGCTGCTGCTGGCGGCGCTGTGCGTGGCACTGCCGGCGCGGCTCGGCCTCGTCGTCATCGGCGGCGAGGGCGCCATCGTGCTCGGTGGCGTCAGCGCCGCTGCCATAGGCGTGGCGCTGGGCGGCGCGCCTTCCTTCATCGTCATTCTTGCCATGGGCGTGGCGGGCCTGGCCGCCGGCGGCATCTGGATCGGTGCCGTCGGCGCGCTCCGCCACTACCGGGCCGTCAACGAGACCATTTCCAGCCTGCTGATGGCCTACATCGCCATCGCCCTGATGAACCAGCTGGTGGAAGGGCCGCTGCGCGACCCGGCCTCGCTCAACAAGCCCTCGACCCAGCCGCTCGCCGACATCTACCGCATCGGCAACATTCCGGGCATGGAGGTGCATTGGGGGCTTGCCGTCGGCGTCGTCGCCTGCATGCTCTCCTGGGTGCTGATCGAAAAGACCCGCTGGGGCTTTGCCGCCCGCATCGCCGGCGGCAATGTCAGGGCAGCGCAGGTGCAGGGGCTGGCCGTCGGACCGCTCATCGTCGGCTTTACCGCGCTCGCGGGCGGCTTTGCCGGTCTTGCCGGCATGCTGGAAGTCGCAGCCGTGCAAGGCAGCGCCAATGGCTCGCTCGCCGCCGGCTATGGCTACACCGGCATCCTCGTCGCCTTCCTCGCCCGCCACAACCCACTGGCCATCATCCCTGTCGCCATCCTGCTTGGCGGCATCGACGCATCCGGCGGGCTGATCCAGCGCCGCATGGACCTGCCCGACGCCACCGTGCTGGTGCTGCAAGGCATGCTGTTCATCGTCATCCTGCTCAGCGAAACCCTGTACGGCCGCTTCAAGGCCTTCAATCCCGATTTGTGGCGGAGGGCCTCGTGATGGATGCGACCGGGATCGGCCTCTGGGGCGTGCCGCTCGCCATCCTCGGCGGCGCGATCCGCGTGTCGACGCCCTTCATCTTCGTTTCGCTGGGCGAAGCCATCACCGAGCGCTCCGGCCGCATCAATCTGGGGCTGGAAGGCACGCTCGTCTTCGGCGCCATGACCGCATATGCGGTCGCGGTCATGACCAGCTCGCCATGGCTCGGCCTGCTTGCCGCCGCGGCCGCCGGCCTTTGCTTCGGCCTGTTCCATGGCTGGATCTGCAAATTCCCGAAAGTCAACGACATCGCCATCGGCATCGCGCTGATGCTGTTCAGCTCGGGGCTCGCCTTCTTCTTCGGCAAGCCGTTCATCAAGCCGAAAGCGCCCAATCTTCCGGCCATTCCCTTCGGCGCCTGGTCCGACATTCCGCAGGTGCAGGCGGCACTCGACGTTAACGTCCTGTTCTTGATCGGTGCGGTGCTTTCGCTGGTCCTGTGGTGGGCGTTCCGCAACACCCGCGCCGGCCTCATCGTGCGTGTCGTCGGCGACAGTTCCGATGCCGCGCGCGCCATGGGCCTCAACCCGAACACCGTGCGCCTCATCGCCACCGGCGTCGGCGGCGCGCTGGCCGGCATCGGCGGCGCCTATCTGTCGCTCTACTATCCCGGCAGCTGGACCGAGCGCATCTCGTCCGGTCAGGGGCTGATGGCGGTGGCGCTGGTCATCTTCGCGCGCTGGAATCCGCTCGGCTGCTTTGCCGCCGCGCTTCTGTTCGGCGGCGCCGGAGCGCTCGGACCCGCGCTGCAGTCGGTCGGCGTCACGCAGGGCTACTATTTGTTCTACGCCGCCCCCTACATCCTCACCCTCATCATCATGATCGCCACCTCGTCGCCGACACGCTCGCTAGCGGGCGCGCCGGGCGAATTGTCGATCACCAGATAGCTGGAGTTTTTGCCATGAACGCCAGAGCCGAAATCACCCAGCGCTATATCGACGCCGACCCGTATCCGTGGCCCTACAATGGCGAGCTTCGCCCCGACAACACGGCGTTGATCGTCATCGACATGCAGACCGATTTCTGCGGGCCGGGCGGCTATGTCGACCATATGGGATACGACCTGTCGCTGGTGCGCGCACCGATCGAGCCGATCAAGTCGGTGCTGTCGGCCATGCGCGCGAAAGGCTACACCATCATCCACACCCGCGAGGGCCACCGCCCCGACCTCGCCGACCTGCCCGCAAACAAGCGTTGGCGCTCGCGCCGCATCAATGCCGGCATCGGCGACCCCGGCCCCTGCGGGCGCATCCTGGTGCGCGGAGAGCCGGGCTGGGACATCATCCCCGACCTCTACCCGGCCGAGGGCGAGCCGATCATCGACAAGCCCGGCAAGGGCTCGTTCTGCGCCACCGACCTGGAGCTGATCCTCAACCAGCGCGGCATCGAAAACATCGTGCTCACAGGCATCACCACCGATGTCTGCGTGCACACCACCATGCGCGAGGCCAACGACCGCGGCTTCGAATGCGTGATGCTGGAGGACTGCTGCGGCGCGACCGACTACGGCAATCATCTTGCCGCGATCAAGATGATCAAGATGCAGGGCGGCGTCTTCGGCGCGGTGTCGAGCTCGGCGTCCTTCGTCGCCCAGCTACCGTAAGGAAGCCAGGATGAGCGCGATCACCGGCAACAAGGCCGTCGGCGTCGAGACCATCGGCATGACCATGCGTTTCGGCGCCTTCACGGCGTTGGGCGACGTCTCCATCAAGGTGCCGGCCGGATCGTTCCACGCGCTGCTTGGCGAAAACGGCGCCGGCAAGTCGACGCTGGTGAAATGCATGATGGGTTTTTATCACCCGACCGCCGGCGACATCCTCGTCGACGGCCGCGAGGTCGCGATCGCCAGCCCCAGGGACGCCTCGGCGCTCGGCCTCGGCATGGTCTACCAGCATTTCACGCTTGTCCCCTCGCTGACCGGCGCCGAGAACCTGGTCATTTCGCGTGAGAAGGTTCCCGGCGTGATCGACTGGCGCAAGGAGCACGGCGAGCTTGCCGCGTTCATGGATCGAATGCCGTTCAAGCTGCCGCTCGATGTCAAGGTGGCCGAGCTCGCTGCCGGCGAGAAGCAGAAGCTGGAGATCATCAAGCAGCTTTATCTCGGCCGCTCCTTCCTGGTCCTGGACGAGCCGACCTCCGTGCTCACCCCCGGCGAGGCCCAGGAAGTGCTTGGCCTGGTGCGCGCCATGACAAGGGCCGGCAACCTGACGGTGCTGATGATCTCGCACAAATTCCATGAGGTGACGGCATTCGCCGACGACGTCAGCGTGCTGCGCAAGGGCAGGCTGACCGGCACTGGCCGCGTCGTCGACCTCGACCGCAAAGCCATGGCAGCGATGATGATCGGCGACCAGCCGATCGCGGTCCTCGACAGCCGCGCCGAGCCCAGGCCGGACGCCGAGATCGTGCTCAAGGTCAAGGCGCTGAAGGCGCCGGACCGCACCGGGCTGAAGTCGATCCGGATCGAGGATCTCGGCGTGCGCGCCGGCGAGATTGTCGGCATCGCCGGCATTTCCGGCAACGGCCAGAAGGAATTGCTCGAAGTGCTGGCCGGGCAGCGCCCCCGCGATGCCGGCGAGGTCATGGTGCGCGGCACCGCCTATGCGGCAACGCGGGCCGAGGCGCGCGCTCTCAATGTGCGGCTCATTCCCGAGGAGCCGCTGAAGAATGCCTGCGCGCCGAAAATGACGGTGGCCGAAAACATTTCTTTCCGCACCTTCGACATCGACGCCAACGGCAAACCGGTGAGCTGGATCAGTGCCGGCGCCATCAGGGCATTCAGCGCCAGGTTGGTCGAGCAGTTCAAGGTCAAGACCGCATCCCTTGCCTCGCCGATCGCCTCGCTGTCGGGCGGCAATGTGCAGCGCGCCGTGCTTGCCCGCGAGCTCACCGGCAAGGTCGACCTTCTGATCGTCTCCAACCCGTGCTTCGGCCTCGACTTCTCGGCCGTGGCCGAAATCCGCGCCCGCATCATGCAGGCGCGCAATGCCGGTGCCGCCGTGCTTCTGATGTCGGAGGATCTCGACGAACTGCTCGAGCTCTCGGACCGCATCTTCGTCATGTCGGACGGTGCGCTGGTCTACGAGACGCCGATTGCGCAGGCCAGTGTCCAGACTATCGGCGAGCACATGGCGGGACATCACTAATGGCGGAAATCGCAGCGCAGCCATTTCCGTTCGCCTTCAAGCCGCGGACCATGGCGCTGGTCGTCATCGACATGCAACGCGACTTCGCCGAGCCCGGCGGCTTCGGCGCCAGCCTCGGCAACGACGTCAGCCGGGTGACCGCGATCGTGCCGACGGTGAAGCGGTTGATCGACGGCTTTCGCGCCGCCGGCCTTCCGGTGATCCACACGATGGAGTGCCACCGGCCCGACCTTTCCGACCTGCCGCCAGCCAAGCGCAACCGCGGCAATCCGTCGGTTCGTATCGGCGATGCCGGGCCGATGGGCCGCGTGCTGATCGCCGGCGAGCCCGGCACCGCGATCCTCGACGAGCTTGCGCCGCTGCCCGGCGAGATCGTCATCGAGAAGCCAGGCAAGGGCGCCTTCTATGCGACCTCCTTCGGCGATGACCTGAAAAGGCTCGGCGCCGAGCAGCTCGTCTTTGCCGGCGTCACCACCGAAGTCTGCGTGCAGACGACGATGCGCGAGGCCAACGATCGCGGCTATGAGTGCCTGCTCGCCGAGGACGCCACGGAAAGTTATTTTCCCGAGTTCAAGGCGGCGGCGATCGCCATGATCAGGGCGCAGGGCGCCATCGTCGGCTGGACGGCGACGACCGACCAGGTGCTCGAGGGAATTGCCAATGCCTAATCTTGCCTTTGCCGGCCTGCTCGACGGCGGCTGGCGCGATCTGGCGTTCGAGCCTTTCCGAGACGGCATCGGCGTGCATTGGCTGCTGAAGGGTGGGCCGGTCGAGCCGTCGGTCGCGATCCTGAAATACCGGCCGGGCGCCAGCGTGCCGCGCCATCGCCATGTCGGGCTGGAGACCATCGTCGTGCTGGAAGGCACCCAGAGCGACGAGAACGGCGACTATCCTGCCGGCAGCGTGATCCTCAATCCGGTCGGAACCGAGCATTCGGTGTGGACGAAGGACGGCTGTGTCGTGCTGATCCAATGGGACCTGCCGGTGATCATTCTGGGGGAGACGAAATGAGCGATGTCCACTTCGACATAGCGAGCCTGCGCGCCGCCTATCGTGGAGGTGTCGGCATTGGCGATGTGATCGCGGCGATTTATGCCCGCATCGAGGCAGCCGACGATCCGGGCATCTTCATCCATCTCGCCGCCAGGCCGGATCTGCTTGCCGCGGCCGAAGCGCTCGGCCCGTTCGACCCGGTGGCAAAACCGCTGTGGGGCATTCCCTTCGCCGTCAAGGACAACATTGACGTCGCCGGCATGCCGACGACGGCGGCTTGCGCGCAATACACCTACTGGCCCGACAAGGACGCCACCGTGGTGGCGCGGCTCAAGGCCGCCGGCGCGCTGGTCGTGGGCAAGACCAATCTCGACCAGTTCGCCACCGGCCTCGTTGGTGTGCGCACGCCCTGGCCGATCCCGCGCAACGCCATCGACGCGGAGCTGGTGCCGGGCGGCTCCTCCTCCGGGTCGGCGGTGGCGACGGCGCGCGGCATCGTCTCCTTCGCGCTTGGCACCGACACCGCCGGCTCCGGCCGCATCCCGGCTGGCCTCAACAACATCGTCGGGCTGAAGCCGACCGTCGGTGCGTTGTCGACAGGCGGCGTCGTTCCGGCCTGCCGCACACTCGACTGCGTGTCGGTGTTCGCGCTGACCGTCGACGACGCCCATGCAGTGTTCTGCGTCGCGGCAGCGCGCGATGCGACCGATCCCTATTCGCGCGACATCGCCGTCCGGCCGCTCGCCGCGCGCCCGCCTGTGCCGAGCGTCGGCATCCCGGCAAGAGCCGACTGGAAATTCTTCGGCGACGCAGCGATGCAGGGCGGCTTCGAGGCTTCGCTCGCCATGCTGTCGCGGCTCGGCTGCCGGCTGGTTGAAATCCCGTTCGGCGATTTCTACGCCACCGCCGACCTGCTCTATGAGGGCGCATGGGTGGCCGAACGCTATGCCGCCATCCGCGATTTCATGGAAGCCAACGAAGCCGCCATGCATCCGGTGACGAGCAAGATCATCGGCGGCGCCAGGAAGCTGTCGGCGGCGGACGCTTTCCGCGGCCTTTATGCCTTGCAGGCCTACCGGGCCAAGCTCGCCCCGCTCATCGCCTCGGTCGACCTGTTCTGCGTGCCGACCGCGCCGACGCACTACACCACCGCCGCCGTGCTCGCCGATCCGGTCGAGACCAACAGCCGGCTCGGCACCTACACCAATTTTGTCAACCTGCTCGACATGTGCGGCATCGCCGTGCCGACCGGCACGCGCGACGACGGCCTGCCGATGAGCGTGACACTGCTTGCGGCCGCCGGACTGGACGGCCTTGTGGCGTCCATCGCGCGCGATCTCCATGCCGCGAGCGGTCTCACCCTCGGCGCGACCGGCTGGCGCCAGCCGAGCGTGCAGCCTGTCGGCGCGTCGGCCGAAGACGGCACGATCGAATTGGTGGTGGTCGGCGCTCACCTCTCGGGAATGCCGCTCAATGGCCAGCTCAAGCAGGCCGGCGCCCGGTTCTGCCGGGCGATGAGGACGGCCTCTTCATACAAGCTTTATCAGCTCGCCGGCCAGGCCACCCCCAAGCCGGGACTGGTCCGTGTGGAGAACGGCGGCACTGCGATCGAGGTAGAGGTCTGGCGGCTGCCTGCCGAGGCCTTCGGCCACTTCGTGGCCGCCATCCCGCCGCCGCTGGGCATTGGCAATATAGAGCTTGACGACGGCAGCAGCGCCAAAGGCTTCCTGGTGGAATCCGTGGGCTTGCTGGGCGCTTCCGACATCTCGTCATTCGGCGGCTGGCGCCGCTTTCTGTCTGATCGCGTTCCCGTTTGAATGTGTCCTCAACGGACTCCGCGAACTGCTTTGCATGGAATCAGTGCCGGGCACGTCCTTCGAACGATGACGAAGAGGGTGCCGCTCAACGATTGCTATTATGCGCTGCTGCCGACAGTCCAGAACCCGACGCGTGCTGATGCCAGACGTCGAGCACCGCGGCAACGATTGCCGAGCCTCGGCGTACCGGGACAGGCGGGCGTGCATCAGGTCTGGAAGCAAGCCCAGAAACACGCATTGCAGGAGACGGAGTGGTCGGAACCTACGAACGGCCAGCATGAGGTCGGCGGCATTGGTCGCCGCCTTCACAGCTGCCGCTTTCACAATGCAATCTGGGCAAGCGGTTTTCGGGCGGGGCCGTGGATGACCGAGCCGTCGGCGGCAAAGATCGAGCCGTGGCAGGGACAATCCCAGGTGCGGTCAGCATTATTCCAGGATACGGTGCAGCCTTTGTGGGTGCAGGTCGCCGAAACCGCCCGGAGTGCTCCTTCGGTGTCTCTCCACGCCGCAATCTTTTCGTCTCCCCTGACGATCACGCCACCCATGCCGGGCGCGATATCGTGCGTGCTCGAGACGATCGATTGACTGCGGCCATTCTTGTGGAAGTCCTCGGGATAGGGCCGCGCCGGATCGTAGAGTTTTTGCCATCGGCTTGGGCGGCCGCAGATCAGGTCGGCGATCATCGTGCCCGCGACCGTTCCGTTGGTGATGCCCCAGGCGTTGAAACCCGTGGCAATGTGGAAGCCGGCCGCCTTGGTGGGATCGGGTTCGCCAGCGTATGGGACCCTGTCGGCCGTGTCATAGTCCTCATTGCACCAGCGCCACGCAACGTCACCGACGGGAAGGTTCTTTCTCGCCCATTTTTCCAGTTCGATGAACCGCCTCGCCACGTCGCCATCCCAGCCGGTGTTGAATTTGGGGCCGAGCGCGACCAGCAGTGGACCTTCGACGTCACGGCCAGTGCGAATGGAATGGGTCGGATCGTCGATGCCGATGAACATGCCGTCGACAGGGCGGGGATCATCGATCCGAAAGGCCATGGCGGTGTGGCAGCGCGGTTGCGTCCGGTTCGCCATGCCGACGGGACTCTTCACCGTCATGTTGGTGGCCACGATGACGTCCCCGGCATCAACGGCGCCGCCATCGGTGACGACGCGCCAGCGGCTTGCCTCGTCGATCGAGGTGGCGCGGCTGTTTTCGAAAATACGACCACCATGGGCTGTCACCGCTGCCGCCAAGCCAATCAGATACATCGTTGGATTGAACTGCGCCTGGTCGGGAAACCGTAATGCTGCGGTCGTTTCGAAAGGCAGCGGCGCGCGATCGAGGAGATCGGCCTCCAGCCCGACCTGGCGCGCGGCCTCCGCCTCGGCCACGACCTCCGCGCGCCGGCTTTCACTGCACGTGTAGGTATAGGCGTCCTTGCTCTCGAGATCGCAGGCGATCGCGTAGTTGTTGATCCAATCGCGGATTTGTTGGGCGCCAGCGGAATTCGCGTCGGCGTAGTCCTGGGCCAACTCCAGGCCGACAGTGTCGATGAGATGACGATAGATCAGGGCATGCTGCGTGGTGATCTTGGCCGTCGAGCGGCCGGTGACCTGGCCGCCTGTCCGCAGGCCTTCGAGGACGACCACCGATCGGCCCGCTTCGCAAAGACGAAGCGCCGTCGTCAGGCCGACAATTCCGGCTCCCACGACAACGGCGTCCGCACGGAGCGAACCTTCGAACCGGGGAAAGTTCGTGGCGGTGGCTGCCGCAACCCAACAGCTTCCCGGTTTTCCTAAGAGAATGGCCATTTCAACCGCGTCCCTCGCGTCTCGATGCGCTTCCATCGACAACCGGGCCGGCGGAGGAACGTTCCGGGGGTTCGTCGCTTTCATTCGATCGCTCGCCACCCCTGGCCAAAAAAGCACCGGGAAGGTGCGAGGTGCAGGCCATCACCCAAGTGATCGCCTCGCGGTCGTATTCGTCGCCCGAGCGCCAGTCCTCGAAGAAGGCGTTCAGCCTGTCGATACGCCCTGGCCAGATACCGGCGGCCTGCAGGCCGAGTGAAACGCCGTAATTGGTAAAGGCGAACTTGGTATCGCCCAGCCATGGGGCGCGGCTGAAATAGCCGGGCGGGTCGACCCACATCGTTTCCAGCGTTCGCAGCGAACGCCTCGTCTGCGCCTCTGCCCACGGCTCGTCGGGAAAGAAATGGGCGAGCCACAGCATCATGCCCAGGCCGAGGTCCTGCTCGATGTCGAGGGTGCGCCAATCCCGCTCCATCAGGTCGCGCATTTGCGCGATCTCGACCGCCAGCGCGTCCTCACCGAGCATCCGGTAAGAGACGTAACCGTCATAGGCATCCATGCTGCCGAGACCGTAGCCAGGATATGGACTGCTCAGATCCTCCTGCATCTTCCAGATCACGCCGCGGCCGGGGATCACAAAGGCTGGGTGAATGTCACGCGCCAGCGCAATGCCCCGCTTGCGGTATTCCGGCTTCAGATCGCCGAGACGCGCCAAGGCGAACAGCCACATCGCCAGATAATGGAAATACTGGCCATCGCGATCCGCCGCCTCGCCGATCCTCAATCCGCGCCGGCGGCCGAGCACATGCTCGACATCGGCCACCAGCCGGTCGGCCGCGCCCAGCCAGCGCTCTTCGCCAGTTTCTGTGTAAAGCGAGACATAGAGCACGACGCCGAATGCATCGGTCCAAAGATACCGCAAGCCGTTGGGCCAGATGCCTTCGGCGCGCAGCCAATCGAGTTTTCGCAGGACATAGTCGACGTCATGCAACATTGAGCCAAAGTCCTAAAACTGGCGGAACTGGCCGGTATTCGGCGCCGCGCGATTGCGAGCATGCCGAATTTCGAGCTCTCCTCGGTCCGGTTGATCTGGCCAATATCGCGAAACGATCTGATCGGCGGCGGGTTCCTTGGCCGCTTTGCCCGCCGACCGGATATCCTCGTCCTGATCACGAGTTTCGGGTCCAGGCACTCATGGCGGGATGTGCGAGGTTGCCAGGCGTTTCGGGCGTTTCGATCGGGGAGGCAAGGTTGCGACGCCGCCAAATCCGAATTGAGGCTGGCGAGGCCGCAGCCGAGCGCGGTTCTCAGCGCTTACGCCGCTCAACCCCGAACGACTTCAGCTAAGCAAAGCCTAGTGCTAACTACCTGTTATGCAATGAGAAATTGGCGCACCCGACAAGATTCGAACTTGTGACCTCTGCCTTCGGAGGGCAGCGCTCTATCCAGCTGAGCTACGGGTGCTTCCCGGGAAAACGAACCGGCGGTGAGCCGGCCAGCCACGGCTTCATAGCCGAAGCCGCCTCGGGCTTCAACGGCCAATTGGAAGTCGTGCATGTAAGGTCGGGTCACTGCCACAGTGCGGCGCTCAATCGTCGATGAAGCACCTCACGCTGATCATCCACCGCAATGATGGCTTCCAAGGGTTCAAAGTTGGACTCTGGTGGCTTAATCCTGTCCGCGACCAATATCGCAGGAGACAGCATGATCACCGGTGAACTGCGCAGCAAGATCGATGCCGTTTGGAATGCGTTTTGGGCCGGCGGCATCGCGAACCCGCTCGAGGTGATCGAGCAGATCACCTACCTGCTTTTCATGCGCGGGCTGGACGATGCCGAGCAGCTTGAGGAAAACCGCTCGACGCGCACCGGCCAGCCGATGCGCCGGCGCATTTTCAAGGATGGCAAGGACGGCATCGGCGCGAACGGTGGCGTCGCCTATGCGGACATGCGCTGGTCGCGGCTGAAGAACAAGGATGCCGGCACGATGTTCAAAATCATGTCCGAGCACGTCTTCCCATTCCTGCGGAGCATGGCGGAAGAGGGCACGGCACATGCCACCCACATGAAGGGTGCGCGCTTCACCATTCCCTCGCCGGCGCTGCTGGTGAAGGTGGTCGATCTCATCGACAAGCTGCCGATGCAGGATCGCGACACCAAGGGTGATCTCTACGAATACATGTTGTCGAAGATCGCCAGCGCCGGCCAGAACGGCCAGTTCCGCACGCCGCGCCACATCATCGCGCTGATGGTGGAGATGACGGCGCCGACGCCGAACGACATCATCTGCGATCCGGCCTGCGGCACCTGCGGCTTCCTAGTCGCGGCCGGCGAATATTTGCGTGACAGCCATCCGAAGATGTTCCACGACCAAGAAAGCCGTGACCACTTCAACGAGGAAATGTTCCACGGCTTCGACTTTGACAACACCATGCTGCGCATCGGCTCGATGAACATGACGCTGCACGGAGTTGAGGGTCCCGACATCCGCTACAAGGATTCGCTCAGCCAAGAGCATGCCGGCGACGAGGATCGCTATTCGCTGGTGCTGGCCAATCCGCCCTTCGCCGGTTCGTTGGACTACGAGACGACCGCCAAGGATCTGCTCTCGATCGTCAAAACCAAAAAGACCGAGCTCCTGTTCATGGTGCTCTTTCTGAAGCTCTTGAAGCCCGGCGGACGCGCAGCTGTGATCGTGCCGGACGGTGTGCTGTTTGGCTCCTCCACCGCGCACAAAGAAGTCCGCCGCATGCTTGTGGAGGACCATCGGCTTGACGGCATCATCAAGCTGCCGTCCGGCGTGTTCCGGCCCTATGCCGGCGTCTCGACCGCGATCGTGCTGTTCACAAAGACCAATTCCGGCGGCACGGACCACGTCTGGTTCTATGATTGTCAGGCCGACGGCTTTTCGCTCGACGACAAGCGCAACGCCTTGCTGCCGGGCGAAAAGCTAGGGCCGACGCCGGGACATCGCGAGGCCGGCCATTTCGTCAACCTGACCATGACCGACGAGGAACTGGCTAGGAACAACCTGCCGGATATCGCCGCGCGCTGGGCGGAGCGAAACGGCGCCGAGCGCGGGCGGCCCCGGACGGCGCAAAGCTTCTGCGTGCCGAAGGCAGATATCGCGGCGGCCGGCTATGACCTTTCCATCAATCGCTACAAGGAGGTGGTGCACGAAGCGCAGGAGCATCGCTCGCCGAAGGACATCATCGCCGAACTGAAGGCGTTAGAGAAGGAGATCATCGAGGGGCTGGACGAGCTGGAGACGATGCTATGAGCGTTGTTGCGCTTCCTTTCGAGAAAGTGTTTGAAGATGCTTCTTCCGGTAACTTGAAGGTTCAGAAAGGCGACTACGTCGCAGTCGGTCGGCATCCAATCGTCGACCAAGGGCAGGAGTTCATAGGCGGATACACTGACGACTCCGCCTATCTCGTCAAGGGGAAAGGACCCTGGATCATTTTCGGCGACCACACCCGCGCGCTGAAATTCGTGGATTTTCGCTTTTGCATGGGTGCTGACGGCGTCAAAGTTTTGAAACCAAAGTCGGAGATAGGAGCCGACCCTCGGTTCCTTTACCACTTCCTGGTCGCCAACGAGATACCGAGTGCAGGATATAGCCGGCACTACAAGTTTCTAAAACGCCTCGAAATCCCGCTTCCGCCACTCCCCGAGCAACGGCGGATCGCCGCCATCCTGGACAAGACGGATGCGCTGCGCCGCAAACGCAAGCGCGCCATCGAACTGCTCGACAGCCTGACGCAGTCGATCTTTCTGGAGATGTTTGGCGACCCGAATATCAATCCACGTAATTTGCCAAAAATCGCGCTTGGCGATCTAGTGAAAGTCAAGAGCGGCAACGGACTCGTGGCCAAGGACATGGACGAGAACGGCTCGTTTCCTGTCTACGGCGGCAATGGGATTAATGGTCATCACTCGTCCTATATGTTTGAAGAACCTATGATCGTTTTGGGCAGAGTTGGCGTCTACTGCGGCGCAGTTCATGTCACGCAACCGCACAGCTGGGTGACTGACAACGCGCTTTATGTATCTGAGATTAAGCGATCGACGTCGCTTCGATATTTGGCTGACGCTTTGCGATTTGCGGATCTGAACCAATATGCCGGACGCGCTGCCCAGCCGCTGATATCGGGCAGTCGCATATATCCGGTAGAGGTGTTGTTTCCACCTTTGGAGTTACAGCGGACTTACGAAAGAGCGATTGCGTCATCAAGAAGTATGGAAACATTGCTTTTCGATTCTCGGGAACGTTTGGAGGCGCTCTTCTCCTCCCTCCAATCCCGCGCCTTCTCCGGCCAACTCTGATCATGCCCGATGCGCTGGCCGGTAGCGATTGGACCGACCGCGAAATCGACCTGATCGTCGCGGACTACTTCGACATGCTGTCGCTGGAATTGGCGGGCCGAGCGTTTGTAAAGGCCCAGCGCAACGCAGCGCTGCAGGAGTTCACCGGCCGCAGCCGTGGCTCGATCGAATTCAAACACCACAATATCAGCGCTGTGCTGGATCGACTCGGCATGATCTGGCTAAGAGGTTACGTGCCGAGGCGCAATTTCCAGCGCGCGCTGGTCGACGGCGTCGAGCGCCACATCGCCCTTAACCCGACACTCTTTGAAAATCCTATGTCGGCCGCGTCGGCACCCGGCCTGCACGAGCCCCAACAAATCTTCTTCGAGGAGCCGCCCATCGCGAGTGTCGAGGGGGTGCCAGCCGCGCTGGAGCGGATCGTGCGGAGGTTTGATCCTGCGCTGCGGGATGCGCGTAATAGACAGATGGGCAAGAATGGCGAGGAGCGCGTGTTCTTCGCCGAGCAATCCGGCCTGCGTGCTGCTGGCCGTAGTGATCTCGCCCGCATGGTGCGATGGGTTTCGGCGGAGGACGGCGACGGCGCTGGCTACGACATCCGCTCGTTCGATCCGGCCGGTGGCGAGCGGCTGATCGAGGTGAAGACCACCACCGGCCACAAGCAGACTCCATTTCTGATTTCGGAGAATGAGCGGGCTTTCTCGGAAGAGCGACCGGACGCGTTCCGGCTGGTTCGGCTGTTCGATTTTGCCCGTCAGCCCCGAGCGTTCGAGCTTACACCGCCACTGGATAAATCCGTGCTGTTGAAGGCCGCGACCTGGCGGGCGCAGTTCTGATCCCCGCCAATACTTGAATCTGCTTGCGAATTCGGTTGTTTTCCGTAGTTTCCCCGCATGTCCAATTTTGCGTTCCTCGCCGGCGAGTTTCCAAATATTCACGAAGCGGCTGTTGAAGCCGAGCGGCAGGCAGGTGTGTCGCCAACGGCAGCGGCCTTCTTTGCCGGCAAGACAGTTGAGCTCGCGGTTAAATGGGCGTTTCGCAACGACCCTGGCCTGAAGCTCCCATATCAGGACAATATCGCCGCGCTGCTGCACGAGCCAAGCTTTCGACGAGCAGCCGGCGAGGCGGTGTTTGCCAAGGCGAAATTCATCAACTCGCTGCGCAACCGCGCCGTTCATGAGGAAAAAATCATTCGGCCCGGCGACGCCGCCGGTGCGGTCAAGGAATTGTTCCACGTCTGTTTCTGGCTGGCGCGCACCTATGCTCGCAAGGCCAAACCGGCGGACGGTCTGGTCTTTGACCCGTCGGTATTGGCGCGCCGTGACGAGACACTGAAGAAGGCCTTCGCGCATCTGAAGGCGCAGCAAGCCGAACTCGATGCCAAGAACGGTGAACTGACTAAGCTGCTTTCCGACAAGCAGAACCTCGACGCCGAATTGCAGCGCCTGCGCGCCGAGGTTGCGGCGGCCCGCCATGCGGCCGAGGCGACGCCATCTGAACATGACTACAACGAGGCCGAAACCCGCGACCGCTACATCGACCTTCTGCTGCGCGAGGCGGGCTGGGCGCTCGACAAGCCGGAGGATTTGGAGTTTCGCGTGGAGGGCATGCCCAACGAGCAGGGCATAGGCTTCGTCGATTACGTGCTGTGGGGCGCCGACGGCAAGCCAGTCGGACTGGTCGAGGCCAAGCGCACTCGCAAGGATGCCCGCCAGGGCCAGCAACAAGCAAAGCTTTATGCCGACCGGTTGGAGGCGCGTTACGGCCAGCGACCGGTGATTTTCTACTCGAACGGCTATGAGCACTGGATTTGGGACGACACTCGCTATCCGCCGCGCCAGATCGGCGGCTTCTACAAACGCGATGAACTGGAACTGCTGATCCAACGTCGCAGCAGCCGAAAGCGGCTAGGAGAAGTTCGGATAAACAGCAAGACAGTCGAGCGCTACTACCAGCAGCGCGCCATTCGGGCCATCGCCAAGGCGGTTGAGGAGGAAGGCGAGCGCAAGGCGTTGCTCGTCATGGCGACCGGTTCGGGCAAGACGCGGACCGTGATCGCGTTGGTCGATCTGCTGATGCGTGCCGGTTGGGTGAAGCGCGTGCTCTTCCTGGCCGACCGTGTCGCGCTGGTGAACCAGGCCGCAGGCGCCTTCAAAGCGCATCTGCCAGACTCGGCACCGGTTAATCTGGTCACCGAACGAACTTCAGAGGGCCGCGTGTTCTTATCCACCTATCCAACGATGATGAACCTCATCGATGGCAGGCAGGAAGGCAAAGCGAAGTTCGGTCCTGGGCACTTCGATCTTATCGTGATCGACGAGGCCCATCGCTCGGTCTACCAGCGCTACCGCGCCATCTTCGAGTATTTCGACTCCTTTCTCGTCGGTCTCACTGCGACGCCGAAGGACGAGATCGACAAGAACACTTACTCGCTCTTCGATCTGGAAGATGGCGTTCCGACCGACGCCTATAGTCTCGATGAAGCGGTCGCAGACGGGCATCTCGTGCCGCCGGTAGCGATTTCGGTACCGCTCAAGATCGTCCGCTCCGGCCTTCGCTATGACGATCTCTCCGAAGAGGAGAAAGACCAGTGGGACATGCTGGAATGGGGCGAGGAGGAGATTCCGGATACCGTTGAGGCAGCCGAGGTCAACAAGCGTCTTTTCAACCAGGACACGGTCGACCAAGTCATCGCTCACCTGATGGAGAATGGCTTGAAGGTCGAAGGAGGGGACCGGCTCGGCAAGACCATTATCTTCGCAAAGAACCAACCACACGCCGTCTACATAGAGGCCCGCTTCAATGCAGCCTATCCCTCGCTTGCCGGCCATTTTGCTCGAGTGATCACCTACGAGAGCGGAGCCTACGCGCAGACGCTGATCGACGATTTCTCCAAGAAGAACAAAGTCCCGCATATCGCCATATCGGTCGACATGCTGGATACCGGCATCGACGTGCCTGAGGTGGTCAACCTCGTCTTCTTCAAGCAGGTGCGGTCGAAGACGAAGTTCTGGCAGATGATGGGACGCGGCACTCGGCTTTGTCCCGACCTTTTCGGTCCGGGCCAGGACAAGGAGTTCTTCCGCGTCTTCGACTATTGCCAGAATCTCGAATTCTTCGGCGCAAATCCAGAGGTCAAGGAAGCCAGTGCGGCGAAATCGCTTTCGGCGAGGTTGTTCGCGGCTCGGCTCGACCTGGTGCGCGCCTTGGATCGAAAGCACGAATTGCCGAACGGGTTCTCAGAGGAGAAGCAGCAGTCGTTTGAAGCCCAAATTGCCACCCATGCGCCACCCAGCGAAGAAGACGTTCGAGCCAGTGCTCTCACAGTTTTGCGCGAAACGGTCGCCGGCTTAAACCTCGATAATTTCATCGTGCGGCGGCGCCGGCGCGAGGTGGAAAAATATCAGCGAGACGAGGCGTGGCAATCCATTGACGACGATTCGCGAAACGAGCTGGTCGAGGAAATTGCGCCGCTGCCGTCGTCTCGCGACCTCGGAACCGAGGAGGCAAAACGCTTCGATCTCTTGATGTTCCAACTGGAACTGGCGCTGCTAAAGGGCTCAAAACGTTTTGGCCAGCTGAAAAAGCAGTTGCTCGAAATCGCCTCGGCGCTGGAAGACCAGGCGGCAATTCCAGGCATTGCCGCGCAAGCGACATTGATCGAAGAAATTCAAGAGGACATCTGGTGGCAGGGCGTGACCGTGCCCCTGCTGGAATTGGTTCGCCTCCGGCTTCGCGACCTCATCCAGCACATAGAAAAGGGCCGCCGATCGATCGTCTACTCCAACTTCGCTGATGAGATCGGCGTCGGGGAGGAGATCGAGCTGCCGCAAGTCGGCGAAGCGGATTTCGCTCGCTTCAAGACTAAGGCCCGCCACTTTCTGAAGGCATGCGAGGACAACATTGTCCTTCACAGGTTGCGCCAAGGACGGCCTTTGACCGCAAGTGACCTGGAGCAACTAGAAAAGATGTTGCTCGATGCAGGCATTGGCGGGCCGGAGGACATCGACCGGGCCCGGCAGGCAAGCGATGGCTTTGGCCGTTTCGTCCGCTCGCTCGTCGGCCTCGACCGTGCTTCCGTCACTGAGGCCTTCGGGGATTTCCTCAACTCAGGCTCCGCGACCCATCAGCAGATCGAGTTCATCAAGATGGTGATCGAGCATCTGATCGCCAGAGGTACGATGGACCCTGCTTTGCTCTATGAGCCGCCCTTTACCGACATCGCGCCGACGGGACCCGAGCAAGTGTTCGACGGGGATCGTGTGACGAAGCTTGTCAATCGTATTCGCGAGATCAGCGACAGCGCGGTGGCCTAGCCCCTCACCCCTCCGCCTCCACCTTCGCCACCCTCCTTCTCACCGCCCTTGTCGCCCGCTTCTGCTTCTTTGCACCCGCCAGCTCGTGCATGGCATCGAGCTGCATCTGCTGCATTTCGGCCAGGCGCTGCCATTGGCGCGAGATGAGGTAGTCGAGCTTTTCGTGCAGGTGCCGCACTTCCAGCTCGGCCTTGAGGTTCACCCGGTAGTCGTTGAAGGAGCGCAGCCGGTCTTTGGCTTCCTGCCGCTTCTGGCTCATCATGATCACCGGCGCCTGGATGGCGGCGATGCAGGAGAGCAGAAGGTTGAGCAGGATGAACGGGTAGGGATCGAAGGCGTGCGCCAGGCCGGCGATCAGGTTGACGCCGATCCAGACCAGAAGCACGGTACCAAACGAAATCAGGAACCACCAGCTGCCGCCGAACTCGGCCATCGTGTCGGAGACGCGGTCGGCGAAGGAGCGGTGCTCCTCGAACTCCTCTTCCGAGTTTTCCGAGATCGTGTCTTGTCTCGCGATCGATTCAACCACCTGGCGGTCGAGCTCGGAGAATTCGCCATGCTCCTGCTGCAGCAACTCCTCCATGTAGCGCATGCGGTAGCGGCCGAGCTCCTCGCGGCTGATGCGGGCGCCGCGCGGCAGGTCGGGATGGTCGGAGCGGATGCGGTCGGCCAGGCTGGGCCTGAGGTCGTCGATGCGCACCAGGTCGCGCTTGCGGAATTTCCGGCCGCTGATCGCCGAGGGTTTTTTCTTCGGCTTGATCCGGCCGGGCACATGCGGTTCGGAATCCGGCACCTCCGGCGCTTCGAGGATCTCGTCGGCTCCGTGCTGGGCATCCTCCAACACGGTTTCCGCCTCGAGATATTCGCCGGCGACGTCGTTCTCGTTGTCCGCCTGTTTCTGCGCGGCTGCCTTCGGGTCGCTGGCCATGGTCGGTGCTCCTGTTCGAGGCTTTGCGATACGATACGCCAAGCCGGCGCGGCATATCCATGGTCAGTATGAAAAGTGTGTGACGGAACAAGTTCTTGTGATTGGGCGGGCGTTGCTTTCTCCGCCGACCTTCGCGCTGCAATCGCACCTGGCGGCGCAGCCCCCTCTCCGTCTCGGCGCTTCGCGCCGATCCACCTCTCCCCCGCTTTGCGGGGGCGAGGAAACGCCAATCGCCATTGCCGCGCCGTTCGCAATCCTGGGTTCCTCGCCCCCGCCGGAGGCGGGGGAGAGGTGGCTCGGCGAAGCCGAGACGGAGAGGGGGAGCGCCGTCGGCAATTTCTCACCAGCCTGGAGCAATCGTCTCCGCCCCCTGGCCTTGATCCGGATCAACCTGGCCCCTGTGGCGGGCCTGATAGGCTGACTATATCGACATCAGGCCTGACCGTTCAGGCTCCCGCCACCTGGGCCGCGCGCAGCGCCCCGCAAATGAGGGATCGCCACCATGTACAAGACAATCCTGATTGCCACCGACGGTTCGGAACTCGCCCAAAAGGGCGTCGCCCACGGGCTTGAGCTGGCCAAGGGGCTCGGCGCCGCCGTGGCTTTCGTCACCGTCTCCGAGCCGTTCCCGACGCTGGCCTGGGGCGGTGCCATGGCCGGCTATGTCGCCGCCGACGAGCTCACCAATTACCAGGAAAGCGCGCGCAAATATGCAAGCGAGGTGCTCGACAAATGCAAGGCCGAAGCCGATGCCAAGGGTGTGGCCTCCAAGGGCGTCCACGTCGAGAACAAGGCGCCGGCCGAGGCGATCCTCGAGGTTGCGGGCGCCGAGGGCAGCGACCTCATCGTCATGGCCTCGCACGGCCGCCGCGGCCTCGGCCGCCTGGTGCTTGGCAGCCAGACGGCGGAGGTGGTGTCGCTGACGCGGATCCCGGTGCTGGTGGTCCGGTAGGCTCCGCCGATATTCAGGTGATGCCGGCCTGCGAACGACGATTTCCTGCGCTTCCGGTGCTCACGTACTTAAAGTACGCTCCGCTCGGTTCTCGGAAACCATCATTCTCGGCGCGGCCTGACCTGAATCTCGACAGACCCGGGCCGTCGGGCGCCGTTTCCTATCGGTTCGTCATTCTAGGGTCTGCGCGCGTCGCTTCGCTCCTTGCTCCGCCCTGGAATGACGAGCCGACAAGGGCGCCGCTCTACTGCGTCGGCAGCAGCGGCGAACTGGGCGACGCCAAATCCGGCGAAGGCAGATCGGACGCCGGCTGGCCAGCCTGCATCGACGCAGGGGGCGCGGAACCAGGTGCCGGCAGCCCTGGCAAAGCCGAATCCGGCGGCGCCATGCCGGGCAGGGGCGAAGCCGGCTGCTGCCCGGAATACATCAGCCTGGGCTGGCCGGCATCGGCTGTCGTCGGCCCCAGGCTTCGCTGGATCAGCGCCTCGACATGGTTGTTGCGCTGGCGCGCGCTGTCGGCGCCCATCACCACCACGATCAGATGCCTGCCGTCGGCATTGTAGGAGGTGACGATGTTGTAGCCGGAGGCACGAATGTATCCGGTCTTGATGCCGTCGACGCCGCGCACGCGGCCCAGCATGTCGTTGTGGCCGCGCACCAGCCGGCCGCGGAACATGAAGTCGCTTTCGGAGAAATAGTGGAAATGCTGCGGAAAGCGCTTTTCCAGCGCCATGCCCAGCACCGCCATGTCGCGCGCCGTGGTCACCTGGCCGTCGTCGGGCAGGCCGCATGCATTGCGGAAATTGGTGGCGGTCATGCCGAGTGCGCGCGCTTTGGCGGTCATCATGGCGGCGAACTGGTCCTCTGAGCCGCCGCCCAGATACTCGCCCACCGCCACCGCCACATCGTTCGCCGACTTCACCACCATGGCGCGGATGGCGGAATCGACGTCGATCGTCTCGCCGTGCCGGAAGCGCAGCTTCGTCGGCGGCTGCGAGGCGGCGTGGTCGTAAACCGGAATCTGCGTCTGCTTGGTGACGCGGCCGGACTCGAGCGCCTCGAACAGCATGTAGAGCGTCATCATTTTGGTCAGCGAGGCGGGATAGCGCTGCGACCTCGAGTTCACTTCGAACAAGGTCTTGCCGGTCGAGGCATCGACCACGATCGCCGCATATTTCTGCGGCTTCGCCGGCACGGCAAGCACGCTTTCAGGCGGCGCGGCCGTGGTGCAGCCGGCGACCAGCAGGAGCAGGGCCATCGCGGCGATGAGTTTCTGGAGGAGCGGGAAGGGACGGGGCAAGACGGTTCTAAAGCTGTTGCTGAGATGCGGCGAAGCTAACGTACCGCATGTGCCGCGTCCAATGGGTTAACGGCGGCAATAAGGCATTTGCCCAGGTTTTCGGGGTGCGCGCTGCCGGCGAAGCGGCCAATCTCCCCCCTTGCGGCCCGCAAGGGGGGGAGATCGGATGCTGCTTGGCTTTCGCCAATCGCCGGCCCCTGCTTACCCCCGTTTTGCCTTCCGCCCCACCTTTCCGTTAATATGCCCGCGGCTTGGTTTTGGGGGGATCGGCAATGTCGGAAATCGCCACGGGCACCACCTCGCTTCTGCGGGCATCGCTCAGCCGCACCGGCAAATGGGCGGCGAGCTTCGCCTTTGTCAGCGGCGCGGTCGGCGACGTGCTCAACCCGCTCGGACCCTTTGCCGCCTATATCGCGCTCGGCGCCGCGGTCGCGGCGTTGATCATCGCCATCGCCATGGTGCTGCGCCTGGTGCTGGCGGCAAAAGCCATGCCAGCACTGATCTTCGCCACCAGCGCGGCGGCAATCGCTGGCGGCGTCTACGGCATCCAGCAGCAAACAAATTCGCAGAACGGCGTGATCGCCGGCCTCGTGCCGGCGGTGGCCGAGCTGCAGCAGTCGCTGGGCATCGTCTCGCAGAAAGTGGCGAAGATCGAAAAGACCGTCACAGAGACGCAGAAGACCGTCGAAGCGGTCAAGAAGTCCACCGACACGGTAGCGAAGACGACCGAAGAGATCGCGCTGACGCAGACCAGGCAGACCCAACAGGGCACCGAGACGCAGAAGACCGTGGATGCGGTGAAGCAGACCACCGACAGCTTGGCCGCGGGCCAAGAACAGCAGCAGGCGCAGGCCGAAAAGCTGCAGGCGACCACCGAGCAAATCGCCGCTTCGATCGACACCATCGCCAAGGGCTTCGCGCAGCTCTCCGCGCAGGGCGGCGCCATCGCCGATCCCAAGCGCCCGGACGAATTCTATCATAATGCCCGCGTCTATGAGCTGGCCGGCGACATGCTCAACGCCCGCCGTTCCTATCTTGGTTTTGCCGGCTTCGATGTCGATGCGATCGACCCCTATACGCGCTTTGCCACGCTGCTCAGGGTCCAGGACGGCAAGGCGGGCGCCCGCGAAGTGTTGGGTTCTCTGGCGGAAAAGGCCAAGGCGCCGTCGATTAAGCTCGTCCATCTGTTGCAGTTCGACGATGTCCAGCGGCTCGACAAGCTCAACGCCTTCATCGCCGCCAACCCGGATTACGCGACGGCTTACTTTCTCCTGGCGCAGGAATTTTCGGAAGACCGCCTGGGCAGCCAGACGCTGGCCGACAAGCGCAGCGAGGCGACCGCGCTGACCAAGTTCGTTTCGTACGAAAAAGACGGCGGCCTGCTCAAATATTTCGTCGATCAGAGCCAACTGGCCGACTGGCTCGACCGCAGCCGCGCCCGGCTGACGGCATTGGGCGACGTGCTCGACCCGTCGCGCTTCGTGCCGACGCTGACGCCGACGCGCTCCAACGCCGGCTGGTCGATGACGATCTCGCTGCCCGAGCCGGCGACGGCGATTTCCTGGCGGCTCGGCGCCAATGGCCCGTTCACCGAGACCGGCATGCTGGCGATGAACGACCAGCGCACCGGCAAGCCGATGCCCAATCCGAGCTTCGAATTGCCGGACAGCACCGCGGCGACCAATATCGGCATCAAATATCTCGACATCCGCGGTCGTGAGACCGGCCCGTTCGACATCCGCTTCGATCCAGATTCAGCGCTCCAGCAGGGCAACAAGCAGATCCTCGACCAGTTCTGGACGTCGTGGATCGCCTTCGACGCAGGCGGCAATCGCGGTCTGGTCTATTTCACCCAGATGCTCTCCTTCCGCTGCGCCATCAGGCAAGTGCATTACAGCCTGAACGGAACCGCGCTCGACAAGGAGATCAAGATGCCGCCCTGCGACGCCAAGGACCCTTATGCGATTCCGTCCGACTACCAGCCCTATTTCAAGGTCAAGGATGACGTGAAATCGATGGCGGTGCAGGTGACCTATACCGATGGCACCAAGTCGCCGGTCAGGGAGTATAAAAGGCAGTAGGGTCGTTTTCAGCGTGGCGCTGTTCCCCTCTCTTGCGATTTTTTATCGCGCGTGAAGCGGCGACCTATCCTTCGTCATTCTAGGGTCTGCGCGCGTCGTTTCGCTCCTTGCTCCGCCCTAGAATGACGAAGGATAGGTTGGCGGGGGCGAAAACGCCTGATGCAAATTGCCAGCCATCACGCTTGCGTATCCGGTGCTGGACAGGCTTTGCTGCCGCGAGAAAAGATTCGGGAAGCATTCATGGACACGCTCACCATCGGCGCAAAGGGCATCTCGGTTTCGCTCGATCTTGCCGTCGGTCACATCAGTGCCATGGAGGTCGAGGCCGAAGGCCGCCTCCTGAAGCCCCTGCACCGCGCGCCCTGGATCGGCACGCCGCGCGAGAGCCTGCCGGAAACCCTGCCCGAAGGCACGGTGCGGCTCTCAGGCGATTTTCTCTGCGCGCCTTTCTCCACCAGTGACGTCGAGACCGCGCCCCTGCATGGCTGGCCGGGCAACAGCGAATGGGATGTCGTCGAAAGCGCCGCCATTGCCGGCGGCTGGCGGGCCGGTTTCCGGCTGCGCCGCAAGGTGATGGGCGCCACTGTCGACAAGGTCTTCACGCTGCGCGACGGCCATTCTTTCCTCTACCAGGAGCACATCTTTTCCGGCGGCTCGGGCGCGATCTCCGTCGCCCATCATCCGATGACGGTCATGCAAGGCGGCGGCCGGCTGGCCTTCTCGCCGAAACGCGTGGCTGTCACGCCCGCCACGCCGCTCGAGCCCGATCCGGCGCGTGGCCGCTTCATGCTCGCCTATCCGGCCCGCGCCCGCGACCTTGCGCAGTTTCCGCTGGCGGCCGGCGGCACCACCGATCTCACCGACTACCACACCGAAGACAGGCGCGAGGATTTCATCACCCTGGTGGAGGCGGATCACGGCGGGCCGGGCTGGACGGCGATTGCGCGGCGCGCCGAGCGGGATCTGGTTCTGGTGCTGAAGAACCCGGCCGAACTGCCGGTCACCATGCTGTGGTTCTCGAATGGCGGCCGCGACTACGCGCCCTGGAGCGGCCGCCATCTCGGCGTGCTCGGCATCGAGGACGGCCGCACCGCGATCGGCCATGCCGCTTCGCTCGGCGACAACTGGCTGAAGCATGAAGGCGTGGCGACGGCCTTTGCGCTGGCCGAGGGGCGGTCGGTCTCCTTCCGCCATGTCATCGGCGCGGTGCCGTTCGCGGACACCGAACCGCCGGGGAGTCTGGAAACCGCGCCCGACCGCCTGCGTGTCCTCGCTGCCGGCGGGGCAGCGCGGGAGCTGCCGTTCGACGGGGAGTTCCTGCGCATTGGCAGGTCGGTTCCTGCTTGAGAGGTCGGCCAGCGCCTGCCGGCGTTTTGGATTTCTGCATGAACCGGCAGCATGCGACTGCCAGCTTGCAGTCTAAAACGACGTCCTAAGGTTTGAATTTTCCGCCGACACCCGCCAAGATGTCGGCTGAACCGCAGCCGGAAAGCCGCCGATGTCCGAGATCGCCCATATCACAGCCGCCATCTTCAAGCGCGCCGGCGGAGCCAGGCGCTTCGTCGTCGCCATCGCCGGTCCGCCCGGCTCCGGCAAGTCGACGCTGTCCGCTGCATTGCATGAACTGCTGCCGGAAGGCACATCCGAGGTCGTGCCGATGGACGGCTTTCATTATGACGACATCATTCTCAACCGCCGCGGCCTGCGCCCCCGCAAGGGCGCGCCGGAAACCTTCGATTTCGCCGGTTTCGAGACGCTCTTGAAGCGCATCCGCTCCGGCGAACCCGATATCGCGATTCCCGTGTTCGACCGCAGCATGGAACTGTCGCGCGCGGCGGCCGAAATCGTCGGCACCGACACCAAGTTCATCCTGGTCGAGGGCAACTATCTGCTGCTCGACGAGGAGCCGTGGTCGCGGCTGGCGCCTTTGTTCGATTTCACCATCTTCGTCGACGTGCCGCGGGGCGAGCTCAAAAGCCGCCTGATGGAGCGCTGGCGCGAACATGGCAAGTCCGACGAGGATGCCCGCGCATGGATCGCCTCCAACGACATGCCCAACATCGAGCGGGTGCTGGCGCGGCGCCGGCCGGCCGATATGGTCGTTGGTTCCTTGGTTATTGGTTAACCTGCTCAATTTTCAATATTTTCCGGCGGGAACTTTAAGGTTTTCAGGCCGTTATGACCCTATCCCGAATTGTCCGGCGCCGGAGCAATTCCAGGAAGGCGGGCGAACGCTTTCCCTCCGAAACTGCGAACCGAGAATGCAGGAGCCGTCAGATGGCAACGAACAGCAGAAAAACCGCGCCCAAAAAGGCCAGGGCCAGCCAATCCAGGACGATGCAAGCCCAAGCCGGCGCCGCGGCGGCCGAACGATCGAAGGACGCCAAGCCGACCTTCGGTAAGGCAGCGCCGAAGAAAGTGACGCCCGGCGCGGCCCACAAGGTCGCGGCCAAGGCGCAGAAGCCCCATAAACCAGCCGCAAGCAGGCCGGGTCCGATCCGCACGGTTGCAAGCGTTGCGACCGGCGCGGTGGTGGCGACTGCAAGATTGGCCGCGTCCATGCTTGGCAGGGGAACCAGCGCCAAGTCGAAATAAGAGCCTAGCCCTTCGCCGGGATGGTCAGGCCCCTCTTCACCGCAGGCCGTGCCAGGCCGCGCTCCAGCCATTCGGCAACGGTCGGGAAATCGTCGAAACCGACCAGGTCGCGCGCCTCGTAGAACCCGATCAGGTTGCGCACCCAGCCCAGCATCGACACATCGGCGATGGTATAGTCGTCGTCCATGATCCACTTGCGACCCTTCAGGCGCGTTTCCATGACGCCGATCAGCCGCCGCGACTCGTCGCGGTAACGCTCCAGCGGCCGCTTGTCGGCAATCTCGCGCCCGGCGAATTTGTGGAAGAAGCCGACCTGCCCGAAGATCGGGCCGATCGCCGCCATCTGGAAGAACACCCACTGGATCGCCTCGTAGCGGCGCGCCGGATCGGCGGGAATGAGCTTGCCGGTCTTGTCGGCCAGATAGAGCAGGATGGCGCCGGACTCGAACAAGCCGATCGGCTTGCCGCCCGGACCATCCGGATCGATGATCGCCGGTATCTTGCCGTTCGGATTGAGCGACAGGAATTCCGGCGTCCAGCTCTCATTCTTGCCGATATCGACATAGTGCGGCTCATAGGGCAGGCCGATCTCCTCCAGCGCGATCGACGCCTTCACGCCATTGGGCGTCGTGGCGGAATAAAGCTGCAGGCGCTCGGGGTGCTTGGCCGGCCAGCGCTTGGCGATCGGAAAGGCGGACAGGTCGGTCATCGCAAACTCCGGATGCGGATTGGCGCGGGGCGGCGCTTTTTGGCGGGTCAGGGAGAATTAGGACCCCGGCCGGCCGGGATCAATACGCCGCTAACCCGCTTGCCGTGCACACACAGTCAACCGGTCGGCCGCGATCAAACCGCCTTGAAGGCCAGCACCGCATTGGTTCCGCCGAAGGCGAAACTGTTGCTGAGCGCGGCGCGCACCTTGCGCTCGCGCGCCGTGTTCGGCGTCACGTCGAGATCGCATTCGGGGTCCGGCTCGCGGTAATTGGCGGTCGGCGGCACGATGCCGTCGCGGATCGCCATCACGCAGGCGATCATCTCCAGTCCGCCGGAAGCGCCGAGGCAATGCGCATGCATCGACTTGGTCGAGGACACCGAAAGCGAACGGGCATGCTCGCCGAAGACGCGCTTGATTGCCGCGGTCTCGATCTGGTCGTTGGCCTTGGTGCCGGTGCCGTGCGCGTTGAGGTAGTCGACATCTTCCGGACTGAGTCCGGCATCCGCCAGGCAAAAACGCATTGCCGCTTCCGGTCCCTCGATGGTCGGCGCGACGATGTCGGAGGCATCGGCCGAAAGCCCGACGCCGGCGATCTCGGCCAAGATAGTGGCGCCGCGCGCCATCGCGTGATCGTAGCTTTCGAGCACCGCCATGCCGGCGCCTTCGCCGAGCACCAGCCCGGCGCGATCGGCCGAGAACGGCCGGCAGGTGTCTGGCGAAAGCACCCTGAGCGCCTCCCAGCCCTTCAGCACGCCCCACACCAGCGGCGCTTCGGTGCCGCCGGCGACCATCACGTCGGCGCGACCGAGCCTGATCTGGTCGACCGCCGAGGAAATCGCATGGTTGGCCGACGAGCAGGCCGAAGTGGCCCCGAAAACAGGACCGCGCAACCCGAGATTCATGCTGACCTGGCCGGCGGCCGCGCCCGGCATCACTTTCGGCACGGTGAAGATGGCGGCGCGGTTGCGCCCTTCGAGCAGGATGGCGCGGTAATTCTCCTCGATCGTCTCGAAGCCCGCGACGCCGATGCCGACGATTGCGCCCATCCGGTAGGTGTTGTCGGCATGTGCGGTCAAGCCCGATTGCTGCATGGCTTCCCGCGCCGCGATCACGGCCAGCAGGCTGAAGCGGTCCATCGACACGACCTGCTTGCGGTCGATGCCATGGTCCGGCAATTGCTTGATTTCGCAGCCAGTCTTGACCTTGAGATCATGCAGCGACGGATTGTCGATAGGGCCGATGGCCGAGCGGCCGGCGCGCATGGCGTCCCATATCGCCGCCGCATCGTTGCCGAGCCCGCAAATCCCGCCAATACCGGTGATGACGACGCGTTTTTGCATGCAGTCAGGCTTTTTTCGCGATCAGTTCGCGAACCGCCTCGACCATGTCGCCGACGTTCTTGAGGTTGCTCCAGGCATCGACCGTGTTCATCTCGATCTCGATGCCGTACTTTTCCTCGAGATCGAAGATGATCTCGGTCAGCTCCAGCGAATGGATGCCGAGCGTGCCGAGATCGGTGCTGGCGGTGATTTCCTCGCCGCCGGTATCGGCATGCGCCTTGATCTTTTCGATGATCTCGGTCGTCAGCTGGTCAGCCATTCGGTTCCTTCCCTGTCGTTGCCCGACGCCAACTGATCAGCGCCTCTTTTTTTGATCCCCGGACCCAACAAACGCCGTTGCCCTTACCTCGTCAGGCACCGCGCGACCGCTCCAAGGTGGCTTCCCTCTATAGAAACCGAAACGATGTCAAGCAACAAGCGATATCGACAAAGCCGCCGGAGTGCTTAACCTGGGATCATGGACATGATCGGCAACACTTTGACATCCCAGCCTGCCTCGCCTTTGGTCGCCCCTCCCTTGCCTGCCGCGCAACGCGTTGCCGGCCTAGGCAGGCTTTTCTGCGGCAAGAGCGGCGGCCGGACGCGCCTGCGGCGGCTCTATCAGGACGGATCGGCCAAGATCCGCCTGCCGGCGGTGCAAGGCGATCCGCTCGAGGCGGTGCTGATCAACACCGCCGGCGGGCTGACCGGCGGCGATCGCCTCGGCTGGACGGTCGAGGTCGGCGCCGACGCCTCCGCCGCCGTCACCACCCAGGCCTGCGAGAAGGTCTATCGCGCCGCCGCCGACAGGGCCGAGACAAGCGTCAACCTGCGGGTCGGTTCGGGCGGCCGCATCGCCTGGCTGCCGCAGGAAACCATCGTTTTCGACCGGGCCGCCTTCGTCCGCACGCTGGATGTCGAGCTTGGCGACGATGCCGAGGCATTGATGCTCGAAGCCACGCTGTTCGGTCGGCTGGCGATGGGCGAGCGGATGGTTCAAGGCAGTTTCCGTGACCGCTGGCGGGTTCGCCAGGGCGGTGCGCTGGTCCATGCGGAGGATTTCCGGCTCGGCCCGGACATCGCCGCAACGCTCCAGCGGCCGGCGGCGACCGGCGGCGCGCTTGCCGTCGCCACATTGCTGCTGGTGTCGCCGCAGGCTGAAAGTCTGCTGGAGCCGGCCCGCGCCATCATCGGCGACCCCGCCATCGGTGGTTGGGGCGGCGCCAGTTTCTGGCGCGTCGGCCGATCTGGCAAGCTTCTTGCGAGGCTCTGTGCCGGCGACGGCTACCAGCTCCGCAAGCGGCTGGTTCCGCTCGTCGAACTGCTCAATGGGCGGGCGGGCCTGCCTAAATTGTGGTCACTCTGATTTCGATTGCCGGGAAGTTGCATGAACCTGACGCCGCGTGAAAAAGACAAGCTGCTGATCGCCATGGCGGCGATGGTGGCGCGCAAGCGGCTGGAGCGCGGCGTCAAGCTCAACCATCCCGAAGCCATCGCCTTGATCACCGACTTCGTCGTCGAAGGCGCGCGCGACGGCCGCCCGGTCCCGGAACTGATGGAGGCGGGTGCGCATGTCGTCACCCGCGCCCAGGTCATGGACGGCATCGCCGAGATGATCCACGACGTCCAGGTCGAGGCGACATTTCCCGACGGCACCAAGCTGGTGACCGTGCATGAACCGATCCGGTGAGGAGGAAGACAGATGCTGGAGCTCAGGCCGAATTGCGAATGCTGCGACAAGGATCTGCCGCCGGAAGCGACCGATGCGCTGATCTGCACCTTCGAATGCACCTTCTGCGCCGACTGCGTGGACAATGTGCTGGGTGGCGTCTGCCCCAATTGCGGCGGCAATTTCGCGCCGCGGCCGATCCGGCCGGCGGCCAAGCTGACGAAATATCCGCCGTCGACCAGGCGCGTGCTCAAGGCCGAGGGCTGCGGTCCGCGCAAGGCCGCTTGACCGGCTCAATTGGAAGGGCAGAAAGATGATCCCCGCTTCGACGAAACGTAGCACGCTTGCCGCGATCCTTTTCCTGGCAGCCGCCATGCCGGCCTATGCCCATGTCGGCATCGCCACGACCTCGTCCTTCGCCGCCGGTTTCGCGCACCCGCTGTCCGGTCTCGACCACATGACGGTCATGATCGCCGTCGGCCTTTGGGCGGCGCTGAAGGGCGGCAAGGCTATCTGGGCCTGGCCGCTGGCCTTTGTCGGCGTGATGCTGGCCGGCGGCGCGCTCGGCATGCTGCATGTGCCGATGCCTTTCGTCGAGCCCGGCATCCTCGCTTCCGTGGTGACGCTTGGCCTGCTGGTGGCGCTGGCGATCGACCTGCCGGTCTCGACCGGGATCGCGGTCATCGGTCTGTTCGCGCTGTTCCATGGTCACGCCCACGGCACGGAAGTGCCCGAAAACGCCGGCGGGCTGGAATACATTGCGGGCTTCGCCGCCGCGACGGCCCTTCTCCATGCCGTGGGCATCGCGGCGGCCCTCAGCCTCGGCATGCGCTTCCGCAGCCTGGCGCGCGCTGCAGGTGCGGCTTGCGCGGCGGCCGGCGTCGGCCTCGCCTTCGGCGTGTTGTGAGGGTGCGATGATCCCCGGCGAAATCATCGCGGCCAAGGGCGAGATCGAGCTCAACAAGGGGCTGCCGACCGTCACGCTCAAGGTCGCCAACAGCGGCGACCGGCCGATCCAGGTCGGCAGCCACTATCATTTCTACGAGACCAATGAGGGCCTGAAATTCGACCGCGAGAGCGCGCGCGGCATGCGGCTCGACATCGCCGCCGGCACCGCAACGCGCTTCGAGCCCGGGCAGGAGCGCGACGTCACGCTGGTGCCGCTGGGCGGCAAGCGCGAGGTCTATGGCTTCCAGCAAAAGGTGATGGGCAAGCTGTGACGTCCGCCGGCGCGCTCACATCACTTCGGAGGCTTGGCGGCGGCATAGATGACGACCTTCCCCGGATTGTCGAACTCTACGGCGAGCACGTCCTCGGCCTGCACGCGTCGCGAATCGATCGCGTTGAAGAGCAGGGCGTTCGCCTCGATCTCCTGGCGCAATTCGGCGACATCCTCCTGATGCTGCTTCACCTTGTTCTCTATCGCCGGCGGCGGCCCGCCCTCGCTGCGCGCCGCGTCGGTCAGGAACACGATGTCGACCGTATCGAGCTTGGTTGTCTTTCGCACCGTGCCGATGTTGTCGCGGGTGCGGTCGATGGCAGTGATGACCTTTCCGGCCTCCGTCGAGGAAAGCGCCTCTTCCTGCCGGACCTCGGAATCGACGATTGCCGCGGCAGGCCTGTCGTTGTCCAGCGGCTGCGCCGCGGACGCCGCATGGGGCGCAGCCACGAAAAGCGTGGCGGCAACCGCGGAACTCCATCTCTTAAAACGCGGGGCTTTCGCCATCGCTCGCTCCTGACTGAACTCGTGGCGGGGCGACAACAGCGAAACGGTCCTGCTTGGCCGGAGGTTCCCTTCAAAAGCCGGCAGGCGGACCGTGACGCGGCCCGCATTCCCTTCAAAATATGGCAGGCGGACCGCAAGGCGGCCCGCCTGGGCGTGCAATTAGCTCGCTTTCTTGGTGATCAGCGTCAGCGCGCCATTGGGCTGCATGCTTGCAGCGATCACTTGCGCGGAGCTCATGCCCTTGGCTTCGAGCGCGGATTTGACCTTGGGCGTGGCGTCGATCGACTTGCGCAATGTCTGCAGGCCGGCATCGCCGCGTTGCGCCACGATCTGGTTGACCTGCGTCTGCGTGTCCTTGGGCAGTTCGGTGATGTCGACGACATTGACGCTTTGGATAGCGGGCGCCGCGGACTGGGCCTTCGGCGCGGCGGGCGCGGTCGGCGCGGGACTGGGCTGCGGCGTCGGCTGCTGCTGGGCATTGGCAGTGCCCGCCATCAACGTGGTGGCGGTTGCGGCGAGAAGAATCGCTTTGAGCATGGATATTCCTTCCATCGGTTTGGCAAACGGTCGTTCTGGGCTGACCGGGGCACCTCAACCGCCAAATGGGAGCGCAAGGTGTCGCCGAGCGGGTCATTGCGTGACCATTGGGTGGCGACAATGTGCACTTCGCGTTCATTCAACCTGAATTTCGGGAGCAATCGCTGATGGCCAGGATAAGCCGTGCCGCCTATGCGCAGATGTATGGACCGACGGTCGGCGACAAGGTGCGGCTTGCCGACACCGAGCTCTTCATCGAGGTGGAGAAGGATCTCACCGTATACGGCGAGGAAGTGAAATTCGGCGGCGGCAAGGTCATCCGCGACGGCATGGGCCAAAGCCAGGTGACGCGGGCCGGCGGCGCCGTCGATACCGTCATCACCAATGCGCTGGTCGTCGATGCGCTCACCGGCATAATCAAGGCCGATATCGGCCTGAAGGACGGCCGCATCGCCGCGATCGGCAAGGCCGGCAATCCGGACACGCAAGCTGGCGTCACCATCATCATCGGCCCCGGCACCGAGATCATCGCCGGCGAAGGCAAGATCCTCACGGCCGGCGGCTTCGACGCGCATATCCATTTCATCTGCCCGCAGCAGATCGAGGAAGCGCTGATGAGCGGTGTCACGACGATGCTGGGCGGCGGCACGGGCCCCGCGCACGGCACCTTGGCCACCACCTGCACGCCCGGGCCCTGGCACATGGCGCGCATGATCCAGTCCTTCGACGCGTTCCCGATGAATATCGGCCTGTCGGGCAAGGGCAATGCGTCAAAGCCGGCGGCGCTGGAAGAGATGGTGCTGGCCGGCGCCTGTTCGCTGAAATTGCACGAGGACTGGGGCACCACCCCGGCCGCCATCGATTGCTGCCTGTCGGTCGCCGACGCCTACGACGTGCAGGTGATGATCCATACCGATACGCTGAACGAATCCGGCTTCGTCGAGAACACGGTCGCGGCCATCAAGGGCCGCACCATCCATGCCTTTCATACCGAGGGCGCCGGCGGCGGCCATGCGCCTGACATCATCAAGGTCTGCGGCCTGCCCAACGTCATCCCGTCCTCGACCAATCCGACCCGGCCATACACGGTCAACACGCTCGCCGAGCATCTCGACATGCTGATGGTGTGCCACCATCTGTCGCCGTCGATCCCGGAGGACATCGCCTTTGCCGAAAGCCGCATCCGCAAGGAGACGATCGCCGCCGAGGACATACTGCACGACATCGGCGCCTTCTCGATAATCTCTTCCGACAGCCAGGCCATGGGCCGCGTCGGCGAGGTGGCGATCCGCTGCTGGCAGACCGCCGACAAGATGAAGCGCCAGCGCGGCGCGCTGCCGGACGAGACCGGCGACAACGACAATTTCCGCGTCCGCCGCTACATTGCCAAATACACCATCAATCCGGCCATCGCGCACGGCCTGTCGAAGGAGATCGGCTCGATCACGGTCGGCAAGCGCGCCGATCTGGTGCTGTGGAACCCGGCCTTCTTCGGGGTCAAGCCGGAGATGGTGCTGGTGGGCGGCTCGATCGCGGCAGCACCCATGGGCGACCCGAACGCCTCGATCCCGACGCCGCAGCCGATGCACTACCGGCCGATGTTCGGCGCCTATGGCAAGGCCCTGACCAACACCTCGGTGACCTTCGTCTCGAAGGCCGCCTTCGATGCCGGCCTGCAGGGCAGGCTGGGCGTCGACAAGGCGATGATCGCGGTCGAGAACACCCGCGGCGGCATCGGCAAGCATTCGATGGTGCTCAACGACGCCACGCCGCATGTCGAGGTCGATCCCGAAACCTACGAAGTCCGCGCCGACGGCGAGCTGTTGACCTGCGAGCCCGCGACCGTGCTGCCGATGGCGCAGAGGTATTTCCTGTTTTGACAGGCGGCTGATCGGTGAATGGGCAAATATCGTTGCGGCTCGCGCGCGCAGACCGCAATATGCGGCAAAGCAGCAGCCGCATTGTGATTACGCATGCCCACCGAAATCGCCTCTCCCCACGACATCTTCCCGCATATCCGCATCGTCATGGGCATGGTGATCGGCCTCGGCGTCACGCGGCTGCTTTCGGGAACTGCCCGCATCGTCCAGCATCCAGGCCAGTACCGGCTCTACGCAGTGCATCTCGCCTGGGTCGCCTCGGTGCTGTTGATGCTGGTGCATTTCTGGTGGTGGGAGTTCGGCCTCTACGCGATCGAGAACTGGACCTTCGGCAAATATCTTTTCATCATCTTCTACGCCATCACGCTGTTCCTGCTTTGCGCGCTGCTGTTTCCGGATTCGATGCTCGACTACACCAGCTACGAGGATTATTTTTACTCGCGCCGCGCCTGGTTCTTCGGGCTGCTGGCGGCTACCTATCTGCTCGACGTGATCGACACGCTGCTCAAGGGCCCGGAGCATTTCGCCCGCTTCGGCAATGAATATCTGATCCGCACGCCGGTCTTCGTCGCGCTTTGCCTGGTGGCGATCCTGGTACGCGACCGCCGTTTCCACATCGCTTTCGTCGCGGCTGCGCTTGTCTACCAGGTATCGTTCATCCTGCGGCTCTTCGACACCATCGTCTGAGCGCCATTGGGCTGATACGGGCGATGGTCTAAGGTTTCGGAAAAGCAAGGTTAACCATGTACAAGGCCGTCGGATCGCGCGGATCCCGGGTCAGCCGGGTGCTCTGGATGCTCGAGGAGCTCGGGCAGCCCTACGAATTCGTCGAGGTGAAGCTGCGCTCGCCGGAGGCCTATGCGCTCAACCCCTCCGGCAAGGTGCCGATCCTGATCGACGGCGAGCTCAAGGTCACGGATTCAGCGGCGATCTGCGTCTATCTGGCCGATAAGCATGCCGATAAGGGCATGGGCGCCAATCCGGGTCTCGCCGGCCGCGCCGAGATGGACTCATGGATGCATTTCGCCCAAAGCGAATTGGAAGCGCCGCTGTGGAACAAGCTGCGCCACCGCTTCCTGCTGCCCAGGGATGTGCGGGTCGATGTCGGCCCGGCCGCGGCCTATGATTTCGCATCCGAAATAAAAGCACTGGATCGCCGGCTTGGCGACAAGCCCTTTGCGCTGGGCGACCGGTTCTCCGCTGTCGATGTCCTGCTCGGCGATATTGGCGGCTGGGCGCGCGCCGGGCGTTTCCCGATCGATTCCGAGCGCGTCAACGCCTATTTCGACCGTGTCCTTCAGCGCCCCGCCCGTGCAAGGGCGCAAGCAAATGGCGGAGCCATGAAATGAAGCTCAACATTAACACCGATTTCACCAAATTCCCGCGTGCCGTTTCGGTGCTTGCCGCCGGGGATCCGGCTTTGACCGCGCCCTACGACAAAGCCGTGCTGCCGCATGACGAGCGGCACCTGCGCCGCCGCGCCATCGAGACGGCGGGCGGCGAAAAGGTGCTGGTCGACCTGCCCGAGCCGGTGGCGCTCGGCAATGGCGACCGGCTGGTGCTGGAGGACGGCCGCCAGCTCGAGATCGTCGCGGCACCCGAGGAGGTCTACGACATCCGCGCCCGCGACGCGGTTCATCTCGCCGAGCTCGCCTGGCACATCGGCAACCGTCACCTCGCCGCGGCGATCGAGGCGGAGCGCATCCTCATCCTGCGCGACCACGTCATCAAGGCGATGCTCGAAGGCCTTGGCGCCACGGTCAATGAGGTTTCGCAGCCGTTCAGCCCGGTGCGCGGCGCCTATTCCGGACATGGCCACGACCACGGCCATTCGCATGATCACCATGACCACGATCATGACGATCACCATCATCACGATCATGGCCACCACCACCATCATGACTGAGGAGCTTTCCAGCGTCGCGCTGCTGCGGCTGATGGCCTGGCTGTCGCCGTCCTTTCCGGTCGGCGGCTTCTCCTACAGCCACGGGATCGAGCGCGCCGTGCATGACGGGCTGATCGCGGATCGTGACGATCTCGCCGGCTGGCTGGAGACGCTGGTCGAGATCGGCTCGGGCTGGAACGACGCCGTGCTCTTCGCCGAAAGCTGGCGCCGCGGACGTGACGGCGGCGATCTCAGCGAGGTTGCCGCGCTGGCCGAAGCGCTTGCCGGGGCGCAGGAGCGGCACACGGAAACCATGCTGCAGGGCACAGCCTTCCTCCAGGCGGCGTCGGCCTGGTCGTCTCGAGCGCTGGAGCGCCTGCCGGCCGATTGCCCCTATTGCGTAGCAGTCGGCGCCCTTGCGGGCAGCAGCGGCATCGGCCTTTCGGAGGCGCTCTCCGCCTTCCTCCAGGCTTTCTTCTCCAATCTCCTGCAAGCGGCAATCAGGTTGGGTGTCGTCGGCCAGGTCGACGCCGTCGCATTGCTAGCCGGCTTCGAACCTCTGGCGCTGGCGACCGCATCGCGCGCCGCCACTTCCAGCCTGGACGATCTGGGTGGCGCGGCCTTCATGTCCGACATCATGGCGATGCAGCACGAGACGCAATACTCCAGGCTGTTCCGCTCATGATCGTGCTTGCCGTCATCCTCTCCTTCGTCCTGCTCCTGATCACAACGCTGCACGTCTATTGGGGCATAGGCGGCATCTGGCCGGGCACGGACCAGGCATCCTGCGCCCGCGCCGTGGTCGGCTTCCGCGGCGTCGATGAGATGCCGTCGTCATTCGCGAGTTTTGCTGTCGCCGCTTGCCTCGCGCTCGCGACGCTCTGGCCACTGGCGCTCGCGGGTGTCTTTGCGACGCCCTTTCCACGGGAAGGCCTGGCTGCCACGGCTTTGATGATCGGCCTCGTCTTCCTCGGCCGCGGCATCGCCGGCTTCACGCCCTGGTGGCGCCGGTTTGCGCCCGAACAGCCTTTCGCGCGGCTTGACCAAAGTCTTTATTCGCCGCTTTGCCTCTTGATCGGGGCAGGCTTCTCAATCCTTGCCATCACGGAGTTTCCGGCATGACATCGAAAAACGGTCCTCTTCGCATCGGCATCGGCGGGCCGGTCGGCTCCGGCAAGACGACGCTCACCGAAAAGCTCTGCAAGGCGCTGCGCGACGACTTTTCGATCGCCGTCGTCACCAACGACATCTACACCAAGGAGGATGCGATGATGCTCGCGCGGCTACAAGCATTGCCCGAAGAGCGCATCGTCGGTGTCGAGACCGGCGGCTGTCCGCACACCGCCATCCGCGAGGATGCCTCGATCAATCTGCGCGCCATTGCCGAGCTGAACAAGAAATTCCCGGATCTCGACATCATCTTCATCGAATCCGGCGGCGACAATCTCGCAGCCACCTTCTCGCCTGACCTTGCCGATCTCACCCTCTACGTCATCTCGGTCTGCCAGGGCGAGGAGATCCCGCGCAAGGGCGGCCCGGCCATCATCCGCTCGGATTTCCTCGTCATCAACAAGAGCGATCTGGCACCCTATGTGAACGTCAACCTCGACGTCATGGAGAGCGACGCCGGCCGCATGCGCGGCAAAAGGCCCTTCGGCTTCACTGATCTGTCGCGCGGCAAAGGCTTGCAGGAAGTGATCGACTTTATCGTCGAGCAGGGCGGCCTTCAGTCGACGCGCCCGGCGGCTTGATCCGCTGAGCCACCGATTATCGGTTGCTGGCAGCCGCCATGCGCGGCATTCTCGGAAAACAAACCCAAGCGGAGGATTTTCGATGAGCCTTGCCCGCCTGCACAAGGAACCGCTGAGCAACCTGCCCTATTATGAGGAGCGGGTTGATCTCGCCGCCGCCTTCCGCTGGACGGCGCGGCTCAACATGCATGAGGCGGTGGCCAACCATTTCTCGCTGTCCGTCAACGACGAAGGCACGAAGTTCCTGATGAATCCCAACCAGGTGCATTTCTCGCGCATCAAGGCGAGCGACCTGCTGCTGATCGACGCCAACGATCCGGACACGCTGTCCGGCCCCAACGCGCCCGACCCGACCGCCTGGGGCCTGCATGGCGCCATCCACCGCAACGTCCCGCATGCGCGTTGCGCCATGCATGTCCATTCAATCCACGCCACGGTGCTTGCTTCGCTCGCCGATTCGACGCTGCCGCCGGTCGACCAGAACTCGGCCATGTTCTTCAACCGCCATGTCGTCGACGCCAATTACGGCGGGCTAGCCTTCGAGGAAGAGGGCGAGCGCTGCTCGCAGCTTCTCACCGACCCCAAGGTCAAGGTGATGGTCATGGGCAATCACGGCGTGATGGTCATCGGCGACACCGTCGCCGACACCTTCAACCGCATGTTCTATTTCGAGCGCGCCGCCGAGACCTACATCAAGGCGCTGTGGACCGGCCGCCCGCTGCGCACGCTCTCCGACGAGATCGCCGAGAAGACCGCGCGCGAAATGGATGATTATCCCGGCCAGGCCGAGCGTCACCTTGCCGAGTTGAAGGCAATCCTCGACGAGGAAGAGCCGGTCTACCGGAATTGATCTTCCTTCTCCCCGGTTACGCTATGCACACATCCTCTGTGGCTGGCGCGACTGATCAGGCCGAGGCTTGATTGCCAGGTGGTTCCCCCAATCCGTCGCTGCTTCGCAGCGCCACCTTTCCCCCCTCCGGAGGGAAAGGAAGGGAGCGTTGCTGGACGAGCGTTGACGGCAAAAGCTTGGCGCCTTTCCTCTACCCCGTCGATCGGGGGAGAGGTGGCTCGGCGAAGCCGAGACGGAGTGGGGGTCGACCAGCGCTACATAAGACAATGCATGCGCCAAGCTGCCATGCACGCTATCGCCAAAGGCCAGCCGCTTGGAAATGTATGCATGCCGTAGCCCGTTTTACGGGGAGAAGGTGCCCGAAGGGCGGGGCGGCGCCGAGGTCTGAAGCTGCTCAGAGCCCCAACTGCGCCCGCAACTCCTCGGCGCTGTTGATGACGATCGCGCCGGCCGGGCCTTCCATCGGCGCCTCCGGCCAGAAGATCGTCTTCATGCCCGCCGCCAGTCCGGCCATGGCGCCTGTCAGGCTGTCGTCGACGGCAAAAGCATCCGCCGGATCGACGCCGGCGAGATAGGCGGCGCGCAGGAATGGTTCGGGAAGCGGCTTGCCGTCAATTACGTCATTGCGGCTGACCGTCATCATGCCCGGATAGGTGAGGCCGACGGCGCGCAGATTGGCGTCAACGATCAGCCGGTCGGAGTTGGACACCACCGCCTGCTCGACGCCGAGCGCGCGCAATTCGTTGAACACCTCGATCGCGCCGGGGCGTGGCTTCAGCGTTTCGGCCAGCGGCAGATAATGGTCATATTTGCGCACGATCCAATCGTCGAAGGGCAGTGCGAGGCCGAACTCGTCGCGCAGCATTTCGTAGACCGGCCATGCCGCGATGCCCAGCACGCGCTGATGCAGGTCGGCCGGCGGGGCGATGCCGACGCTGCGCAGCGCCGCCACAAGTGCCGCCTCGTGCAGCGGCTCGCTGTCGACCAGCGTCCCGTCCATATCCCAGAAAACGGCTTTCGGCGTCATGCGCGGCTCCCTTCGCCGATCCCCCTTAATCGGTTTCCCGGTGGAGATAAACCGTCCCGCCGGCAAATGGTTGGGCAAGCGGCGGATTGATCCTTCGGGATCAGGAAAACTGCCAAGCAATTGCTCTTTCGATAGACAATTGCGCGTCGGCGCAATCGCTGTAAGCTATGGCGCCCGTTTCAGCATTCTGCGGGCTGGGAGGCGAGACGTGAATTCGCGACAGGAAATCGGCAGCACCAGGTTGGACGACGCCGCGCGCGCCGGCTGGCTTTATTATGTTGCCGGCAACACGCAGGACCAGATCGCCGCCAAGCTCGGCATCTCCAGGCAGACGGCGCAGCGGCTGGTATCGCTCGCCATGTCGGAGGGCCTGATCAAGGTGCGGGTCGATCATCCGATCGCCAACTGCCTGGACCTCGCCGCGCGGCTTAAGTCGCGCTTCGCGCTCGACCTTGTCGAAGTGGTGCCGAGCGACCCGACGTCGAGCTCGACGACGATCGGCATCGCGGAGGCGGCCGCGGCCGAGATCGAACGCCGGCTGCGCTCCGAGGCTCCCATCGTCATGGCGATCGGCACCGGGCGCACGCTGAAGGCGGCGATCGAGCAACTGCCGCCGATGGACTGCCCGCAGCACAAGGTCGTGTCCTTGACCGGCAACATCTCGCCCGATGGCTCGGCCGCCTTCTACAACGTCATCTTCACCATGGCCGACCGCGTCAAGGCGCGGTCATTCCCGATGCCGCTGCCGGTCATTGCGTCCTCGCCGGAAGAGCGCGAGATGCTGCTCAACCAGCCGATGATCCAGCCTACATTGGCGCTGGCGGCCGAGGCCGATGTCACCTTCGTCGGCATCGGCGATCTCGGGCCCAAGGCCCCGCTCTACGAGGACGGCTTCATTTCCGAAAACGAGTTGAAGGCGCTGCAGAAGGCAGGCGGGATCGCCGAGATCGTCGGCTGGGTGTACGACCGCGAAGGCCGCATGATCGAAGGCATCACCAACGATCGCGTGTCTTCCGCCGCGCTGCCGTCGCGGGAAAGGTCGCTGGTCATCGCTCTGGCCATGGGCGAACGCAAGCTGGCGGGCATCCTGGCCGCCGTCAACCGCCGGCTGGTCAACGGCCTCATCACCGACGAACGCACGGCCGAAGCACTGCTTGCCGGCTAATTGCCCATAAAAAGTGCCGGCTATTGCGAGCGGCCGCGCGGATCGTTGCCGTCGAGAAAACCCATGTCGCGCTGCAGATGCTCGGAAAATTCCCGGACATCGAGATAACCGCGCCTGCGGCCCGAAAACCTTGCAAATTCCCGCAGGAGCGTGAAAAACCAGCCTTGTGCCGGGGTGGAAACGAGCTTTTCCTGAACCGTGACCATGATCGTCAGCCTTCGCAATGCTTGAACTGGATTGATCGTCGACCCCAAATATCGGTCTGGCCGGTTCGTGCTTCCAATCAAACCTCGATCATTACCCATAAGGAGGCCTTATGCCCGATCTCAGCTCTCCGCAGCTTGCGCCCCTGCCGCCGCTGCAGGCGATCCGTGTGTTCGAGGCGGTGGCCAGACACCTGTCCTTCACCAAGGCCGCGCAGGAGCTGGGCATGACCCAGGCGGCTGCGAGCTACCAGATCAAGCTGCTCGAGGAGCGCATCGGCGCGCCGCTGTTCCTGCGCCGTCCACGACAGATCGAGTTGACCGAGCCCGGCCAGCGCCTGGCGCCCGCCGTCAGCGAAGCCTTCGCTATCCTGGGTCAGGCCTATGCCGCGGCGCGCGGTGGCGCCGACGGCCTGCTCTGCATCACCACCGTGCTGACCTTTGCCTCGAACTGGCTGGCGCAGCATCTGGGCGCGTTCCAGCTCGCGCATCCGGCACTCGCCGTGCGGCTCGACACGTCGAGCCGCCTAACCGATTTCGCGCGCGAGGATGTCGATCTCGCCATTCGCTCCGGCGCCGGCAAATGGCCGGGCCTGGAGGCGCATAAGCTGCTCGACGCCGATTTCACGCCGATGCTGAGCCCGAAGCTCGCGGCGAGCATCGGCGGCGTCAGGGAGCCGGCGGACCTGTTGCGCCTGCCGATCCTCGACCCCGGTGACATCTGGTGGACGCAATGGTTCGAGGCCGCCGGCGTGACCGGGCACGACCTCGCCAAACGGCCGGGCTCCAGCATGGGCGCGCAGGCCTATGAAGCGAACGCGGCCATGGCCGGCCATGGCGTTGCGATCCTGACCAGGTCGTTGTTCAAGAACGAGATCGCCGACGGCCGCCTGGTCCAGCCCTTCGACCTCGTCGGCGACGACGGCCATGCCTATTGGCTGGTCTATCCGACGGCGCGCCGCAACGTGCCGAAGATCCGCGCCTTCCGCGACTGGCTCCTGGCCGAGATCGCCTGCCCGTAAGCCAATCGCCCTGACGTTCCTCCTCCCCAGGATACCGGCGCGTCGCCCGACCGGGTCGCGCGGCATCATTTCTGCTGCGCTGCAGCACAGATTCAGGGTTGACATAATTCACGCCAAGTGAGTAATTGCTCAGAGCCAAGGCAAATGCTCATCTTGGTTTATGGGAGGAATTTGATGAAACTTCGCACGCTCACCCTGGGCCTGTTGTCGGCCAGCGCCCTCGCTTTCGCCGCGCATGCCGAATCCATCACCATCGCCACCGTCAACAATGGCGACATGGTCCGCATGCAGAAGCTGACGGACGACTTCACCAAGGCCAACCCCGACATCCAGCTCAACTGGGTGACGCTTGAAGAGAACGTGCTGCGCGAGCGCGTCACGACCGATATCGCCACCAAGGGCGGCCAGTACGACGTCATGACCATCGGCACCTACGAGGTTCCGATCTGGGCAAAGCAGAGCTGGCTCCTGCCGCTCGACAAGCTCGGCGACGACTATGACGTCAAGGACATCATCCCGGCCATCGCCGGCGGCCTTTCGGTCGACGGCAAGCTCTATGCCGCGCCCTTCTACGGCGAGAGCTCCTTCGTCATGTACCGCAAGGACCTGATGGAGAAAGCGGGCTTGAAGATGCCCGACGCGCCGACCTGGGACTTCATCAAGCAGGCCGCCGACAAGATGACCGACCGCGCCAACGGTGTGAATGGCGTGTGCCTGCGCGGCAAGGCTGGTTGGGGCGAGAACATGGCCTTCCTCACCGCCATGTCGAACTCCTTCGGCGCCCGCTGGTTCGACGAGAACTGGAAGCCGCAGTTCGATCAGCCGGAATGGAAGAACACGTTGCAGTTCTATGTCGACCTGATGAAGGCCGACGGTCCGGAAGGCGCTTCCTCCAACGGCTTCAACGAGAACCTGGCGCTCTTCCAGCAGGGAAAGTGCGGCATGTGGATCGACGCCACCGTCGCGGCGTCCTTCGTCTCCGATCCGAAGGCCTCGAAGGTTGCGGACAAGGTCGGCTATGCGCTGGCGCCCGACAACGGCCTCGGCAAGCGCGGCAACTGGCTGTGGGCATGGTCGCTCGCCATTCCCGCCGGCACCCAGAAGGCCGATGCCGCCGAGAAATTCGTTTCATGGGCGACCTCGAAGCACTATCTCGAGCTCGTCGCCTCGAAGGAGGGCTGGGCCAATGTTCCTCCTGGAACGCGCTCCTCGCTCTACGCCAATCCTGAGTACCAGAAGGCGGCGCCCTTCGCGAAGATGACGCTGGACTCCATCAACGCCGCCGATCCGACGCATCCGACCGTCAAGCCGGTGCCCTATGTCGGCGTGCAGTTCGTCGCCATCCCTGAATTCCAGGGCCTCGGCACCACCGTCGGCCAGCTCTTCTCGGCAGCCCTTGCCGGCCAGTCGAGCGTCGACGACGCGCTGAAGCAGGCTCAGGACGCCGCCACCGCGGCGATGACCGAAGGCGGCTACATCAAGTAAGGCTCCTCCCGGTGCCGAACGCCGGTAGCGCATCATGACCGGCAAGGGGCCGCCCGAAACCCAGTTCGGGCGGCCACCCTTCAAAATCGGGAAAATTCTGGCACGACTCTGAAAATCCGGCTGACCTTGGGAGGGTGACCGTCATGGCTACTCAGCAAACCCGTTCGCTTGCCCGTTTCATGATGGCGCCATCGGTGATCCTGCTGTTCGTCTGGATGATCGTGCCGCTGCTGTTCACGCTGTGGTTCTCGTTCCAGCAATACAATCCGCTGAACCCGATCCGTAACGGCTTTGTCGGCTTCTCGAACTACGCGCTGTTCTATTCCAACCCGGCCTTCCTCTCCTCGATCCTCAACACGCTCATCATCGTTGTCAGCGTGCTGGTCATCACCGTGGTCGGGGGCATCCTTTTGGCGTTGTTGCTCGACCAGCCGATCTGGGGCCAGGGCATCGTGCGCATCCTGGTCATCTCGCCGTTCTTCGTCATGCCGCCGGTCGCGGCGCTGGTCTGGAAGAACATGATCATGCATCCGCAATACGGCGTCTTTGCCGATATAGCGCGCTTTTTCGGCGCCGAGCCGATCGACTGGTTCGGCCAGCATCCGCTGACCGCTATCATCCTCATCGTCGCCTGGCAGTGGCTGCCCTTCGCCACGCTGATCCTGCTGACTTCGCTGCAATCGCTCGACGGCGAGCAGAAGGAAGCGGCCGAGATGGACGGCGCCGGCTTTATTAGCCGGTTCATCTATCTGACGCTGCCGCATATGTCGCGCGCCATCACCGTCGTCATCCTGATCCAGACGATCTTCCTGCTGTCAGTCTATGCCGAGATCCTGGTCACCACCAATGGCGGCCCGGGCTATGCCTCCACCAACCTGCCCTTCCTCGTCTACCAGAAGGCGCTCCTGGAGTTCAAAATCGGTCAGGCGTCCGCTGGCGGCGTGATCGCCGTCATTCTCGCCAACATCGTTGCCTTCTTCGCCATGCGCGCCGTCGGCAAGAACCTGGACAAGTAGGGGGAGACGATGCCGCTTGCGCTGAACCACCCCCACTCCGTCCCGCTGCGCGGGACACCTCTCCCCCTGCCCGGGGGAGAGGAAACGCCTGCATCGAAGCCGCGCCCTTCCTCTACCCCGTCGATCGGGGGAGAGGTGGTTTGCGCAGCAAACCGGAGTGGGGGTCGACCCTGCTGCCAACATCGCCGATACGGGAGGACCTGATCATGGCACGCGCAGTCACCACCCAGCACAAGACCATCGCCACGGCCGCGGCCTGGATCGTCGCCTTGCTGATCTTCTTTCCGATCCTTTATACGATCATCACCTCGTTCAAGTCCGAGCAGGAGGCGATCCAGGGCTTTGCACTGATCCCGTCCGGCACCATGGAGAGCTATGCCGAGGTGCAGGCGCAGAGCGGCTATTTCAAGTTCTTCCTGAACTCGGTGATTCTGTCGGTCGGCTCGACGCTGCTTGCGATCCTGATCGCGGTTCCGGCAGCCTGGTCGATGGCGTTCTCTCCGACAAAGCGCACCAAGGACATCCTGATGTGGATGCTGTCCACCAAGATGATGCCGGCCGTCGCGGTGCTGTTCCCGATCTACCTGATCTTCCGCGACACCGGCCTGCTCGACAGCCGCATCGGCCTCACCGTCATGCTGATGCTGATCAACCTGCCGATCGTGGTCTGGATGCTCTACACCTATTTCCGCGAAATCCCGGGCGAGATCCTGGAAGCGGCGCGCATGGACGGCGCCTCGCTGTGGAACGAGATCATCTATGTGCTGACGCCGATGGCGGTTCCCGGCATCGCCTCGACCATGCTCTTGAACATCATCCTGGCCTGGAACGAGGCGTTCTGGACCATCCGGCTAACCACCACCAATGCCGCGCCGCTGACGGCCTTCATCAGCTCCTTCTCTAGTCCGCAAGGCCTGTTCTGGGCAAAGTTGTCGGCGGCCTCGACGCTGGCGATCGCGCCGATCCTGATCATGGGCTGGTTCAGCCAGAAGCAGCTGGTGCGCGGCTTGACCTTTGGCGCCGTGAAGTAACAACGCCCAAGCAGCGGACGACGAAGATCACCCCCGGGAGGAAACCATGGGAAACATCGCGCTCAAGAACGTCTCCAAGTCCTTCGGGTCGACGACGATCATTCCGAACATCGACCTCAACATCGAGGACGGTGAGTTCGTCGTGTTCGTCGGCCCGTCGGGTTGCGGCAAGTCCACGCTGCTCAGGCTGATCGCCGGGCTCGAGGACACCAGCGGCGGCGCCATCAGCATCGATGGCCGCGACGTCACCCGCGAGGCCCCGGCCAAGCGCAAGCTTGCCATGGTGTTCCAGTCCTACGCGCTCTATCCGCATATGACGGTCGCCAAGAACATTGCCTTCCCGCTGAAGATGGCCGGCGAGGACCAGGCGACCATCGACAAGAAGGTGAAGGACGCCGCGCGCATCTTGAACCTCACCAACTATCTGGAGCGCCGCCCAGGCCAGCTGTCCGGTGGCCAGCGCCAGCGCGTCGCCATCGGCCGCGCCATCGTGCGCCAGCCTTCGGCCTTCCTGTTCGACGAGCCGTTGTCCAACCTCGACGCCGCGCTTCGCGGCACGATGCGGCTGGAGATCAGCGAGCTGCACCATCAGCTCAAGACGACGATGATCTATGTCACCCATGACCAGGTCGAGGCCATGACCATGGCCGACAAGATCGTCGTGCTCAATGCCGGCAATATCGAGCAGGTCGGCTCGCCGATGGAGCTTTACAAGACGCCGAAGAACCTCTTCGTCGCGGGCTTCATCGGCTCGCCCAAGATGAACATGATCGAAGGCGCGCCGGCGGAGAAATACGGCGCCAAGACCATCGGCATCCGGCCCGAGCATCTCAACATCTCGACCTCGGCGGGCGACTGGAAGGCGACAGTGGGCGTTGCCGAGCACCTCGGCTCCGACACTTTCCTGCACGTCCAAGCGGACGGCATCGGCACCATCAATGTCCGCGCCGACGGCGAAGTCGCGGTCAAGCATGGCGATACCGTCTATCTGACACCCGACAAGGCCAAGCTCCACCGCTTCGGCGCCGACGGCAGGGCGCTGGTGCAGTGAGGTTGAAAGGCAAATCGGCGCTGATCACCGGATCGGCGCGCGGCATCGGCAGGGCCTTCGCCGAAGCCTATGTTCGCGAAGGCGCGATGGTAGCGATTGCCGACATCGACCTGGAAGCTGCGGAAGCGACGGCGAAAGCGATCGGTTCTGCCGCCTACGCGATCAGGCTCGACGTCACGGACCAGGCTTCGATCGAGGCCGCGGTGAAGGCGGTCGAAGTGAAGGCCGGCGGCCTCGACGTGCTGATCAATAACGCGGCGATCTTCGACCTCGCGCCGATCGTCGAGATAACGAGGGCGAGCTACGAAAAACTGTTCGCGGTCAATGTCGCCGGCACGCTGTTCATGCTGCAGGCGGCTGCCCGTTCGATGATCGCGCGTGGCAAAGGCGGCAGGATCATCAACATGGCGAGCCAGGCCGGTCGCCGCGGCGAGCCGCTGGTCGCGGTCTACTGCGCCACCAAGGCCGCTGTCATCTCGCTCACCCAATCAGCCGGGCTCGACCTGATCAAGCATCGCATCAATGTCAACGGCATCGCGCCGGGTGTCGTCGACAGCGACATGTGGGATCAGGTCGATGCGCTCTTCGCAAAATATGAGAACCGGCCCAAGGGCGAGAAGAAGCGGCTGGTCGGCGAAGGCGTGCCTTACGGTCGCATGGGCAAGCCGGAAGATCTCGCCGGCATGGCCGTGTTCCTCGCCAGTGACGAGGCCGAATACATTGTCGCCCAGACCTACAATGTCGACGGCGGCCAATGGATGAGTTGAGGGGGAGGCGCTTCTCTTCTTTCCTCCGGAGAAGACGCCATGGGGCAGGTGAGGGGCAGCATACTGGAATACCGGGTGTTGCCCCTCATCCTCGCCATCCGAAGGAGGCGGAACAGTCGGGCTGCAGATCGGCCAAAGGGTAAATGAGATGACCGTAAGACTCTCTTCCTCCAACCTCGCCATGCTGCCGGCAAAGGTCGCCGGCCCGAAATATGACCGCTCCACCCTGAAGGCGGGCATCGTCCATTTCGGCGTCGGCAACTTCCATCGCTCGCATCAGGCGGTCTATCTCGACAACCTGTTCGGCACCGGCGAGGGCCATGACTGGGCGCTGATCGGCGCCGGCGTGTTCGAAGGTGAGAAGATCGGTCGCGCCAAGCTGCAGGAACAGGACTGGCTGACCACCGTCGTCGAGCAGGATCAGGGTCATATGAGCGCCCGCGTCACCGGCGCCATGATCGATTTCCTGATGCCCGGCGACGCGGCTGCGACCATCGAGCGGCTTGCCGATCCGGCGATCAAGATCGTGTCGCTGACCATCACCGAGGGCGGCTATTTCATCGACCCGGCCTCCGGCAAGTTCAACCCGGCCCATCCCGATATCGTCGCCGATGCGCAGCCGGGCGCTGTGCCGAAGACCGTCTTCGGCATCATCCTTGCCGGACTGTTGCGCCGGCGGGCCGACGGCGTCGTGCCGTTCACCGTCATGTCCTGTGACAACATCCCCCATAACGGCCATGTCACCTCCGACGGCGTCATCGGCCTTGCGCGGCTGATCGACGAGGACCTCGCCAAATGGGTGGAGGATAAGGTCGCCTTCCCGAATGGCATGGTCGATCGCATCACCCCTGCCACCACCGAGCGCGAGCGCAAGATCCTCGCCGACGATTTCGGGCTGGAGGACAACTGGCCGGTGTTCTGCGAGCCGTTCAAGCAATGGGTGCTGCAGGACCGTTTCACCGCTGGCCGCCCGGCGTTGGAAAAGGTCGGCGTGCAATTCGTCAAGGATGTCTCGCCTTACGAGCTGATGAAGATCCGCATCCTCAATGGCGGCCACGCCACCATCGCTTATCCGGCCGGGCTGATGGACATCCATTTCGTGCATGAAGCCATGCAGGAGCCGCTGGTGCGCGCCTTCCTGTCGAAGCTCGAGCATGACGAGATCATCCCGACCGTGCCGCCGGTGCCGGATACGGATCTGGAGGACTACTACCAGCTCATCGAGCGCCGCTTCTCCAATCCCAAGATCGGCGACACGATCCGACGGCTTTGCCTCGACGGCTCCAACCGTCAGCCGAAATTCATCATCCCGACGATCGCCGACCGGCTGAAGGCGGGCGAGGGTGTCGCCGGCCTCGCGCTGGAATCGGCCCTGTGGTGCCGCTACTGCTTCGGCACCACCGACAGCGGCGCCGTCATCGAGCCGAACGACCCGAGCTGGGACCGCATGCAAGCGACCGCGAAGGCGGCCAAGGACGATCCGCAGGCCTGGCTGGCGATGGAGGACATCTATGGCGATGTCGGCCGCTCGTCCGTCTTCGCCGAGGCCTTCGCCCACGCCTTGAAGGTCCTGTGGGCGCACGGCGCGGGCGAAACCCTGACGCGTTACCTCGCCGGCAAGCTCTGAGGCGCCGGAAACCAACAGCCATGACGCCTGAGCTGGTCATCTTCGACTGTGACGGCGTGCTGGTCGACAGCGAGGCGCTTTCGGTCTCGGCGCTGCTCGGCATGATCGAGCTGGCCGGCGGCACGGTCAGCGAGGATGCCGCCTACGAGCATTTCCTGGGCAAGAGCATGAAGAGTGTGCGCGAGATCCTCGGCCGCGATTTCGGGCTTGATATCAGCGACCGGCATCTGACCGCCATGCGCGTCGACCTGATGCGCAAATTCCGTGAGGAATTGAAGCCGATCCCAAGCGTCAAGGAGGTGCTGCCGAAGCTCGGCCGGCCCTTCTGCGTCGCGTCGTCCGGCACGCTGGAGCGCATCCGCTATGCGCTCGACGTCACCGGCCTGCTTCCGCTGCTGGAGCCGCATCTGTTCAGCGCCAGCATGGTCAAGCGCGGCAAGCCCGCGCCCGACCTTTTCCTTCATGCCGCGGCAAGCATGCAGGCGCGTCCTCGCAATTGTCTGGTCATCGAGGACAGCCCGGCCGGCGTTGCCGCCGCCCGCGCGGCAGGCATGCGCGTCTTTGCCTTCACCGGCGGCTCGCATGCTTCCAATCCCGCCCTGAAGGCGCGGCTTGCGTCGACGGAACCGGACTTTATATTCGCTGACATGCTGCAATTGCCCGATTTGATTGCAGGCCTGGGAGCGAGAGAAAAAGCATCTTGATCAAGAGTTTCGTTTGCGCGGTCGATGTCGGCACCGGGAGCGCCCGCGCGGGCATTCTCGACGCGCGCGGCAACCTGCTCGGCCGCGCCGATCATCCGATCGCCATGCATCAGCCCAAGCCCGATCATGCCGAGCACGATTCGGAAGATATCTGGTCGGCGGTGTGCAAATCCGTGCGGTCCGCGCTCCAAAAATCCGGCGTGGCCGCCGGCGATATCGCCGGCATCTCTTTCGACGCGACCTGCTCGCTGGTCGCGCGCGACAGGCAAGGCGGCCAGCTCAGCGTATCGGTCACGGGCGAGAAGCGCTGGGACACGATGGTCTGGCTCGATCACCGCGCCATCGCCGAGGCCGATGAATGCACGACGAGCGGCCACGCCGTTCTCGACTACATTGGCGGTGTGATGTCGCCGGAGATGGAAACGCCGAAGCTGATGTGGCTGAAGCGTCATCTGCCGAGCACATGGAATGAAGCCGGCTATCTATTCGATCTCGCCGATTTCCTGACCTGGAAGGCATCGGGCTCGCTCGCCCGCTCGCAATGCACGCTGACGGCGAAATGGACCTATCTCGCTCATGAGGAAAAGAGCTGGCGGCGCGATTTCTTTGAGCTTGTCGGGCTCGGCGACCTGTTCGAGCACGGCAATCTGCCGGAAAAGGCAAGCCCGGTCGGAACCGATATCGGTCCGCTGACGGCGAATGCCGCGGCCGAGCTCGGCCTCACCGAAAAATGCCGGGTGGGCGCCGGCGTCATCGATGCCTATGCCGGCGCGCTCGGCGTTTTGGGCGGTTTTGCCGGCGACGAGAGGAACATCAGCCGGCATTTGGCGCTGATTGCCGGCACATCGTCCTGCGTCATGGCGATGTCGCAAGACCCGCAGCCCTTTGCCGGGGTGTGGGGACCGTATTACGGCGCGGCATTGCCGACGCTGTGGCTGTCGGAAGGCGGCCAGTCGGCCACCGGCGCGCTGCTCGACCACATCATCCGCTGGCATGGCGCCGGCGGCGAGCCGGACGCGGCCATGCATATGAAGATCGCCAGGCGCGTCGCCGAGCTGCGCGCCGAGGACGGCGACGCGCTGGCGGCCAGGCTGCACGTGCTGCCGGATTTCCACGGCAACCGCTCGCCGCTCGCCGACCCGCATGCCGTCGGCGTCATCAGCGGCCTGACGCTCGATTCCTCCTTCGACAGTCTGTGCAAGCTCTACTGGCGCACTGCCGTCGCCATCGCGCTCGGCGTGCGCCATGTGCTCGAGGCGCTGAACGAGAACGGCTATCTGATCGACACGCTGCATGTCACCGGCGGCCACACCAAGAACCCGCTTCTGATGGAGCTTTACGCCGACGCCACCGGCTGCACCGTGGTCGAGCCGCTGGCCGACGAGGCGGTGCTGCTCGGCACCGGCATGGTGGCGGCGACCGCCGCCGGGATCTACCCTGACCTCAACGCGGCCTGCGTCGCCATGCAGCAGGGCGGCAGGACGCGCGCCCCCAACAAGGAAGCCGGCGCCCGCTTCGACCGCGACTACCGCATCTTCCTCGAAATGCACCGCCAGCGGCAGGCGCTCGACGCGATCCGCTGATGCTGGAACATCGCCCTACTGCTTGCGCAACGACGCGCCCGACGTCGCGTCAAACAAATGAATGCTTTCCTCGTCGAAGCTGTAGCGCACGGGCGCGCGCAACTCCGGGCATTCGCGGGCCGGCACCAGCGCGCTGATCTCCTTGCCGCCGGAGCCGAACGTCACCAGCGCGTCATTGCCGTGGAACTCGATGAGATCGGCGGTGCCCTGCAAAAGGTTTGCTGTGCCGGCTTGCGCCGTCTTCAGATCCGGAGGCCGAATGCCGAGCATAACGCGATCGCCGTGCTGCAGATGGAAGTCGCCGCCTTGCAGCGACAGCACCGTCCCCGCACCGGTCAGCGTCCAGCCATCCTTGCTCTTGCCGACCGTCACCTCGATGAAATTCATGTTCGGCGTGCCGATGAAGCCGGCCACGAACAGATTGCCCGGGCGGCGATAGATCTCCGCCGGCGAGCCGATCTGCTCGATCACGCCATCCTTCAAGAGCACGATGCGGTCGGCCAGCGTCATCGCCTCGAGCTGGTCATGCGTGACATAGACGGTGGTAGTCTTCAGCGACTGGTGCAGCCTGGCGATCTCGACGCGCATATGATTGCGCAGCTTGGCGTCGAGGTTGGAGAGCGGCTCGTCGAAAAGGAACACTTTCGGCGTCTTGATCATGGCGCGCGCGATCGCCACGCGCTGCTGCTGACCGCCGGAAAGCTCTGTAGGCTTGCGGCCGAGATAGGGCTCCAGCCCGAGCGTCTTCGAGACCGCCTCGACCCGCTTCCTGATCTCGTTCGCCGGCACCTTCTGCCGCTTCAATCCGAAGGCGATGTTGTCGAAGATCGTCATGTGCGGATAGAGCGCATAATTCTGGAACACCATGGCGATGCCGCGATCGCCGGGCTCGAGATCGTTCACCACCTTGCCGCCGATCGACACCTCGCCGCCGCTGATATCCTCCAGCCCGGCCAGCATCCTGAGAAGCGTGGACTTGCCGCAGCCGGACGGCCCCAGGAACACGACGAATTCATGTTCCTCGATCGCGAGGTTGAGATCGCGGATGACGGTCGTGGCGCCGTAGGCCTTGTCGACATGGGAGCAAACGATGGCGGACATCCCTTAGCCCTTCTCGCCGGTCAGCAGGATCTGCAGCTTGACGTCCTGCGGCTTGCCTTGGGCGGCGCGCTCGAACGCCTTGATGCTCTCGGAGAAATCATAGGTGCCGGTGATCAGCGGCTTGAGGTCGACCTTGCCCGAGGCGATGAGCTGCAGGGCGCGGTCGAAGATGTTGGCATAGCGGAACACGGTCTCGATGCGCACTTCCTTGGAAATCGCCGCCGGCACGTTGAGCTCGACCGCCTCCACCGGCAGGCCGACCAGCACCACCGCGCCGCCTGGCCGCACCACGTCGAACAGGTTGGCGAAGGCCTTCGGGCTGCCGCTCGCCTCGAACACGATATCGGCGCCCCAATTGTCGGTCGCCGCCCGCACCGCATCGACCAGCGACTGCTTGCCGATATCGACCGGCACGATGCCGGGATACTGGGCGGCGATCGCAAGCTTCGGCGCGGAGAAGTCCGAGATCAGCACTTTTGCGCAGCCGCCCGCCAGCGCGGCGAGCGCGATCATGATGCCGATCGGGCCGCAGCCGACGACGACGGCGACATCGCCGGGCACGATGCGCGCGCGCGCCGCCGCCTGCATGCCGATGGCGAAGGGCTCGACCATCGCGCCCTCGGCGAAGGAGACATTGTCCGGCAGCTTGTAGGTAAAGGCCGCCGGATGAACGGCGTAGGGCGCGAGCACGCCATGCACCGGCGGCGTTGCCCAGAAGCGGACGTCCGGGTCGACATTGTAGATGCCGAGCTTCGTTGCGCGCGACGCAAGGTTCGGCACGCCGGGCTCCATGCAGACGCGGTCGCCGACCTTGAGATTCGTGACATTGGCGCCGACCTCGACGATGGTTCCCGAAGCCTCATGGCCGAGCACCATGGGCTCGCGAACTATGTAGCTGCCGATGGCGCCGTGCGTGTAGTAGTGCACGTCGCTGCCGCAGACCCCGACCGTGTGGATGGCGATCCTGACGTCGTCCGGTCCGACGTCTTGCGGCAGCGCGATCTCGCGCAGCGTCAGTTCGCCTTTTTTCTCAAGCACCAGTGCCCGCATCGGGTATCCTCGCATCAACTTTTCTTTTGCCGGAAAACGGAATTCAGGAAGCCGCTCAAAACGCCGAGGAACAAAAGCGGCGGCAGCGACAGAAGCACGACCGAGGCGTTGAGGATTCCCCAGGGCACGTTCATGCCTTGCTGGGAGAGCTCGGAAGCCACGATCGGCAGCGTCTTGGCGTTGGAGCTCGACAGCATCAGCGCGATCAGGAACTCGTTCCAGACCAGCACGAAGCTGAAGGCGATGGCGCCGATCAGCGAGCGCGCCGCGACGGGAAGCGCGATCCGCCAGAAGACAGCATAAGGGCCGTAACCGTCGACGAAGGCCGCCTCCTCGATCTCCTTCGGCACACCCTGGAAGGCGGGAATGGCGAGCCACATGATCACCGATATGGTCAGCAGCGAATAGGTGACGATCAGCGCCGGCAAAGTGTCGTAGAGCCCGACCTGCAGCCAGATCACCATCAGCGGGATCGCCACCGCCACCGGCGGCAGGAAACGCAGCGACAGGACGAAGAACTGGATGTCGCCGGCGAAGCGGTTGGGATAGCGCGCCACCGCATAGGCCGCCGGCAGCCCGAGGACGACGCCGATCAGCACCGCCGAACCGCAGGCGACGACCGAGTTGTAGAGCCCGGTCAGCACGCTGTCGCGGCCGAGGATGTAGCCGATGTTGGCGAGCGTCGGCGCGAATATCACCTTCGGCACCCGCGTGATGATGTCGACATTGTTCTTCAGCGCATTGAGCGCCGTCCACAGAAGCGGGAACACGGCCAGGAACCCGGCCAGCGCCAGGATGGCCTTGGCGACCAGACGGCCCGGTCTTATCGGATATGGCTTCATGCCTGCACCCGCTTCCACAGCATGGTGAAGGTGATGACCGTCGCGATCATCATCAGCACCGCCATGGCCGATGCGTAGGAGACCTTGCCGGACTCGATGAAGCCTTGCGAGAAGGCGTACATGTCGAGCGTTTCGGTCGCGACGCCCGGCCCGCCGCGCGTCATCACATAAATCAGATCGAAGGAGCGCAGCGACTCGATCATCTTGACGAACATCAGGCTGATCAGCGGCGCCTTCAGCATCGGCAAGGTGACGTAGGCGTGGATTTGCCAACGCTTGGCGTGGTCGAGCCTGGCCGCCTCGATCGGCTGCGGCGGCAAGGTTTCAAGCAGCTTCAGCACGATGACGGCAAAGAACAGCCCCCATTGCCAGACGTCAACCGAAGCGACGGCGAACAGCGCTGTGCCGGGCTTGGACAGCGGATCGAAGATCAGCCCGCCGGTGATCAGCCGGTAGGGATAGGTGGCAATGCCGTAGAGCGGATGATAGGCGAACTTCCAGACGAAGGCGGCCGAGACGCGCGGCAAAAGCACCGGGATGATGAACAAAAGGCAATAGAAATTGCGCAGGCGTGGGCCGGCGACCTCGAACATCAGCACACCCAGCCCGATCGCCACCACCATGGTCGCTACCACGGTGACGATCTCCCATTTCACCGAAACCCAGACGGCGTTGAGGAAACGGCGGTCGAGGAAGAGATCGGCGAAGTTCGAGAACCACACCCAGGAGTAACCGGTCGTGCTCAACTCGCGGTTCTGCAAGGCGATCACGATGGCGTAGAGCGTCGGCACCATCGACAGCACCAGGAGGATGGCGAGGGTAGGAACCAGAAATGTGACCGGCAGGGAAGAACGTCGGCGCATTGCCTATCCTTGGATTTTTACTGCTGTCTGGCGAAGGTCCCGCGGCGCGCAGGTTCCGGCATTCGGACGAATGCCGGAACCTGCGCGCCGCGGGCGGGAGGATTACTTCTTCTTCACCAGCTCGTTGGCATAGGCCTCGAGCTCGTTGAGGCCGCCCTTGATGTCGGTGCGGGTGCCGGTGACCAACTCCTCGAGGATGATGCCCCAGCGGTCGCCGAGATCCGGCCAGCGCGGATCCTGCCAGAAGTTCACCGCCGTCACCTTGCCGGTGTCGGCCAGCGCCTTGCCGAGGTCGGCGCCGTAGATGTCGGCGAATTCCTTGCTGGAGAGGACGCTGGTGCGGTTGAGCTCGCCGAACTGATGCGCATCGAGCCGGCGCTTCTCATTCTCCTTCGAGGTCGCCCAGGCGATGAACAGGCCGGCGCATTTCTTCGCGGCGTCATCCGCATTGGCCTTGGTGCCGATGGCAAGGCCATGCCCGTAGCCGCCGCCCGGCAGCGGCGAGGGCGGCGGCAGGAAGCCGACCTCGCCGACCACTTGCGAGGTCTTCGGGTCCACCGCCATGCCCGACAGCGGCGTCGATTCGACGAGGATGGCGACCTGGCCGGAGAGGAAGGCGCCGGTCGATTCATCCCAGCTGCCGGTCTGCGTGCCGGGGGCCGAGTCCTTGAACAGCTTGAGATAGGTCTCCGTCGCCTTGACTGCGGCGTCCGAATTGAAAGCCGGCTTGTCGCCGTCGAACCACTTGCCGCCATAGGCCTTGAAGAAAGGCATCCAGCGCCAGACATTGGCGCCCGAGCCGCGCGCGCCGCGCAGCGCGATGCCGTACACGCCCTTGTCGGCATTGGTCAGTTTCGGCACGTCGGCGATCAGCTCGTCCAGCGTCTTGGGCGGCTGGATGCCGGCGGCCTCGAGCACGTCCTTGCGGTAGACCATCAGGTCGCCGCCGCCGGTCAGAGGCGCGAACCAGACCTTGCCGTCATAGGTGGCGACCTTCTGGCGGCCCGGATCGAAATCGGCGAAATCGTATTCAGCCGGATAATAATCGGTCAGCGGCGCGATCCAACCCGAGGAGGCGAACAGCGCCACATTGGCCTCGTCGACATAGTAGACATTGTAGTTGCCGACGGTCGAAGCGTCGGCGCGCGACTTGGCGCGGCGGTCGTTCTCGTTGAGATAGTCGATCTGGAACGAGGCGCCGGACAGCTTCTTGAACTCGTCCTTGGAGTCCTCCAGAAGCGTCAGCCCGTCGCGTGGCTGCGCCAGCACCTTGACCGGCGCCGAGCAGACCGGCGCCTGGGCAAGTGCTGCGGTTGAAACGGAAGCGGTAAGCACGAAAGCTGCACCGAGGCTGGCAGCGAGCCGGGTTGATTTCATTGATGTTTCTCCTCCAGGAACAAGCAAGTCCGCGGGCTAAGCGACCCTCACCGTCGCCCGCATGACTGCGACCCGCCGCCAAAATGAGGAGTTGGAAGGGGCGAGACTAGAAGCCTCGTTGCAGCAGACCTGTACTTTTATGCATTGTGCGGCGCAAAAAATGGCACCGGTAGAGTCTGTCCGTCACACGAGTATCAGTACGATTAGAGCAATTCCAGGAAAAGTGTGCAGCGGTTTTCCGTCCGGAATTGCGATGAAACAAAAAGCTAGGTGGCGAAATCACGCCCGCAGCGTCAGCCGCTGCCGCGACAGCTTGCGGTAGGATGACGGCGTCATCTTGTGCTTGCGCAGGAAGGCGCGGTTGAAGTTCGAGATGTTCATATAGCCGACCTGGAAGCAGATGTCGGTGATCGGGATCTCGGTGTCGGCGAGCAGCTTGCAGGCCTGCCAGAGCCTGAGCTTGGCGACGTGGTCGCTGAACGAGTTGCCGGTGTTTTTCTGGAAGAAGCGCGAGAAAGTGCTTTCGCTCATCCCGGCCAACGCCGCCACCTCCGGCAGCTTCAGATCCTCGGCAAAGTGCTGGAACAGATAGGTCAGCGAGCGCTGGATAATATCCAGCGATTCCGCGTCGAGAAGCGGAGAAAAATCCGGCGACGACAGAAGCTCGTATTCCTGGGTGGTGGCCAGAAGGTCCAGCAGTTCGAGGAACATGCGGAACCTTGCCAGCCCATGCACCTCGCCCATTCGTTCCATCAGCTCGGCGCCGTCGAGCGCCGTCTGGCCATGGAAGACCATGCCGCGCAGCGAGCGTTCCAGGAACGGCTCCAGCTCGCGCAGCTCCGGCAGCAGCCCCGAGGAGCCGCGCAGCCGTTCGGGATCGAATTGCAGCACGATATCGCGGCCTTCGATAAGCTCGCCGGGTTGCACTGCCGTCACCCAGTCATGCGGCAGCCCGCCGCCGACGATGGTCAGATAGCCCGGCCCGAACTCGCCGATATGGTCGCCGACCAGCACGACGCCGGACGATTTCCGCAAGAGATGGATTTCGTATTCGGGATGGAAATTCCAGACATTGCGCTCCCACGGATAATCGTCCAGCCGCCACAGGAAGCTCTCGCTGGCCTCCGTCACGATGTGCTCGAAGGCGGGCGCCGTGCGCGGGATCGCGGCTGTGTTCTTTCTGCGCCTGAACGGCATTCGTTCCTCCCGGCATGGCGCGCCGGCTTAATATGCCAGGGCATCCGTAGCAGCCCCCGGCCGGCAAATGAAAGAGGCGTCGCGGAATCCCGGCTTCGCCTGGATCAATCGCTAGCCGGACCTCTGCCCTTGCCATGATGTCGCATTTCGTTCACAAGGCGACGCAAATGGCGCCATTTTGCGCCGTGTGTGCGGCTTCCGGCCCTTTGGCCGACGCGCCGTGTTCTGAAAGAGCGGAACAATGTCTGCGATCGAAGCCGGCGCTCGCGCGCCGGAAAACCTTTGGCGTCAGGAAATCAGGGCAACGATCGCGCTCGCCTGGCCGATGGTGCTGACCAATCTCGGCCAGACCGCCATGACCGCGACCGACGTCATGATGATGGGCCGCCTCGGGGCCGATACGCTCGCCGCAGGCGCGCTCGGCTCCAACCTCTATTTCATGCCGCTGATCTTCGGCCTCGGCCTGATGCTGGCGACCTCGCCGATGATGGCGACCGAGCTCGGCCGCCGCCGCCATTCCGTGCGCGACCTGCGCCGCACCGTGCGCCAGGGCCTGTGGCTGGCGATCCTCATCTCGATCCCGATCTGGATTTTTCTCTGGCATGGCGAAGCGGTGCTTCTGGCCATGGGCCAGAAGCCGGAGCTCGCGCATGAGGCCGGCATCTATCTGCATTGGCTGCAATGGGCGGTGCTGCCTTTCTATGGCTATATCGTGCTGCGCTCCTTCATCTCGGCGCTGGAACGGCCGGGCTGGGCGCTGATCATCGTTTTCGTCGCGGTCGCCTGCAACGCCTTCTTCAACTGGGTGTTCATGTTCGGCAATCTCGGCGTCAGGTCGATGGGCATCGCCGGCTCGGGCCTCGCCACGACTTTGTCCAGCACCCTGATGTTCGTCGGCCTCGCCGCCGTGGTGATCAAGGAGAAAAAGTTTCGCCGTTACCGTCTGTTCGGCCGCTTCTGGCGCGCCGACTGGCCGCGCTTCCGCGGCCTGTTGAGGCTCGGCTTGCCGATCGCTGGCATCCTCGCCTTCGAGGTGACGATCTTCAATGCGGCCGCCCTGCTGATGGGCCTGATCGATGCGGATTCGCTGGCCGCCCACGCGATTGCCATCCAGATCGCCTCGATCTCCTTCATGGTGCCGCTCGGCCTCAACCAGGCGGTGACCGTGCGGGTCGGCTTGGCGCATGGCGCCGGCAATCCGGAAGGCGTTTCGCGCGCCGGCTGGACGGCCTTCGTCATCGGCGTCTCGTTCATGGCGCTGATGGGGCTGGTGATGATTCTGTGGCCGCATGCGCTGATCAGCGCCTTCATCGATCTCACCGATCCGGCCAATGCAAGGGTGATCACGCTTGCCGTCTCGTTCCTGGTCTTTGCAGCGCTGTTCCAGATTTTCGACGGTGCCCAGGCAGTGGCCGCCGGCATGCTGCGCGGCCTGCACGACACCAAGGTGCCGATGATCTACGCCGCGATCGGCTATTGGGGCGTCGGCCTGCCGCTCGGCGTGCTGCTTGCCTTCCATTTCGGCCTGAACGGCGTCGGCATCTGGATCGGCCTGGCCTCGGGACTGGCCGTGGTGGCGGCGCTGCTCCTGGCACGCTGGCTCCGGCGCGACCGCATCGCGCCGGCGCTGTCCTTCGGGCATTGACCGACAAAGGCTGCGGTCCGGTCGGCCGCCTTTTGGCGGCTCAGCGCGCCCCTGCACGCTGCTCCAGCCGCCGTGCATATTGCGTCAGCGGGAAACACATGACGAAGAAGATCAGCGCAACCAGCCCGTAGACCTTGAACGGCTCGAAGGTGGCGTTGTTGATCGCGTTGGAGGTCCTGACCAGTTCTTCGAAGCCGATAATCGAGGTCAGCGCCGTCGATTTGATGAGCTGCACCAGGAAGCCGACGGTCGGCGCGCGGGTGATCGCGAAAGCCTGCGGCAGGATGATCAGCCTGAGCTCCTGCAGATAATGCAGCCCAAGGCTGGCGCCGGCGTCCCATTGGCCGCGCGGCAGCGCGTCGACGCCGCCGCGCCAGATCTCGGCCAGATAGGCGCTGGCGAAAAACGTCAGCCCGAGCGCCGCTGCCGTCCACGGTTCGATGCGCAGCCCCAGCATCGGCAGGCCGAAGAACATCAGGAACAGCTGCATCAAGAGCGGCGTGCCCTGGAACAGCGCGATATAGCCTGACGCGATCCGCTTCACCCACTTGTTCTTGGCGATGCGAAAGAACAGCACCGCCAGCCCGACTAGCGCGCCGCCGATGAAGGCGGCGAGCGACAACAGCACCGTCCAGCGCGCGGCGAGTAGCAGGTTGCGGACGATATCCCAGAAGGTGAATTCGATCATGACACGCCCGCTCCCAGAACACGGCGGCCGCCGCCGACCAGCAGCCGGCGCAGCCCCATAGACAGGCCGAGATAGACCATCGTCACCACGAAATAGGTCTCGAAGGCGCGAAAAGTGCGCGCCTGCAGCATGTCGGCCTCGTAGGTCAATTCGCGCACCGCGATCTGCGACACCACGGCCGATTCAAGCATCATGATGACGATCTGGCTGGTCAGCGCCGGATAGATCACCTTCAGCGCCTGCGGCAGCACGATCTTGACGAACACCTGGCGGGGCCTGAGGCCGAGCGCCAGCGCGGCTTCCGTCTGCCCGCGTGGCACGGCGTCGAGCCCGGCGCCGACGATCTCGATCGTATAGGCCGCCATGTTGAGCGTCATCGCCAGCATCGCGGCCAGGATCGGGTCGAGCCTGACGCCTAGGCTGGGCAGCCCGAAGAAGATGAAGAACAGCTGCACCAGGAATGGCGTGTTGCGCATCACCTCGACATAGATGCCGATCGCCAGCTGAAGCGGCTTGGGGCCGTTCCTCTTGCTGGCGGCGCCGAGGATGCTGAGGAACGTGCCCGCCAGCGTGGTGACGGCGATCAGAAGGATCGTCGTCGCCGCGCCACGCGTGATCGCGCCCACAGCGCCCGCAAGCCAGCCGAAGTCCAGGCTGTAGCCCATGGCGATTGACCTTGTTGGAACAGTCGGAGCGGCTCAGCGCTTGTCATGGCTGGGCCGCTCTCGAGATCAATCCCTCAGGTTGTCCGGATTGAGCGGGGTCTTCAGCCAGGCCTTCGAGCTCTCGTCAAGCTTGCCGTCGGCCAGCATCTTGGCGACGGCGTCGTTCACCGCCTTCTTAAGCCGGTCTTCATTCTTGTTGAGGCCGATATGCGAGGGCGAGGTGAGCAGCTGGAATTTCTGCTCCGGCTTCAGCGCATCCTGTTTGGCCAGCACCTGGGCGCCGACATCGTTGCCGACCACCATCAGCTGCGTCTGGCCGGAGATGAAGGCCTGGATGACGGAATTGTAGTTGTCGAAGCGGCGGATGTCGGCCGAAGCCGGTGCTGCCTGGGTCAGCGAGGTATCCTCAAGCGTGCCGCGATTGACGGCGACCGACTTGTCGGCGAGGTCTTCCTTGCCTTTGACGGCAAGCTCGGCCGGGCCGATGACGGCGATGTAATAAGGCGCGTAGGCGGCGGCGAAATCGATCACCTGCTCGCGCTCCTTGGAGTAGCCGACGCTCATCAGGATATCGACACGCTTGTCGGTGAGATAAGGGATGCGGTTCTGGCCGGTGACGCTGACCAGGTTGAGCTTCACCTTGAGTGAATCGGCGATCGCCTGCGCGACGTCGATGTCATAGCCCTTGATGCTCATATCGGCGCTGGCCGAGGAGAAGGGCGGGAAGTCCGAGAAGATGCCGACATTGATGGCGCCGGCCTTGGTGATGTCGTCGACGGCGTCGGCTTTCGCCTGCGTGGCGAGGCCGGCGGCGCTGAGTATCATCGCCGCTGTGATTACGGATTTCAGTGCGTTGCGAAGTAACATTGTTATTCCCCTGCTGGAAGCTTGTTGTTGAAACCGGCCGCCGGCTCCAGCGCGGCGGTCGTGTTGGGAGAGCAATTCCGGAAGAACGCGGTTTAGGCTTTGCGCCTTGGCCATAGCTTCCGTCCGGAATTGCGCGAGGCATCAGCCCTTCTTGATCGCTGGGCTGAACACCATCAGGCTCAGAATCTCGAACAGGACTTGGGCGCCGACATGGGCGGTGTTGGTGGTCGCGTCATATTGCGGCGCCACCTCGACCACGTCGCCGCCGACGATGTTGAGGCCCTTCAGCCCGCGCAGCAATTCGAGCACCTCGCGCGTCGTCAGCCCGCCGACTTCCGGCGTGCCGGTGCCGGGCGCGAAGGCCGGATCGATGCTGTCGACATCGAAGGAGATGTAGGTCGGGCCGTCGCCGACGATCTTGCGCGCCTTTTCGATGATGGCCGGGATGCCGAGGCCGGTCACCTCCTCGGCATGCACGACGGTCATGCCGGACTCGTAGGTGAATTCCCACAGATATTCGGCCGAGCCGCGGATGCCGATCTGGATCGTGCGCGATGGATCGAGCACGCCGTCCAGCACCGCGTTGCGGAACGGACCGCCATGGTGGAATTTGGTCATGTCGAACAGCCCGCTGGTATCGCAATGGGCATCGATATGGATCATGCCGACCGGCGCCTTTTTTCCGACCGCCTTCAGGATCGGATGGCTGATCGAATGATCGCCGCCGACGGAGAGCGGCAGCACGCCGGCGTCGACGATCTGATTGGTCCGCTTTTCGATGTCCTCGTGGCTGATCTCCAGCCGGTAGCGGCTGCGGAACGGCGTGTCGCCGATATCGGCGACGCGCAGCTCATGCGTCGGCGCGCATTCCAGCACATGATTGTAGGGGCCGATGCGCTCGATGGCGCGCAACGCGCGCGGCCCGAAGCGCGAGCCGGGACGGTTGGTGACGCCGAGATCCATCGGCACGCCGATCATCGCCACCTGCAGGTCGCCAAAATCCGGATTGTCGGCCGCGATCTCGCGGTAGGGCGCGGCGAGGAAGGTCGGGATGCCGGAATAGGGGGCGAGGCGTGTGCCCGACTTGTTGAAGATCTTGTCGGCCACCTTGCGGAATTTCGGGTCGAACATCTCGCCGCCATGGCTCTCGCCATATTTGCGGCGCAACGCTTCGAGCTTGCCGCGATCGTAACCCATGTCCGGTCCTCCTGCCTGCCTGCAGCGCTGCCCGTATGGGCGATTTGCCAAGCCAGCCTGTTGTCCGGCTGGATCGCTGTCCGCCGCTGCGTTGCGGATTCCACGTCTCTTGAAGCTGTTCCGGGCAAAAGTGTCGGGCAGCCGCTTTGAAAAATCAATTGATATTGTTAGGGTCTTGGCTGTGAGAAAATCTCACAAAGGAGGAGCCCCTCATGGCCAAGCGCCTGCCGCCGTTGAACCCTCTGCGCGCCTTCGAGGCCACGGCGCGGCACGCCTCGCTGACCAAGGCGGCGGGTGAGCTCAATGTCACGCACGGCGCCGTTAGCCACCAGATCAAGGCACTCGAGCAGTCGCTGGGCGTAAAGCTCTTCGAGCGCAGCGGGCAGCGCGTGAAGCTGACGCCGCATGGCGCGGAGTTCCTGCCGGCGGTCTCGGCGGCCTTCGAGGGCATTGCCGCCGCCACCCAGCGCATGACGCGGCCGGCAAGCGCCGGCGCGCTGTCGGTGTCCTGCGTGCCGGCGCTGCTCTTGCTCTGGATGACGCCGCGGCTCGGCTCCTTCACGGCGCAATATCCGGACATCCAGCTGACGCTGATCCCGTCCAACGATCCCAAAGACGTCCGCGCCGCGGATATCGACGTCTGCGTGCATTATGGCGACGGCAGCTGGAGTGACTGCTGGATACGCAAGTGGTCCGGCCTGGAGCTGTTTCCGGTTGTCAGTCCGACGCTGATCAACAACCGCCCGATCCGCAGCGTCCGCGACCTCGCCGACCACGTCTTCCTGCATGGCGACGATGGCCGTGAATGGCACACCTGGCTGGCCGCCGCCGACGCGCTCGATCTGGAACGCGGCCGCCGCCACCGTCTGGGCGATGCCCGCATGGCGACGGAGGCCGCCGTGCACGGCCATGGCGTGGCGCTCGGCGATTCCGTCACCGCGCGCGCCTTGCTCGCCAGGGGCATGCTCGTGGCGCCCTTCAGTTTGTCGGTTCCGGCGGTCGACGATTTCTACGTCGTCTGCCGCAACGAGATGCGCTCGGCGCCGATCGTGCAGCTCTTCATCGACTGGCTGTTCGCCGAGAAGGAGCAGGACGAGGCCCGCGCCGATGCGCCGGTCGCCGGCCGCGTGCCGAGTCGCAGAAAACGCCCCGCCCTCAAGGTCATAGGCGCCAGGACCGCGTCCTAATGGCTGGACTTGCATAGCTGCTTTTTGTCGGGCCAGCTTGCAAAGCAGCAAGCGCGTTCGAAAATACGGTGCTAAGAGGCAGTTGCTAAAGCAATTCCGCGCAACGGGGTTCCGTCCGGAATTGATCGAACAAGGATTTGAAGCGTGGCGCCCGCGTTTCCGTGCGTTGTGCGTTATGGGTGAGCGAGCATGGCAAAGACCGATATAGCGCGGCGCGTCTACAACCACACCTGGAAGCTCGACCCGATCGTCCGCAGCCTGCTGGACACCGACTTCTATAAGCTTCTGATGCTGCAGATGATCTGGGGCATGTATCCCAAGGTCGATGCCACTTTCTCGCTGATCAACCGCACCACCTCGGTGCGGCTGGCCGATGAGATCGATGAGGGCGAGTTGCGCGAACAGCTCGACCACGCCCGCACATTGCGTTTCTCGAAGAAGGAGATGATCTGGCTGGGCGGCAACACCTTTTACGGCCGCAAGCAGATCTTCGAGCCGGAATTCCTCGCCTGGCTCGAGAATTTCCGCCTGCCCGAATACGAGCTTTCCAGGCGCGACGGCCAGTTCGAGCTCTCCTTCGCCGGGCCCTGGATGTACACAACGCTCTGGGAAATCCCGGCACTTGCGATCATCAACGAGCTGCGCTCGCGAGCGGCGATGCGCTCCTTCGGCCCGTTCGCGCTCGACGTGCTCTACGCCCGCGCCAAGGCCAAGATGTGGGCCAAGACCGAGCGGCTGAAGGCGCTGCCCGGCATCCGCATTTCCGACTTCGGCACAAGACGCCGCCATTCCTTCCTGTGGCAGCGCTGGTGCGTCGAGGCGCTGAAGGAAGGCATCGGCGATGCCTTCACCGGCACCTCCAACGTGCTTCTGGCCATGGACAACGACCTCGAGGCTTTGGGCACCAATGCGCATGAATTGCCCATGGTCTTCGCCGCCCTTGCCAATTCCGAAGAGGAGCTGAGGCAGTCACCCTACAAGGTGCTGCAGGACTGGCAGCGCTATTATGGCGGCAATCTCCTGATCGTGCTCCCCGACACTTTCGGCACCGCCGCGTTCCTGCGCGATGCGCCGGACTGGATCGCCGATTGGACCGGCTTCCGGCCGGACAGCGCGCCGCCGATCGAAGGCGGCGAGAAGATCCTCTCCTGGTGGCGTGAGAAAGGCAGGCATCCCAAGCAGAAGCTGCTCATCTTCTCCGACGGCCTGGAAGTTGAGACAATCGAGGAGACCTACAAGCATTTCCGCGGCAAGGTGCGCATGTCCTTCGGCTGGGGCACCAACCTCACCAATGATTTTGAGGGTTGCGCGCCGACCGAAACCAAGAGCCTCGACGCCATCTCGCTCGTCTGCAAGGTCAGTGAGGCCAATGGCCGGCCGGCGGTGAAGCTGTCGGACAACCCCGCCAAGGCGACTGGGGACGAGAAGGAGATCAAGCGGTATCTGAGGATTTTTGGCGAGAAGGGACGGGTGGAGCAGCTGGTGAAGGTGTGAGGCTTAAGGCCCGGACGAATGGAATTCCCGGATAAGCCGAGTTCCTTCGCGCCCCCCTCTGTCCTGCCGGACATCTCCCCCTCTAGGGGGGAGATTACGCTGTCATCTCCGCTTTCGCCAATCTCCGACGTCGCAGGAGGAGAGCTGGCGCCGAAACTGCTAATCTCCCCCCAAGAGGGGGAGATGCCCCGCAGGGCAGAGGGGAGCGCCGTAGAGCGCCAACGTTGGAGGTTGGCCTTTCTCGCAACTGCCTTGGCAGCCGCTCTCCCCACCCCCGTTTTCGCCCATGCCTCCGACCGCGGCCACGTCCTGCTCCTCCCGACCGGTTACTACATCGCCGGCGGCGCGCTGGCGGTAGCCGTCAGCTTCCTCGTGCTGGCGCTGCTGCCGCCTGCCGCCCTCGACAATTTTCGGCGTCGGCGCCTACCCCTATTTGCTTTCAGCGACACCCCCCGCATTGTCGTCAGCCTGATTTCCTTTGCCGGCTTTGCGCTTCTCGTCGCTGCCGGTCTCTCCGGCAGTCGCGACCCGCTTTCCAACCCTCTCCCACTCGTGATTTGGACGCCGCTCTGGGCCGGCTTCACCCTGCTGCAAGGCATGCTCGGCGACCTGTGGGCGTGGCTCAACCCATGGTATGGGCCCTGGCGCGTCGTGAGCCGGCTTGTCGGCAGCCGACGGGCCGAAGCCCCGCCGTCGCGCCCGATCAACTGGCTCGGCTACTGGCCGGCCTTCGTGCTGTTCTTCGCCTTCGCCTGGTTTGAGCTGATCGATCCGGCACCCGACGATCCGGCCCGCCTGGCTTTTGCCGCCGGCCTCTACTGGCTGGCCAGCCTCGTCGCGATGCTCATCTTCGGCTACGACGCCTGGAGCAATCGCGGCGAATTCCTCACTGTATTCTTCGCCATGGTGGCCCGCTTCGCGCCTGCCGAACGCCTTGATGGTCGGCTCTCGCTCTGCTGGCCCGGTGCGAAGCTGCTTGCCGGCGACCCGCTGCCGCTGAGCGGCACAGCTTTCCTCCTGCTGGCGCTTTCTTCGGTGTCCTTCGACGGCCTGTCGAAGACCTTCTTCTGGCTCAGCCTGTTCGGCGTCAACCCGCTGGAATTTCCCGGCCGCACCGCGCTGATCGGCGTCGGCAGCTTTGGCCTCGTGCTGACCCTTGTCCTGCTGGCAGCGGTATTCGCGTTGGCCGCCTTTCTTGGACAGCGCCTCGCCGGCAATGCGCAGTCGTTCGGAAAAGCCGCCGGCCTGCTGGTCTGGTCGATCGTGCCGATCGCGCTCGCCTATCATATCGCGCATTACCTCACCGTGCTCCTGGTCGACGGCCAGTATGCGCTGGTCGCGCTCTCCGATCCTTTCGCGCTCGGCTGGAATCTGTTCGGCACCGCCAACAGGATGGTCGAGGCCGGTGTCGTCGCCGGCGCCGAGTCCGCCTGGTGGCTGTGGAATCTGCAGGCCGGCGTCATCATCGCCGGCCATGTGCTGGCGGTCCTCGTCGCGCATGGCCTTGCCTGGCGTCTCCATCCTCAGCCGTCGCGCGCAGCGCTCAGCCAGCTTCCACTCACGCTGCTGATGATCGCCTACACAATGTTCGGCCTGTGGCTGCTTGCCACGCCGACGGCGGGATGAGACAAGGCCGCCGCCATGACGCGAGGGAAGCTAGCTTGCCACGTCGCGGCTTTGGTGATTTAGTTTGTACACATGCAATTTTCCCATCCTTCGGAAGAGGATGGGTTAGCCGCCTTATCGCTGGTCAAGACTGAAAAAACAGGGGAACCGACATGGCTGACAAGAACGGATTTTTCGACCTCTCCAAGACGACGCTGTCGCGCCGCACCGCGCTGAAGAGTATCGCCGCCGGGGCCGGCCTGGCGCTGGCGCCGGGCTTTGTCCGTTACAGCCAGGCGCAGAGCTCGGCGCCGATCAAAATAGGCTTCCAGTTGCACCGCACCGGCATCGGCGCCGCCTATGGTCGCTGGTACGAGAAGACCAGCGCCGCCGCTGTCAAGGCGATCAACGACGCCGGCGGTATCGGCGGCCGCAAGGTCGAGCTGGTCATCGAGGATGACGGCACCGATCCGGCGCGCGGCGCCGAGGTGGTCAACAAGTTTGCCAAGCAGCACAAGACCGATATCGTCTTCGGCACCTTGTTCTCGCATGTCGTGATCGGCTCGGCGCCCGCCGCCGGCGAGAACAAGATCCCTTATTTCGTGGTTAGCGAAGGCCATCACGTCGCTTCCACCAAGCTTAACCGCTACGTCTTCCAGCCCGGCATCACCGACGTGAAGAGCCAGATCCAGTCGATGGCGCCATGGATCGCGGCGAACGCGGGCAAGAAGGTGACGCAGATATTCCCCGATTTCGCCTTCGGCTACGACCATCGCGACTACCTGCCGCCGGCGCTGAAGGCGCAGGGCGCCGACGTGATCGCTCAGATCGCCATCCCGCCGACGGAGAGCTCCTTCACAAAGTACTTCCCGCAGATCCCGGCCGAGACCGAGGTGATCTACCATGTCATGGTCGGTCCGGCCGTGCTCACCTTCGTCAAGGAGCTCGGCGAATTCTATGGTTCGCAACGGCCGCAGCTCTTCGGCTTCATCGACTCGCTCGAAGCCGTCGACATCAACAGCCCCGGCCTCGAATTCCTCGACGGCAGCCATTTCTGGGAAGGCTCTCCGCGCTATGCGCAGCCTGACGATTCTGCGGCGCAGAAAGCCTACCGCGCCGCGGTCGGCATCGACGACAACGGCGCCGCGGTCGGCGACCCCAAGGACGTCTCCACCGCCGCCCACATGTTCGGCTGCTGGGAAACGCTCTACGTGGTCAAGAAGGCGATGGAAGACGCCGGCTACAAGGGACCCGAAGACCGCGCCAAGCTGGTCGAGGCGACCGAGGCGCTGAAGGAGTTCGCCGAAGGGCCGGAGCATCCGCAGGGCCCGAAAACCTTCAACGGCAAGATCCACCAGTGCTTCGGCATCCAGAACATCTCCAAGGTCGAAGGCGGCAAGCTCAAGGTCGTCCACAAGACCAAGATCGAGGACGGCCTCTACGAGCCGGAAGGGGACTATACGAAGCAGGCGCTGTGAGCTTGTCTCATAGCATATGCACTTCGGACCCCATCTCCTCCTCGCCGCGCTCGAAGGCCTCGTCACCTCCGCCGTGCTGGCGCTGACGGCGCTTGGCCTGTCGCTGGTGTTCGGCGTCATGCGCGTCGTCAATGTCGCGCATGGCGAGTTCTTCATGCTGGGCGCGGTGCTCGCCTGGGCGGTCTCGACGGCGATTTCCGGCCACCCGGCGATCGGTTTCGTCGCCGCGCTGGTGATCGCGCCCTTGCTGGTCGGGCTGGTCGCGCTGATTGCCGAACGCCTGGTGCTGCGCCGCCTCCACTACAATCCCGAAGGCACCATCGTCGCCACCATCGGCATGCTCTACATCATCCAGCAGCTGGCGCTGACCTTCTATGGTCCCGAGGCGCGCCCGGTCGAGCCGCCTTTCAGCTACCGCATTCTCCTGCCTTGGTTCGGCTATTCCGGCTACAAGCTCTCGGTGGTCGCAGCCTCCGCCATTCTGCTGGTCATCACCTGGCTGGTGCTGACGCGAACGAAGATCGGCCTGATCATGCGGGCAACCCAATATGACCGCGAGACGGCGCAGGCCTTCGGCATCCCGGTCGAGCGCGTCTATGCCGGCGTCTTCGCCGTCGGCGCCATGCTGGCGGCGATCGCCGCGGTGCTGATCGTGCCGATCAGCCAGGCGCATTACCTGATGGGGCAAGACCCGCTGCTGCTCTCCTTCATCGTGGTCATCATCGGCGGCCTGGGATCGCTGCGCGGCACCGTTGTGGCCGCCGTCCTGATCGGCCTTTCCGACGGCATCATCTCGATGTTCTTCTCGCCGACGCTGGCCAAGATCATCGCCACGCTGGTCGTCGCCATGGTGCTGGTGTTCCGGCCGCAAGGCCTGTTCGGGACCACGCCGCGATGAGGGATGCTTCACCGGCAAAGACCTACGCCCTGCATATCGGCGTCATCGCGCTTCTCTTCGCGCTGAACTTCGTCCTGCCGGACTACCACCAGGGCCTGTTCGCCCGCATCATGGCGCTCGCCGTCTTCGCCATGGGCTACAATCTGCTCTTCGGCTATGTCGGCCTGCTCAGCCTCGGCCATGCCATGTTCTTCTCGGCCGGCCTCTACGGCGCCGGCTTGACCGTCTATCACCTCGGCTGGGGCGTGCCGGCAGCTTTTGTCGCCGGCGTCGCCTGTGGCGCGCTGCTCGCCTTGGTCATCGGCCTGCTGGCGCTGCGCACCTCCGGCGTCGCCTTCATGATCGTCACCATGATGTTCGCTCAGGTCTTCTATCTGCTCATCCTCTATTTCGCCGCCTGGACGGGCGGGGACCAGGGCTTGGTCATCCAGCAGGCGTCGCGGGTGATCGCGATCGGCGGCGCATCCTTCGACCTGACCGACCCGACCGTGCGCTACATGATCGCGCTGGCGCTTTTCTCGATCATTCTGCTCGTCACTCTAGCCGTCGTCCGCTCCCGCTTCGGCCGCGTGCTGGTCGCCATTCGCGAGAATGAGGAGCGCACCAAGATGCTCGGCTACGACACGGTCGCCAACAAGCTCGCCGCCGTCGTCGCCTCCGGGGCCATTTGCGCAGCCTCGGGCGCGGCCTATGCGCTGCTGTTCGGCTATGTCGGCTCGAGCTTCGCTTCCGTGCAATATTCCATCCTGCCGCTGCTCTGGGTCCTGCTCGGGGGTGCCGCGACCACGCTCGGGCCGCTCGTAGGCACGCTGTTCATGTACTATGTCACCGACATCACCAGCGGCTTCACCTCCGCCTATCTGCTGATCGTCGGCGTGGCGCTCATCCTGTTGGTGCTGTTCTTCCCGAAAGGCATTCTGGGCAGCATCCGCGAGCGCTGGCTGGGGTGGCTGCCATGACGCCGCTGCTTACCACCAAGGGCCTGTCGCGTCATTTCGGCGGCCTGCGCGCGGTCGACGGTGTCGACTTCGCGCTGATGCCGGGCGAGATCCGCGCCATCATCGGCCCCAACGGCGCCGGCAAGACCACCTTCGTCAGCCTGCTCTCAGGCCGCATCCGGCCGTCATCCGGAATGGTCGTCTTCGACGGCGCCGACATCACCGCCATGCCGGCTTACAAAAGGGTTCGCCTCGGCGTCGCCTATACATTCCAGATCACCAGCGTCTTCGCCAATCTCACCGCCTTCGACAATGTCGCGCTGCCGGTGCAGCGCACGTTGACCGACGGCCGCACGAATGGCCAGGTGAGAAGCGGCGTGATGGCGGCGCTCGAACGGACCGGCCTTGCCGACCGCGCCGGCGCGCTTGCCGGGCAGCTTTCCTATGGTCACCAGCGCCTGCTCGAAGTCGCGATGGGCCTGGCGCTGAAGCCGCGCCTGCTGATCCTCGACGAGCCGACGCAGGGTCTCGCCGACAGCGAGATCGACAATTTCATCACGCTGGTGCGCGAGATCGCCAGGGACGCCACGGTGCTTTTGATCGAGCACAACATGCCGGTGGTCATGCAGCTTGCCGACCGCATCACCGTCTTCAATTCGGGAAAGATCCTCGCCGAAGGAACGCCGGGTGAGATCCGCGCCAACGCAGAGGTGCAGGACGCCTATCTCGGAGCGACCCATGGCTGACTCCATTGGAGCCAACGGCGGATTGCTCACCATTTCCGGCCTCGATTGCTTCTACGGCGAGGTGCAGGTGCTATACGGCCTCGACCTCACGCTGAACAAGGGCGAGGTGCTTTGCCTGTTTGGCCGCAACGGCGCCGGCAAGACGACGACGCTGAAGGCGATCATGGGTCTAGTTCCGGCGGCGGCCGGCTCGATCAAGCTGGACGGCAAGGAACTGACCGGGCTCGCCGCGCATGACGTGCCCAAAGCCGGCGTCGCCTATGTGCCGCAGGGCAGGCGGCTGTTCGCCGAGATGACGGTGGCGGAAAACATCGAGATCGGCCTGATGGCGCGCGGCAAGGGCAAGCAAACCCGCGAGAGCGTGCTCGATCTCTTCCCGTTGCTCAGGGAGCGGCTGAGGCAGCGCTCCGGCACGCTCTCGGGCGGCGAGCAGCAGATGCTGGCAATGGCCCGCGCGCTCTGCCTCGAGCCGCAAGTACTGCTGCTGGACGAGCCGACCGAAGGGCTGATGCCGTCAATGATCGCCAAAATCCGCGAGACGGTGGCGAAGCTGCGCGAGCTCGGCGTCTCGACCATCGTGGTCGAGCAGCGTGTCGACGCCGTGCTGTCGGTGGCGGATCGGGTTTGCTTCATCGAAAACGGCCGCAATCGCGAGACGGTCGATGTCGAGGCACTGCGCGCCGATCCGTCGGCGGTGCGCAGGTATGTGGGCGTTGGCTGAGGATTACCCTCCCCCTTTGTGGGGAGGGTCGCTGCAAAGCAGCGGGGAGGGGGCAGCGCCGCCCCCCCCCCCCCCCCCCCCCCCCCCCCCCCCCGCGCCGCCCCCACCCGGACCTTCGGTCCGACCTCCCCACAAGGGGAGGTAAGGCTTTGCACCGCCTCAACTAAAAAACAAAATCCCCGCAACCAAGAACGTCGGGATCAGCACCAGCCCCGACCACGCCATATAGCCGAAGAAGCCGGGCATCTTGAAGCCGCGATGCCGGGCGATGGCGAAGACCATGAAGTTCGGCGCATTGCCGATATAGGTGTTGGCTCCCATGAACACGGCGCCCGCCGAGATCGCGGCCAATGTCGAGGCGGCCTCGGTCATCAAGTGGTGCGCATCGCCGCCGGCAAGCTCGAAGAACACCAGATAAGTCGGCGCATTGTCGAGGAACGACGACAACGCCCCGGTCAGCCAGAAATAGGCGAGATTGTTCGGCTGGCCGTCGGCGGATGTGACCAGGGCCACCAGCGGCGCCAGCGCGCCGTCATGGCCGGCCCGCAGGATAGCGATCACCGGCACGATGCAGGTAAAGATGCCGGCAAAGAGCTTCGCCACCTCGGCGATCGGCTCCCAGGTGAAGCCGTTCGCCTCGCGGTGGCTCTTGTACGACACCTTGAGGGACAGCAAGGCGAGCGCCAGGATGATGGCGTCGCGCACCAGGTTCTGCAGCTCGAGGCCGACGCCGAGGATCGGGATGCTGATGCCCGGCTTCCAGCTCGCCGAAAGCAGGATCGCGCCGATCACGCCGGCAAGCAGCGGCAAATTGGCCAGGCCGCGCAAGCGCACCTTCGTGTCCGGCGTCGGGTCCTTGATCTTCGGCATGCCGCCTTCGCGGCGATGCAGCATGATGTCGAGCGCCAGGAAGACGGTGAGCACCAGCCCGCCGCTGAACAGCGTCTCGCGCCACAGATTCGCGGTCGTCCAGAAGAAATCGACGCCGCGCAGGAAGCCGACGAACAGAGGCGGATCGCCAAGCGGCGTCAGTGAGCCGCCGATGTTGGAGACCAGGAAGATGAAGAAGATCACCACATGCGCGTTGAACGGCCGGTTGTCGTTGGCGCGCAGCATCGGCCGGATCAGGATCATCGAGGCGCCGGTGGTGCCGATCACCGAGGCAAGCAGCGCACCGATGAGCAGCAGGCCGGCATTGACGAGCGGCGTGCCGTGGATGTTGCCGGCAAGCAGGATGCCGCCCGAGATGGTGTAGAGCGCGAACAGGAGGATAATGAAGGACAGATATTCGGTAAGCAGCGTGTGCAGCACCGCTTCGCCTGCCGACGGAAGGCCGAAGGCGATCGTCAGCGGCACCACCGCCAGCATGGCCCAGGCAGCGGCGATCTTGCCGTAATGATGCTCCCACGCATGCGGGAAAAGCAGCGGTCCGGTCGCGATCGACAAGAGCAAGCCGGCAAAAGGCAATCCCCACCACAGCGGCATCGCGGCGCCCGGCAGCCCGTGAATTTCGGCCGCGAGCGCCTGCGCCGGAAACAGCATCGCGATGGCGAGCGCGATGAATGCGAAAAGCTCCTTCCTTCGGCCGCGGCGCGCCTTCCCCTTCTCCCCTTGTGGGAGAAGGTGGATCGGCGCGTAGCGCCGAGACGGATGAGGGGTGTTCCAGCGGAGTGAGGCGTTGGCGTTCCCTGGAACACCCCTCATCCGTCGCCTTCGGCGACACCACCCGGCCCTTCGCTGGCTCAGGGCGTTCGAAGTTCGAAAAGCCAAGCGATTGGCTTTTCGTCCGCTACGCGGACCTCTTCTCACCCCACAAGGGGAGAAGGGGGAACCCGCATCTTGGCTCCGCAAACTGGTGGCCTCTCCCCACCAGGAAGATACGAAAGGAACCGTCGCTTGCCCCACGATCCGGTCAATCCGCCGAATGGTCTTCGAGCGTCACGCCGGCGTCGCGCATCCGCTTCAGCATCGCCTCGACCGAGCCGTTGAGGTCGATGCCGCGGCAGGCGTCGAGCCGCACGGTCGTCCTGAAACCCTGCTTGACCGCGTCGAGCGCAGAGAAGGCGACGCAGAAATCGGTGGCGAGGCCGACCAGGGTGATCGTGTCGATGCCACGTTCCTTCAGATAGCCTCCGAGGCCGGTCGGCGTCTTATGGTCGTTCTCGAAGAAGGCGGAATAAGAATCGATCGCCGTGCGGAACCCCTTGCGGATCACCAGTTCCGCCTTGGTCCAGGCGAGCCCGGAATGGAAATCGGAGCCGAGGCTTCCCTGGATGCAATGATCCGGCCACAGCGTCTGCGGCCCATATGGCATCTCGATGCCCTCGAAAGGCTGCTTGCCCGGATGGCTGGAGGCAAAGCTCGAATGCCCGGCCGGGTGCCAGTCCTGGGTCAGGATCACGTGCTCCGTTCGCCGGATCAGGTCGTTGACCAAGGGGACGATCTCGTCGCCGCCGGCAACCGCCAGCGCGCCGCCGGGGCAAAAATCGTTCTGCAGGTCGATGACGATGAGCGCTTCTTCGGCCATGCGGTCCCTTTCGTTTCGGCCCTCTCGTCTGGCTTGGGGCACCTGTCCAAAAGCCGCTGACGCGACCGGACACGGAACCTTGACCAGATGGCCGGCGGCGTCAACCTCCGGCGCCATAACAATCGCGTTCAGCTCTTCGCGGCGCCAACTCCGGCTTTGACAATTCCGGCCGGCCTGATATCATTTGCATACGAATGAATTTGACCGGTCCGGAGACCGGCAAGAAGACCTGAAGCGGCACTTCGGGAGGCCTGGGGAAGGCCTAAGGTCTGGGAAGGCGCAATTGTCTGGAAGGCAGAGCGTGATCCGTTACGCAAAACCCACCACGGTCGACGAAACGCTCGCTTTGCTTGGCGAGGACCGCTGGCGCATTCTCGCCGGCGGCACGGATTTCTATCCGGCGCAGGGCGCGAAACCCTTCCGCGACAACGTCCTCGACGTCAACGGTCTCGCCGAACTGCGCGGCATCGCCGAGACCGGGGAGTATTGGCGCGTCGGCGCGCGCACGACCTGGACCGACATCGTGCGCCACCCGTTGCCGGCCGCGTTCGATGCGTTGAAATCGGCCGCGCGCGAGGTCGGTTCGGTCCAAATCCAGAATGTCGCCTCGGTGGCCGGCAATCTCTGCAATGCCTCGCCGGCAGCGGATGGCGTGCCGGCGCTTTTGGCCCTCGATGCCGATGTCGAATTGCGCTCGGCGAAAGCCGTCCGCCATCTGGCCCTCGGTGACTTCATCCTTGGCAATCGCCGCACCGCGCTGCAGCCGGGCGAGATGGTCACCGCCATCCGCGTGCCGAAGCGTTCCGCTGCCGGCAGCTCGGCCTTCGTCAAGCTCGGCGCCCGGCGCTATCTCGTCATCTCGATCGCCATGGCGGCGGCGAGGCTGGTGGTCGAGAACGGCTTGATCGCAGAAGCGGCGATCGCCGTCGGCTCCTGCTCGGCGGTTGCCCGCCGCCTCGCCGGCGTCGAGGCGGCCCTGCGGGGGCGTCCGAGCGATGAGGCGCTTGCCGATGCGGTGCTGTCGGCGCCGTTCGATGAATTGTCGCCGATCGCCGATGTGCGCGGCAGCGCCGAGTACCGAGAGCAGGCGGCGCGCGAGATCGTCGTCCGTGCCGTGCGCGCGGCGGTCGGGCTTGATCAAGGCAAGGTGGCCGCATGAGCATGGTCCAATCCGGCATGGCCCGGTCCAGTATGGACCGCTCCGAGATCGCCTTCGAGGTCAACGGCGCTGCCGTCAGCGTGTCGGTGCCGCCGGTCAGGCGGCTGTCGCAGGTGTTGCGCGACGAGTTGCGGCTGACCGGCACCAAGGTCGGCTGCGATGCCGGCGATTGCGGCGCCTGCACGGTGCTGGTCGACGGCAATCCGGTCTGCGCCTGCCTGATGGCGGTGGCCTCCGTAGCCGGCGCCTCCGTCGCCACTGTCGAGGGCCTCGCCGATGGCCGGCTGTCCGCCTTGCAGGCCTCCTTCCTCGAACATGGCGCCGCGCAATGCGGCATCTGCACGCCCGGCCTGCTGGTCGCGGCCACCGCGCTGCTGGATCGCAACCCCAGGCCGAGCGAGGCCGAGACGCAGGATGCGCTGGGCGGCGTCCTTTGCCGCTGCACCGGCTACAGGAAAATCGTCGCGGCGGTGATGCAGGCCTCGCAGCACATGAACAGCGTGGATCTTCGCCTGCCGGAGGCCGGCCATGCCGTCGGTGCCTCGCCGATCCGGCTCGACGGCGTGCCGAAAGTCACAGGCGCCGAAAAATTCGGCGGCGATTCCTTCCCGTCCGACGCACTGGCGGTGCTTGTGGTGCGCTCGCCGCATTATCATGCCCGCTTCAGCTTCGGCGATCTCGATGCCTGGTCAAAAGCGCATCCCGGCATCGCAGGCGTCTTCACCGCCAAGGACATTCCGGGAAAGAATTGCTTCGGCGTCATCGGCCCCTTCGCCGACCAGCCGGCGCTGGCTGAGGGCTTTGCGCGCCTGCGCGGCGAGGCCGTGGCGCTCGTCGCCGGCGAGCGCGAGGCGATCCTCGATCTCGACCTGATGGACTTTCCCATCACCTGGACCGAGCTGCCGCATGTGCTGCAGCCGCGCGAGGCGAAAGCTGACGGCGCAGCACTGATCCATCCGCACCGCCCGGCCAATCTGCTCACCTCCGGCCATGTCGAGCGCGGCGATCCGGAAGGAGCGTTCGCCAGCGCGGCCGCCACCGTCTCCGGCACTATCGAGACGTCCTTTGTCGAGCACGCCTATATCGAGCCGGAAGCCGGTTACGCCTATATGGATGGCGACACGCTGGTTGTCGTCGCCTGCACCCAGGCGCCCTATATGGACCGCGACGACACGGCGAAAGTGCTGGGCCTTCCTGTGGAGAAGGTGCGCATCGTGCCGACGGCGACAGGCGGCGGCTTCGGCTCGAAGCTCGATGTCTCGCTGCAGCCTCTCATTGGCCTCGTGGCGATGAAGACCGGGCGGCCGGCGGCACTTGCCTACACGCGCAACGAGTCGATGATGTCGACCACCAAGCGCCATCCGGCCGAGATGAAGGCGACGATCGGCGCCGATGCCGAGGGTCGGGTTACCGGCATGGTCTTCGAGGGCGATTTCAACACCGGCGCCTATGCCAGCTGGGGCCCGACGGTCGCCAACCGCGTGCCGGTGCACGCCTCCGGTCCTTACTTCACGCCGAACTACCGTGCGACGGGCTACGCCATCCACACCAATGGCCCGATCGCCGGCGCCTTCCGCGGCTTCGGTGTGCCGCAAGCTACCATCATGCAGGAGACGCTCTATGACGAGCTCGCCGCCAAGCTCGGCATGGATCGTCTCGATTTCCGGCTTAAAAACTGCCTTCGTAACGGACACGAAACGGTCACCGGCCAGCGCCTGGAATCAGGTGTCGGGATCGGCGAATGCCTGGAACAGCTCAAGCCGCACTGGGCGCGTGCGCTGGCGGACGCGGAGGCGTTTAATGCCACCCATACGGCAAGCAAGCGCGGCGTCGGCATCGCCTCCTGCTGGTATGGCTGCGGCAACACTTCGTTGCCCAATCCGTCCACCATCAAGGTCGGCATCTCGGCCTCCGGCGACGTCGTCCTGCACCAGGGCGCGGTCGATATCGGCCAGGGCTCCAACACGGTCATCGCCCAGATCTGCGCCGACGCGCTCGGCCTGCCGCTGGACAAGTTCAAGCTGAAGAGCGCCGATACCGCCATCACGCCCGATGCCGGCAAGACCTCTGCCTCGCGGCAGACTTTTGTCACCGGCAAGGCCGCCGAGAAGGCCGGCCAGGCGCTGCGTGAGAAAATCCTGCGGTTTGCCAATGTCTCCGGTCAGGCGACGATCGCGCTCGACGGCGACAGCATCTCCATCCGGGAGGGCGATGCCGCGCGGCGCATCGATCTCGCGACGCTCAAGGTCGATGCCGACGGCTTCGTCTTCCTCGCGGAAGAAACTTACGACCCGCCGACGCTGCCGCTCGATGCCAAGGGCCAGGGCAAGCCTTACGCGGTCTACGGCTATGGCGCGCAGATCGCCGAGCTCGAGGTCGATCTCAAGCTTGGCACCGTGAAGTTGATCAAGATCACCGCGGCGCATGATGTCGGCAAGGCGATCAACCCGGTCCTGGTCGAAGGCCAGATCGAAGGCGGCATCGCGCAAGGCATCGGCATGGCGCTGATGGAGGAATATATCCCCGGCCGCACCGAGAACCTGCACGACTACCTCATCCCGACCATCGGCGACGTGCCGCCCATCGAACATATATTGGTCGAGGTTCCGGATCCGGAAGGACCGTTCGGCGCCAAAGGGTTGGGCGAGCATGTGCTGATCCCGACCGCGCCGGCGATCCTCAATGCCATTCGCCATGCCACAGGCGTCCTGGTCACCAAGGTGCCGGCGACGCCGAGCCGCATCCTGGCGGCGATCCGCGAGAAGGAGGCGCGCCGATGAGCGAGCTTGCCGAACGTTTCGAAACCCACGATCCCGGTGAGAAGCAGGTGGCGGAAAAGATCCGCTGCGATGCCTGCCCGGTCATGTGCTACATCGCCGACGGCCGCACCGGCGCCTGCGACCGCTACGGCAATGTCGGCGGCCGCATCGTGCGCATGGACCCGCTGACCATCCTCGACCACGCGGCCGAGGCCGGCGGCGCGGTCGTGCCGTTCATTGCCGAGGGCGAGGAGTGGCGCGGCGAGCTGGTCAACACCGGCCGCCGCTTCGTCACCGCGATCGGCGCCGGCACCACCTATCCGGACTATAAGCCCGCGCCTTTCATCGTCAGCCAGGAGGTCGAAGGCGTCGATCTCGTCACCGTCGTCACCGAAGGCATCTTCTCCTATTGCGGCGTCAAGGTGAAGATCGACACCGACCGCCACATCGGCGACGAGACGGCGACCGTGCGCGCGCAAGGCGAGGCGATCGGCCATGTCACGACGGGTGAATACGGCTCGCAGATGCTTTCGCTCGGCGGCGTCCATCATTTGACCGGCGGCTCGAAAGCGGAGGGACGTGCCACCTGCGACGCGCTGCTCAATCTCTGCAACCGCAAGCCCGTCGAGCTCACCATCGACGGCGGCGCGACGGTCATCGTCGAAGCCGGCAAGGCGCCGGTCATCGACGGCAAGGTCGAGCATCGCATGCGCGTCGGCTGCGGCTCGGCCACCATCGGCATGTTCGCCACGCAATGGCGCGGCCTCGTCGACGAGGTGGTGGTGGTGGACGACCACATCACCGGCGTCGTTTCCGAGCACCAGGCCGGCAAGGTGCTGGGCTGGGAGGATACGGGGATAAAGATCATCGGCCGCCGTTCGACCCCCGGCCGCTATTTCAAGGTGTCCGAGCCCGGCCTCGGCTGGGGTGGCACCACGATCTCCGATCCGCTGTCGATCCTCGGCGATTGGAACGCCAAGAAGGGCGCGCGTCCCGGCCTGTCGCTGCTGATGGTCTCGACCACCGGCGAGCAGTTCGCCTATTACGAGCTCGACGACCAGCTGAAGCCGGTCCAGAAGCCATTTCCCGAGCGGCTGCAAAAGTCCGTCGGCCTGATCGAGGACAATTGCGAGCCGGCGCTGTGCACGGTTCTGTTCATCGGCGGCGCCGGCGGCTCGCTGCGCGCCGGCGTCACCGAAAACCCGGTCAACCTCACCCGCTCGGTGCAAGGGTTGAAGACCTATGTGACCGTGGGGGGCGCGCCGGTCTATGTCTGGCCGGGCGGCGGCATCACGCTGATGGTCGACGTCACCCGCGTGCCGGAAGGCGCCTTCGGCTATGTGCCGACGCCGGCGCTGGTGGCGCCGATCGAGTTCACCATGCGCCGCGACGACTATGTCCGGCTCGGCGGCTATGAGAACGAGATCCGCAGCATCGAGGACATCCTCGCCAAGGGCGGCGAATATCTCAACCCACGCCGCGGCACGGGCGCGCCGGCCGATAACCCCTGGCCGCCGTTGGCGCAACTGCGCCGCGCCGTGGCGAACGGGGCCGGCTGATGAACGGCCCGCAGGCGCATTGGCTTGCCGACGGCAGGCGGCTCCATCTCAACCATGGGCCGATCGATCTGATCGTCGAGGCCTTTGGGGAAGCGGATGAATGCCGCGCCGCTTACGAACAGGCGGTCGCACGCTTTCAGACGATCCTGATCGAGGTGGTCGAAGAGCTGCCCGAATTGCGCCTGCCGGCCTTCTTCCTGGCGCCGCGCGACTTCGCAGGCCCGACCGCGCGCCGCATGGAGGCTGCCGTCATGCCGTTGGCAGAATGCTTCATCACGCCGATGGCTGCCGTTGCCGGTTCGGTAGCCGACGAAATTCTCAGCTCAATGCTCGCCGGCCGCCGGCTCGATCGCGCCTACGTCAACAATGGCGGCGACTGCGCTCTCCATCTTGGCATCGGCCAGACGATGACAGTGGCGATCGCCGGCACCGGGAATGGCATGGCCGACCGCGTCGCCATTCGCGGTGAAGACGGCGTGCGCGGCGTCGCCACCAGTGGCTGGCGCGGGCGGTCGTTTTCATTGGGCATAGCCGATGCCGTCACGGTGCTGGCGCCGACGGGCGCCGAGGCCGACGCGGCGGCGACGCTGATTGCCAACGCCGTCGATCTGCCCGGACATCCCGCCATTGCACGCGCCGCCGCGCGCGATCTGGCGCCGGACAGCGATCTCGGTGAGATGCTGGTGACGCAAAGCGTCGGCCCGCTTGACGCCGCCGAAATTGCGCGCGCGCTGGACAACGGCCTTGCCGTCGCCGAAGATTTTCGCCGGCGCGGCCTGGTCGCCGCCTCGGCGCTGTTTCTGGCGGGCGAGGCCCGCATCAGTGGCTCGGTGACGCTCGCTGCGCCCAATAAACATAAAGCGAAGGAAACTGCCCATGCCTGACTTTCCGATCCGCAAGGTCGCGGTCTTGACCGAGGAGATTTTTCACGACGGCGGACCGGTGGTGAAAGAACCCCGCCTGCGCGCGGCGGCTCTTGCCGTGGTCAAGAACCCCTTCGCCGGCCGCTATGTCGAGGATTTGCAGGGCGCGATGGAGGACCTGAAGCCGCTCGGGCTTCTGCTCTCGGACAGGCTGATCGCGGCGCTCGGCGGCGATGTGAAAAAGATCGACGGCTACGGCAAGGGCGCCATCGTCGGCACGGCAGGGGAGCTGGAGCATGGGGCGCTGTGGCATGTCCCTGGCGGCTATGCCATGCGCGAGCGCCTCGGCGACGCCAAGGCGATCGTGCCCTCGGCCAAGAAGGTCGGCGCCTTCGGCGCGCGGCTCGATGTGCCGCTCGGCCACATCAACGCCGCCTATGTGCGCAGCCATTTCGACGCCATGGAGGTCGGCATCAGCGACGGCCCGCGTCCGGACGAGATACTGTTCTGCCTCGCCATGACCTGCGGCCCGCGTGTCCACAACCGCATGGGCGGCCTGGCTGCCGAGGACATCAAGGCATGGGACGGCCTGAGATGAGCGCCGAGGACAATCTGCTGCGGCTGGTCGAAGCCGAAGACGGCGACGAGAACAACTACCACCTGCAGGACCAGGTCGGCTTCATCCTGCGCAAGGCGCACCAGCGCCATGTTTCGATCTTCGCCTCGCATATCGGCGACCTGACGCCGCCGCAATTTGCCGCTTTGGCCAAGCTTTACGACATCGGCGAAACCTCGCAGAACCAGTTGGGAACGCTGATAGCCATGGACGCCGCGACCGTGAAGGGTGTCATCGACCGGCTGAAGGCGCGCGGGCTGGTCGAAGTTTCCAAGCACGAGGTCGACAAAAGGCGGCTGCTGGTCAATCTGACGCCGGAAGGCCGCGAGGCGATCGAGCGGCTGATCCCGCTCGCGCGCGCCATCACCGAGGAGACGTTGGCGCCGCTGACGGCCAAGGAGGCCGCGACATTCCTGCGGCTGCTGGCGAAGCTGGCTTGAAGGGTTGCTTTCGAGAGGGTGACACCTTTAGACGCTGGAGGGACAGCACCCCCCTCTGCCCTGCCGGGCATCTCCCCCGCAAGGGGGGAGATTAGCAGTTCGGACGCTGGTGCTCGTCCTGCAGCGTTGGCGATGGCGAAAGCCAAGGTGACGGCTGATCTCCCCCCTTGCGGGGGAGATGCCCGGCAGGGCAGAGGGGGGTTGGCGGGAACTCGACGCGGGCGATTGGCCACGCCCGTCCGCCTACACGTCCACCCCGAACATCTCCCTGGCCTGCTCAGCCGTATAGTACCCGAGCCTGACATCCTCGGCGACCTGCTTCGGGTCGCGCTCGCGCGGATCGCCGTAACCGCCGCCGCCGGGCGTGCCGACACGCACGCGGTCGCCGGCTTTCAGCGCGATGTCCTGTTCCTTGGAAAGATGCGGCGGCACATGCGCTTCGCCGCCCCGGAACACGGTGACGCTGTTCGGCGCGCCGTCCCTGCCGCCGAGCGCGCCTTGCGGCCCGAAGCGGCCGTGATCCATGACGAATGATGCGCGCGCTTCACCGCGCAATAGCTCGACTTCATAGGCGAGCCCGAAGCCGCCACGATGTTTTCCCGCGCCGCCGGAGCCTTCGCGCAGCGCGTAATGCCGGTAGAGCACCGGAAACGCCTGCTCCATGATCTCGACCGGCGGCGATTTCGAAATGCCGATGGTCGAGCAGCCATTGCTCAACCCGTCATGGCCGGCATTGCCGCCATAACCGCCGCCCGAGATCTGGTACATGACATAGTCGCGCCCGCGCGCCGGATCGTTGCCGCCGAGCGCGAAATTGCCGCTGGAGCCGGCGGGCGCCGCCGTCACCTTTTCCGGCAGCGCCTGCACCATCGCGGCGAATACGGCTTCGGCGATGCGCTGCGAAACCTCCGCCGCGCAGCCCGAGACCGGGCGCGGATATTTGGCGTCGAGGAACGTGCCTTCCGGCCGCTTGACGTTTAGCGGTTCGAAGGCGCCGGCGCTGATCGGCACCTCCGGAAAAATATGGCGCATCGCGAGATAGACCGACGACAAGGTCGTCGCCAGCACGCTGTTCATCGGCCCGGCGCAGGGTTTCGACGAGCCGGCGAAATCGAAGGTCAGCGTGTCGCCCTTTTTCTCGACGGCGAGATTGATGGTCAGCGGCTCATTCACCACGCCGTCGGAATCGACAAAGGCCTGCGAGCGGTAGATTCCGTCAGGGATCACGGCGATCGAGGCGCGCATCTGCTCGGCGGCGCGGCGGCGCAATTCGGCAATGGCCTCGACGACGGTTTCATCTCCGTAACGATCCAGGATTTCGTTGAGCCTGTCCTGGCCGATCAGCAACGCGGCGGCCTGCGCGCGGATGTCGCCGATGCGCTGGTCGGCGACCCGGATGTTGGAACAGATGACGGCGTAGATTTCCGGATCGAGCGTGCCCTTCTTGAACAGTTTTACCGGCGGCAGGCGCAGGCCTTCCTGTTCGACCGCTGTGGCCGAAGCGGAGAAGCCGCCCGGCACCGAACCGCCTATATCCGGCCAGTGGCCGGTGTTGGAAAGCCAGCAGAAGATCTTGCCGCCGCGATAGACCGGCATGACGAAGCGCACATCCATCAGATGCGTGCCGCCGAGATAGGGGTCGTTGACGATGTAGATGTCGCCGGGCTCGGGTGCCAGGCAACGGCCGTCGGCGATCATCTCGATCACCGTCCTGGTCGAGTATTGCATGACACCGACGAAGACCGGCAGGCCCTGGCTGCCCTGCGCGATCAGCGAGCCGTCGACGGCCGAATAGATGCCGTCCGAACGGTCATTGGCTTCCGCGATGACCGGCGAGAAGGCCGCGCGCGAGAAGGTCAGGTCCATCTCGTCGCAGACCTGCTGCAGCGCGGCCTGCAGCACCGAAAGCGTGATCGTGTCGAGCTTTGCCATCTCAGGCCTCGCCGATGTCGATGATGATGTTGCCGTCCGCATCCGAGCGCGCCCGGTCGCCGGGTTCGAGCACGGTGGTGGCATCCATCTGCTCGAGGATCGCCGGCCCGACAATTGTTGCGTCGAGCGGCAGCTTTTCGCGCGCATAGACCGGCGTGTCATGCCAGCGCCCGTTGTACCAGACCGGCCGGATCTCGCGCCGCGCCTCTATTAGCGTTGCCGCGCGTCCCGCCGGGTCGATCAGCTGCGACAGGTCTATCTGCGGCCGCACGCCGGTAACCGATGTGTTGAGGTTGACGAGGTTGGCACGGATCTCCGGCAACTCGACCTTGAAGCGGGCGAAATAGGCTTTTTCGAACAGAAGCTGCAGTGTTTCTCGTGAAACCGACGAGGAGGGCAGCGGCACGTTGATGATGTGCGTCTGGCCGACGAACTGCATGTCGGCCGAATGCGCGACACGGATTTCGTCCGGCTTCACCGCTTCCTTGGCGATCAGCGCTTCGCCCTCGTTACGGTGCCGTTCCAACACCTCGCGAAGCCTAGCTTCGTCGAGGCCGCCGACCGGCTGGTTGATTGTGTTGACGAAGTCGTGCCGCAGATCGGCCACAACGCAGCCGAGCGCATTGGTGATGCCCGGGCGCGCCGGCACGAGCACTCTCGGCAGGCCGAGCTCGCGTGCGAGCGCCGTCGCGTGCAGCGGTCCGGCGCCGCCGAAGGCGAACAGCGCGAAATCGCGCGGATCGTGGCCGCGCGAGACCGAGACCATGCGGATGGCGCCTGCCATCTTCATGTTGCCGAGCCTCAAGACGGCACCCGCCGCTTCGACGCCGGAGAGCCCTGTGCGCTTGCCGATCCGGTCTTCGAAAATCCCGGTGACGCGCTCGACGGTGACGGGATTGTCGACGGCGAGCAATTTCTTCGGCGCCAGGCGGCCGAGCACCAGATTGGCGTCGGTGATGGTCGGCTCGATGCCGCCGCGCCCGTAGCAGATCGGGCCGGGATTTGCGCCGGCGCTTTCCGGGCCGATCTGGATCAGCCCGGCCGCATCGACGCGCGCGATCGAGCCGCCGCCGGCGCCCACCGTGTGCACCGCCACCATCGGCACATGGATCGGCATCGCATATTCGATCTCGATCTCGTTGGAGACGGCGGGTTCGGCGTTGCGGATCAGCGCCACGTCGGTCGAGGTGCCGCCCATGTCGTAGGTGACGAGATTGCCGAAGCCGGCGCGTTTTCCCGTATAGGCGGCGGCGATAACGCCGGAGGCCGGGCCGGACATCACGGTCTTGGCCGATTCCTGCGTGACGAAGCGGGCCGAGATCATGCCGCCATTGCCGTTCATGATCAGGAAGTCGCGGGCGTAGCCCTTTGCCGCCAGCTCCTTGCGCAGCCGCTCGACATAGCGTTCGAGGATCGGCTGAACCGAGGCGTTGACTGCCGCGGTGACGCCGCGTTCGAACTCGCGCGCTTCCGAAAGCAGCGCATGACCGGTGGTGATGTGGCCGTTCGGCCAGAGCTCCGCCGCGATCTCTGCCGCACGCCGCTCATGCGACGGGTTGGCGTAGGAGTGCAGGAAATGGATGACCAGCGACTCGCAGCCGGCGTCGAGCAGCGCCTTCACCGCATCGCGCATCTCGGCTTCGTCGAGTTCAATGCGCACGGCGCCCGACGCCTCGACCCGCTCCGACACTTCCAGCCGAAGGTCGCGGGGAATGACGGGGACAAAAGTGCCCGTCATTCCATAGGCCTGCGGCCTTGTGCGGCGCCCAAGCTCAATCACGTCGCGAAAGCCTCGGGTGGTGATCATGCCGGTCCGCGCCAGGCGACGTTCCAGCACGGCGTTGGTCGTAGTCGTCGTGCCATGCACGATGAGGTCGATACCGTCGATCGGAAAACCGGTGGCGCCAAGTGCCGCGACGACGCCGAAGGCCTGGTTTTCCACCGTGGTCGGTGTCTTTGCGATATGGACCTTGCCGCCCGCCTTGCCGTCGATCAAAAGCAGATCGGTGAAGGTTCCGCCGACATCGATGCCAGCCACGACGTTTCCCGCCGACGCCGAAAATTTCTCATTCATTGCCGAAACCCGAAATGCCAGGACTACGGATATGCCTCGGTTTGGAAAGGCGTTTTACGCCGCCATCTTGACCTGGAGATCATTTGTATACTAATAAATTCCGGACACAAGAGCTTACCGCTTGACAGTGTGCAGGGAGCACGCCGGAACCTGACCGTTCGGGCGCGCACGAGAAGGTTTGGCGCCAGAAGGTCCCGTCTGGGCCGGAAAGTTGGGTTGGAATGAACACGACATCCGCGTTGAACGTCGCCGGCGCAAAGCCGCTGCAGTTCCCGATCCCGGCCAATGTCTATGCCGAGACCGTGGTGTCGGTGAAGCATTATACCGACCGGTTGTTCTCCTTCCGCATCACCCGGCCGCAGTCGCTGCGCTTCCGCTCCGGCGAGTTCGTCATGATCGGCCTGCCCAATGCCGAGAAGCCGATCTTCCGCGCCTATTCGGTCGCGAGCCCCGCCTGGGACGACGAGCTTGAATTCTTCTCGATCAAGGTCCCGGACGGTCCGCTGACCTCCGAGCTGCAGAAGATTGAGGTCGGCGACACCGTCATCATGCGCCAGAAGTCGACCGGCACGCTGGTGCTCGACGCGCTGACGCCCGCCAAGCGCGTGATCATGATCTCGACCGGCACCGGCATCGCGCCCTTCGCCAGCCTGCTGCGAGACCCCGATACCTACGAGAAGTTCGACGAGGTCATCCTCACCCACACCTGCCGCGACAATGCCGAGCTCACCTATGGCCAGGAGCTGGTGGCCGGGCTCGAGAGCGACCCGCTGATCGGCGAGCTGACCGGCGGCCGCGTCACGCTCTACAATTCGACGACCCGCGAGGAATCGGCGCGCATGGGCCGCATCACCGCGCTGATCGGCTCGGGCAAGTTCTATTCCGACCTCGGCATCGACAAGCTCAATCCCGAGACGGACCGCATCATGATCTGCGGCTCGATGCACATGCTGAAGGACGTCAAGGAACTCGCCGAAAGCCTCGGCTTCCAGGAAGGCTCGCTCAGCCATCCGGCCAGCTTCGTCGTCGAGCGCGCCTTCGTCGGCTGAGACATATCGCGGTCCGCCTGCTCTGTTGGAGGCGTCTGAGATTAGCGACGGCATTCGCGCTTCGTCATTCTAGGGCGGAGCAAGGAGCGGAGCGACGCGCGCAGACCCTAGAATCCATGCAGTTACGCTAAGACGTTGCGGCGGTTACAGAATTCTGCACCGTTGCACTCTGCGGCAGAGGTCACGGCATGGATACTCGGGTCAAGCTCGAGTATGACGAAGGGATGGGCATTTCGGCCAATCTCCAACGCATGGAGCGCCTACCCAGCATGATGTTTTGACCATACGGTCAAAAATCTGCTGCCTGAGCGGGCTTTTTGCGCTATGACCCTTTGAAAGACTCGTGAAGCATCGCTTCACGGGCTATCTTCGTTCGTGCCACCCAATGACACCGACGAAGGCATAAAAGCGCAAAGGCGCTGAGTGAAAGGGCAGGAGATGAGCACGATCCGCGAGGCCGGCGCAGGCGCGCCCAAGGTGATGCCGCTGCCGGCGCGCGCCGCCGCCAACACGCCGCTGCCGCTGGAACACGGCATCGCCCGCAACCCCGGCATGAAGCTTGATCTCGGCTTTCTGGAATCGGTGCGCAGCGTCAACCGCTCGGCGCTGGAGCGTCGCGTCGCGACGCTCACCAAGCGGCGCTCGATCAAGGCCGACAACCAGGCCGCTTGGCTCCTGCGCGCCATCGCCTGCATGGACCTCACCACGCTGAACTCCAACGACACCGACGAGCGCGTGCGCCGGCTTTGCGCCAAGGCGATCAGTCCCCTGCGTCGCGATATCGTCGAGGGCCTCGGCATATCGAGCGAGGCGATCCGTCCGGCGGCGGTCTGCGTCTACCATCCCTTCGTCGCCACCGCGGTCGACGCCGTGCGCGGCACCGGCATCCATGTCGCCGCCGTCTCGACTGCTTTCCCGCACGGCCTTGCGCCGCTCTCCACGCGCCTGCAGGAGATCGAAGCATCGGTGAAGGACGGCGCCGACGAGATCGACGTCGTCATTCCGCGCGGCCTGGTCTATGGCGCCAAATGGCGCGAGCTGTTCAACGAGATCGTCGCCATGCGCGCCGCCTGCGGCGATGCGCATCTCAAGGTCATTCTTGGCACCGGCGACCTTGCCACGCTGCGCAACGTCATGCTGGCGTCGATGGTGGCGATGATGGCGGGCGCCGATTTCATCAAGACGTCGACCGGCAAGGAAAGCGTCAACGCCACGCTTCCTGTCGGGCTTGCCATGGTGCGCGCCATCCGCGCCTATTTTGAGGAGACCGGCTATCTCATCGGCTTCAAGCCGGCCGGCGGCATTTCGACGGCAAAAGTCTCGCTCGACTGGCTGGTGCTGATGAAAGAGGAGCTCGGCCGTCCCTGGCTCGAGCCGGACCTGTTCCGCTTCGGCGCCTCCAGCCTACTCACCGACATCGAGCGCCAGCTCGAACATCATTTGACCGGCCACTATTCGGCCAACCATCGCCACGCAATGGCGTAGGCTACGAGTGCGCCCCATGAACATTCTCGAACGCTATCACGCCATGGAATACGGCCCGGCGCCGGAGGCCCGCAATGAGGCGGATGCCTGGCTCGCCGCACGCGATTTCTCCAAGGCGCTGTTCATCGACGGCGGCTGGAAGCCGGCGGCAAGCGGCAAGACTTTCGACACCAGCGAGCCGTCTTCCGGCAAGCTTCTGGCCGAGATCTCGGATGCCGGCGCCGCCGATATCGACGCGGCGGTCGCGGCGGCAGCAAAGGCGCTGCCAAAATGGTCGGCATCCTCGGGCTACGCCCGCGCGAAAGTGCTCTATGCCATCGGCCGCGCCATGCAGCGCCACCAGCGCCTGTTCGCGGTGCTGGAATCGATCGACAACGGCAAGCCGATCCGCGAAAGCCGCGACATCGACGTGCCGCTGGCGATCCGCCACTTCATCCATCATGCCGGCTGGGCGCAGACGCTGGACAAGGACTTTCCCGACCATAAGCCGGTCGGCGTCGTCGGCCAGGTCATCCCGTGGAATTTCCCGCTGCTGATGCTGGCCTGGAAGATCGCGCCGGCCTTGGCCGCAGGCTGCACGGTGGTGCTGAAGCCGGCCGAATTCACGCCGCTCACCGCCATATTGTTCGCCGAGATCTGCGAGCGGGCCGGCGTGCCGAAGGGCGTCGTCAACATCGTCCAGGGCGGACCGGAGGCCGGTGCGGCCATCGTCAATCATCCCGGCGTCCAGAAGATCGCCTTCACCGGCTCTTCGGAAGTCGGCAAGATCATCCGCAAGGCCACCGCCGGGTCGGGCAAGAAGCTTTCACTGGAGCTTGGCGGCAAGTCGGCCTTCATCGTCTTCGAGGATGCCGATCTCGACAGCGCCGTCGAAGGTCTGGTCGACGGCATCTGGTTCAACCAGGGCCAGGTCTGCTGCGCCGGCTCGCGCTTGCTGGTGCAGGAAGGCGTTGCGGAGGCCTTCATCGCCAAGATCAAGGTCAGGATGAGCCGGCTGCGCGTCGGCAGCCCGCTCGACAAGAACACCGATATCGGCCCGCTGGTCGACCGCACCCAGCTCGACCGCGTCAAGGGCCTGATCGCGGAGGGCGCGAAACAAGGCGCCGTCTGCTGGCAGCCGGACGCCGCTTTGCCATCCTCCGGCTATTATCACTTGCCGACGCTGGCGACGGGTGTTTCGCCGGCTAATATTCTGGCGCAGGAAGAGGTCTTCGGCCCGGTTCTGGCGACGATGAGTTTCCGCAACACCGAGGAAGCGATCGAGCTTGCCAACAACACGCGCTACGGCCTTGCCGCGTCCGTTTGGAGTGAGAACATCAACCTTGCCTTGCATGTCGCGCCGCAATTGAAGGCGGGCGTGGTTTGGGTCAACGGCACCAACATGTTCGACGCCGCCTGCGGCTTCGGCGGCTATCGCGAAAGCGGCTTTGGCCGTGAAGGCGGCCGCGAAGGCATGTTCGAATATCTCGCCGCCAAGCTGCCGGTCGGCCCCGCCATCAAGCCGGCCGCGGCCGGCTCGGCCCAGCCGGTCGAGCAGGCCGACGGCTTGGCCATCGACCGCACGGCAAAACTGTTCATCGGCGGCAAGCAGGTGCGCCCGGATGGCAATTACTCGATCGCCATTGCCAGCGCCAAGGGCAAGCTGGCAGGCGAAGTCGGTCTCGGCAACCGCAAGGATATCCGCGACGCCGTCGCATCCGCGCGTGGCTGCAAGGCCTGGCCGGAGGCGACGGCCTTCAACCGCAGCCAGGTGCTTTATTACTTCGCCGAGAACCTGTCGGGCCGCGCCGACGAGTTTGCCGCGCGCCTTGTCCAACTCACCGGCGTCGGCGCCAAGGCCGCGCGCGAAGAGGTCGAGCAGTCGATCGAGCGGTTGTTCCTGTATGCCGGCCTCACCGACAAGTTCGAAGGCCGCGTGCACCAGCCGCCGGCCCGTGTCGTGACGCTCGCGCTGCATGAGCCGGTGGGCGTCGTCGGCATCGTCGCGCCGGATAACCAGCCGCTGCTCAACTTCATTTCGCTGGTCGCGCCGGCGCTTGCCATGGGCAACACCGTTGTTGCCGTCCCGTCGGAGCGCCACCCGCTGCTGGCCACCGACCTCTACCAGGTGATCGAATATTCCGACATTCCGGCCGGCGCGATCAACATCGTCACCGGCCGCGGCGCCGAGCTTGCCGGCGTGCTGGCCAAGCATGACGACGTCGACGGGCTCTGGGTCTTCGCCGATGCCGACACCTGCGCCAAGGCGGAGGCCGACTCCATCGGCAACCTCAAGCGCGTCTGGACCGGCAATGGTCGTAGCCTCGACTGGGCCTCGGGGGAGGCGGCAGGCGAGGTCTTCCTGCGCCGCGCCATCGAGGTCAAGAATGTCTGGGTGCCTTACGGCGATTGATCGCTTACGAAGCGCGGCGTGCCCGAATGGTCCAGGACAGCGGAACTTGTTGCCCGGTTGTCGTACAAGTCTTGCGCCGCGACAGACTATATGCATTAAAGCAGCTGCCGCGAAGGTGATCGCGTTCGGGCTTGACGCCCGGATGGGTGTTCTTTAACGAGAAAAAACATCTTGTCCGTGGCGGAGGGCGCGGGTCGGCAAGGATTCTGGCCGGCCGCCGGCCATCCGCTCAATGCATGTCGCCCAAAAGTGCGCAGCGGTTTTGGGAGAACGACATGCATCAAAACAAAAAACTTAAAGCGCGTTGCATGAATTCGTTTCAACGCGACACGCTTTAAGTCCAAAGCGTGAGGAGAACAGCATGGCGGATCTTGCAGGCAAGGTCGTTGTTGTCACGGCCGCGGCCCAGGGCATCGGCAAGGCGAGCGCGCTGGCTTTCGCCAAGGCAGGCGCCACCGTCCATGCCACCGACATCAACGACGCCTTGCTGGCCCAACTCGGCAAGACGCCTGGCATCAAGACCCGCAAGCTCGATGTGCTGAACGACGCTGCCGTCGCTTCTGCCTTCGCCGAGATCGGCCGCGTCGATGTGCTGTTCAACTGCGCCGGCTTCGTCCATGCCGGCTCCATCCTCGAGATGAAGGACGAGGATCTCGACTTCGCGCTTAACCTCAATGTCCGTTCGATGATCCGCACCATCCGCGCCGTGCTGCCCGGCATGCTGGATCGTGGCGACGGCTCGATCATCAACATGGCGTCGCTGGCGAGTTCGCAGAAGGGCGTGCCGAACCGCTTCGTCTACGGCCTGACCAAGGCGGCCGTGGTCGGCCTGACCAAGGCGGTTGCCGCCGATTATGTCGCCAAGGGCATACGCTGCAACGCGATCTGCCCGGGCACGGTCGAAAGCCCGTCGCTGCAGGACCGCATGCATGCCCAGGGCGACTATGAGGCAGCGCGCGCGGCCTTCATCGCCCGCCAGCCCATGGGCAGGCTTGGCACGCCGGAGGAGATCGCCGATCTCGCCGTCTATCTTGCTGGCGCAACCTACACGTCGGGGCAGGCCTATAATATCGATGGCGGCTGGTCGATCTGACGAGAGGCTCGGATATCGGTGGGGCGGTCGGATCGAAACGTCTGAAAATCTCGACGATTTGGTCGGCATAGCAGCGAGGCTTGCTTGCCGTGGACGGGGTCGGCAACTACGGTCCGCTGGCTTTGATGGGAATTTGCAAAACCGGCCCTTGGCCGCAAGGTGGAGAACGTTGAGATGAAGTTGTTGCGCTATGGCGAAGCTGGCTGCGAAAAGCCCGGCCTGCTCGATGCGGATGGGACGATCCGCGACCTTTCGGCTCATGTCGCCGACATCGCCGGCACGGCGCTCCATCCGGCCTCGCTGGAGATGCTTTCGAAGCTCGATCCGAAGTCGCTGCCGGTGGTTCCCGGCAAGCCGCGCCTGGGCGCCTGCGTCGCCGGCACCGGCAAGTTCATCTGCATCGGCCTGAACTATTCCGATCACGCCGCCGAGACCGGCGCCACCGTGCCGCCGGAGCCGATCATCTTCATGAAGGCAAGCTCGGCGATCGTCGGGCCCGATGACGACGTGCTGATCCCGCGCGGCTCGGTCAAGACCGACTGGGAAGTCGAGCTCGGCGTGATCATCGGCAAGACGGCGAAGTATGTCTCGGAGGACGACGCGCTGGATTATATTGCCGGCTACTGCGTCGCGCATGACGTCTCCGAGCGTGCCTTCCAGGCCGAGCGCCAGGGCCAGTGGACCAAGGGCAAGTCGTGCGACACCTTCGGCCCGACCGGCCCCTGGCTAGTCACCAAGGACGAGGTCGCCGACCCGCAGAACCTGAAGATGTGGCTGACCGTCAACGGCAAGACAATGCAGAACGGCTCGACCAGGACCATGGTCTATGGCGTCAAGTATCTGGTCGCCTATCTCAGCCAATTCATGTCGCTGCATCCCGGCGACATCATCTCCACCGGCACCCCGCCCGGCGTCGGCCTCGGCATGAAGCCGCAGGTGTTCCTGAAGCCCGGCGACGTCGTAGAGCTCGGCATCGAAGGGCTCGGCCAGCAGAAGCAGACCTTCAAGGCGGACGAGTAACGCATATTTCCCCTTCTCCCCCTGTGGGAGAAGGTGGCCGCGAAGCGGCCGGATGAGGGGTGTTGGAAGGATCTCCGCGCTGCAGGATTAAGCGCGTGGAATTCTTCAATCTTTGAGGTCTTACTCCGCTGGAGCACCCCTCATCCGTCTCGGCGCTGCGCGCCGATCCACCTTCTCCCACAAGGGGAGAAGGGAGCGCCGGCGCTACTTCAGCACCTTCCCATCCGCCCCAAACCGATACGTCTTCGCCGCATCCGGCGTCGCGTAGAGGGTCGCGCCCGGCTCGGCATTGTAGACGCCGAAGATACGCACGGTGATCAGCCCGGCCTTCTCGCAGTCGAGATAGAGGTTGGTGTCGGCACCGAGATGCTCGGCATGCACGACCGTGCCTTTCCAGGCGCCCGACGTCGCGTCGACGGTGACGTGCTCCGGCCGCACGCCGATGGTCTTGGCCGTCTCGCCCAGCCTGGCGCCGTCGATGAAATTCATCTTCGGCGAGCCGATGAAGCCGGCAACGAATTCGTTGGCCGGCGAATTGTAGAGCTCCATCGGACTGCCGATCTGCTCGATGCGGCCGGCATTGAGCACCACGATCTTGTCGGCCAGCGTCATCGCTTCGACCTGGTCGTGGGTGACGTAGATCATCGTCGCCTTCAGCCGCCGGTGCAGCTGCGCGATCTCGAGCCTGGTGTTGACGCGCAACGCGGCATCGAGGTTGGACAGCGGCTCGTCGAACAGGAACAGCTTCGGCTCGCGCACCACGGCGCGGCCGATGGCGACGCGCTGGCGCTGGCCGCCCGACAGTTCCGCCGGGCGGCGCTCGAGATAGGGCTCCAGCGACAGCATCGCGGAGGCGATCTTGATGCGCCGCTCGATCTCGGCCGCCGGCGTGCCGGCCTGCTTCAGGCCCAGCGCCATATTGTTCTTCACCGTCAGGTGCGGGTAGAGCGCGTAGGTCTGGAACACCATGGCGATGCCGCGTTTGGCCGGCGGCGTGACGGAAACGTCCGTGCCGTCGATCAGCACGCGGCCGGAGGTCGAATCTTCCAGGCCGGCGATGACGCGCAGCAGCGTCGATTTTCCGCAGCCGGACGGGCCGACGAAGACGACGAACTCGCCGTCCGTCACTTCGAGGTTGATGCCCTTCAGCACCTCGACCGGCCCGAAAGCCTTCTTCACATTCTCGATCTTCAGCGAACCCACGGCGTCGTCCCTGTTCTAGAGTTTCACGGCGTTGCCGCTGCGCACGCTCTCGTCGGCGGCAAGGCAGACGGCGAGCGATTTCACGGCATCGTCCATGTGGCGGGTGAGGTCGATATTTTCGCGGATGGCCTTGAGCAGGAAGGCCTGCTCGAGGTCGCAAAGCTCCTGGTGGCCCGGTTCGCCTTCCATCGACAGCAGCTGGTCCTCCCGGGCGAATTTGCCGTCCGGCCCAGTCGCCGCGCTATGCAGCCTAATCGTCGAGGTCTTGGTATGGGTGTCGATGTCGTCGGACCTGACGCCCTCCTTCATCACGATCGAGACGCAGCCCTTCGGCGACATGACGTCCTTCACGAAGAAGGCCGTTTCCGAGATCATCGGCCCCCAGCCGGCCTCGTACCAGCCGACCGAGCCGTCCTCGAACAGCACCTGCAGGTGCCCGTAATTGTACATTGACGGAGCCACCTCATCGCTCAGCCGCACCCCCATGCCGCGCACCTCGACGGGTCTCGAGTCGGTGATCTGCAGCATCACGTCGAGATAATGCACGCCGCAATCGACGATCGGCGACGTCGTCTGCATCAGCTGCTTGTGCGTCTCCCAGGTGTGGCCGGAGGATTGCTGATTGAGGTTCATGCGGAAGACATATGGGCCGCCGAGCTTGCGCGCCTCGGCGATCAGCCGCACCCAGGACGGATGGTGACGCAGGATATAGCCGATTACCAGTTTCTTGCCGTTGGCCTTCGCGGCATCGACGACTCGCTTTGCGTCGGCAACCGTGGTCGCCAGCGGCTTCTCGACGAAGACATGGCAGCCGGCCTCGAAGGCCCGCACCGCATAGTCGGCATGGCTGTCGGAATAGGTGGCGACCGCCGCGACATCCGGCCTCTCGTCGCGCAGCGCGTCGTCAAAGGAGCGCCTTATGCCGTAGCCGGCGAGCCCGTCCGGCAGCGGCACGTCGGAACGGTTGACGAGTGCGGCGATCTCGAAGCCTGGGTTGCTGTGGTAGGCAAGCGCATGGCTGCGGCCCATATTGCCGAGCCCGGCGACGACAACGCGAAGAGAGGTTTTATCGCTCACCTGACTGCTCCATTTTTTCCTGAGAGGGTGAAGCGCAGCCCCATCAAGAATTGGCTATTGCGGCTCACTTGACCGCTCCTGACGTGATGCCGCGGATCAACTGCCGCGAGAAGATGACATAGAGGATCAGCACCGGCAGGATCGCCAGCGACAGCGCCGCTAGGATCGCGTTCCAGTTGGTGACGAACTGGCCGAGAAAGAGCTGCGCGCCGAGCGTCACGGTCTTGGTCTCCTCCGAAGGCGCCAGGATCAGCGGGAACCACAGATCGTTCCAGATCGGGATCATGGTGAAGACGGCGACGGTCGCCATGGACGGACGCACCAGCGGCAGCACCAGCCGGAAGAAGATCGTGTATTCCGACAGCCCGTCTATGCGGCCTGCATTCTTCAGGTCGCTGGACACCTGCTTCATGAATTCCGACAGGATGAAGATCGCCAGCGGCAGGCCTTGCGCGGTATAGACCAGGATCAGCGCCGTGAGCGTGTTGACCAACCCGGTCGCCACCATCAATTGGAGGATGGCGACGGTGCCAAGGCGGATCGGGATCATGATGCCGAGCGCGAGGTAGAGCCCCATCATCGTGTTGCCGCGGAAGCGGTATTCCGACAGCGCGAAGGCGGCCATCGCGCCGAACAGAAGCACGAAGAACAGCGAGGCGACGGTGACGATGAGACTGTTCTGGAAATAGTGAATGAAGTCGCCCTGGCCGAACACGGTGGTGTAGCCGATCAGGTCGAACGTTTTTGGCGTCGGCGGCGTCAGCGGCGCGCCGAAAATACCCGCGCGCGACTTGAACGAATTCATCACCACCAGGATCACAGGAAACAGCGCGATCGCGGTGTAGGTCAAAAGGATCGCATGCGCGCCGATGGCGCGGGGAAGCGAACGTGTGGCTGTGCTCATGGTGCGCCTCAGAACTGGTAGCGACGCAGGCGCGTCTGCACGAGGAACAGATAGACGCAGACGCCGGCGAGGATGATCAGGAACATGATCGTGGCGATGGTCGCGCCCATGTTGGGATCGCCGACCTGCAGCTGGAAGCCGAAGAAGGCGCGGTAGAGGAAGGTGCCGAGGATGTCGGTCGAATAGTTCGGCCCGGCCAGCGCCCCTTGCGCCGTGTAGATCAGGTCGAAAGCGTTGAAATTGCCGACGAAGGTCAGGATCGAGATGATGCCGATCGAAGGCAGGATCAGCGGCAGCTTGATCTTCCAGAACTGCGCCATGCCGGTGACGCCGTCGCATTCGGCCGCCTCGATCACCTCGTCGGGGATGGACAGAAGCGCTGCATAGATCAGCATCATCGGGATGCCGACGAACTGCCAGACCGAGACCAGGCTGAGCGCGGTGAGCGCATATTGCTCCTTGCCGAGCCACGGCGTGAAAAAGCTCTTCAACCCGACGAAATCCATCAGATGCGGCGCTACGCCCCAGATCGGCGACAGGATCAGCTTCCAGGCGAAGCCGACGATGACGAAGGACAGGATCGTCGGCACGAAGATCGCCGTGCGGTAGAAGGCGGTGAAACGCAGCCGGGGGCTGGAAAGAAGCGCCGCCAGAAGCACACCGATCGGGTTCTGCACCAGCATGTGGATGATGAAGAACCAGACATTGTTCCTCAGCGCATTCCAGAAGTTCACCGACCAGTTCGGATCGCCGAACAGCGTGCGGAAATTGCCCAGTCCGACAAAGACCTGGGACTGCTCGATGTTGCGGAACAGCGAAAGCTGCAGCGTGCCTAACAGCGGCAGGATCATGAATGCGGTGTAGACCAGCACCGCCGGCGCCAGGAAGACGCCGACATGCCAGCGGATCACTCTTTTCGGTCGCGTTTCTGCAGCCATGAGTTCGGTAGCCATGAGTTCGGTTCCCCGCCGTCTCTGGGTTCCAGGTCGGTTGATGCTAGCTGATGCCTCGATGCACGGCTTGGCTGTCCCCTTGAGGAGAAAGACAAGGCCAGCGACAGATCGGCTCCGTCTTCCCCGCACGGCGAGGGTAAGGCCGGGAGGCTGCGCCGACAATCGCTATCGGGAACTGTTTGATGCCGGCCGGGCCCGAGCCCGGCCGGCATCGCAATCGATGCTCTTACTTCGCCGGCTTGTACCAGCTGTCGAGGCCGTCCTGCAGCTTCTTGGCCGCAGCTTCCGGCGTGTCGGTGCCGTTGATCACATTGGCCGATTCGACCCAGGTCTCGTTCTCGAGGTTCGGCGTGCCGCGCGACAGGATCTGGTAGGTCGAGCGGATCGTCGACTTGCACTTGCCGCGCCAGGAGACGAACTCCTGCGCCAGCGGGTCTTCCATCTTCACCGGCGAGGAGTTCAGGCTGAAGAAGCCGGGCAGCGCGTTGGCGTAGATGGTGGCGAAATCCGGCGAGGCGACCCAGGACAGGAACTTCTTGGCCTCTTCCGCATGCTTCGACGCCGCATTCAGGCCCATGCCGATGTCGGTGTGGTCGGAGATGTAGCAGGTGTCGCCTGCCTTCTCGACCGGCGGCGGGAAGGCGCCCATCTTGAACTGCGCCTGGGTGTTGAACAGGCCGATTTCCCACGAGCCGGCCGGGTAGATGGCGGCGCGGCCGAGCGTGAACAGGTTCTGGCTGTCCGGATAGGTCTGCGCCTCGAAGCCGTCGCCGAGATAAGGCTTCCACTTGGCCAATTCCTTGAAGGGCTCGACCCACTGCGGATCGGTGAGCTTCTGCTCGCCCTTGATCAGCGCCTGGCGGCCTTCCTCGCCCTTCCAGTAGTTCGGGCCGACATTCTGGTAGCCCATGGTCGCGGCTTCCCAGAGGTCCTTGGTGCCCATCGCCATGGGGATATAGGTGCCGTCCGCCTTGATCTTGTCGAGCGCGGCGAAGAACTCGTCGCGGGTCTGCGGCACCTTGATGCCGAGCTTGTCGAAGGCATCCTTGTTGTAGATGAAGCCGTGGATGACCGAGGCCATCGGCACGCAGAAGCTCGACTTGCCGTCGTCGGTCTGCCAGGCGGCCTTGGCGACGGGCGAGAAGTTCTCCATGCCAGGCAGCGAGCTCAGGTCGGCGAGGTTGCCCTTCTTGAACAGCTCCAGCGACTTGTCGAAGGGGCGGCAGGTGATCAGGTCGCCTGCCGAGCCGGCGGCGAGCTTGGCGCCGAGGGCCGCATCGTATTCGGTCGGCGCCGAAGGCGCGAACACCACCTTGATGCCGGGGTTCTTGGCTTCGAAAGCCGGGATCAGCTTGTCCTTCCAGATGGTCAGGTCGTCGCCGCGCCAGCTTTCGATGTTGAGCGTCACGTCCTCGGCCAGCGCCATCCCGGTCGTGCCGAGGATGCTTGTGCCGAGCAGAAGGGCCGTCAGTAGTTTGGTCTTCATCTTCAGTCTCCCTGTTGACCTTTTTCAGGTTCGGTTTTGAGAACAGAGGCTCAGCGCCCCTTGCTCCCCTCGATCGCGGAAAGCGCCGGCCTGAGCTTCTGGCCGGTTCCTTCCAGTATCTTCTCGGCCGCGTCGGCGCTGGCGGCGCCCGCGGCGAGCAGAATGGCGGTCTTGACGCCGCCGCGGCTCTCTTCGAGCAGGCGGGCGGCGTCGTCGCGGCTCTTGCCGCTGATGGCGGCGACCATGCGCACGGCGCGGTCGCGCAGCTTGATGTTGTCGGCGGTGAGATTGACCATATAGCCGTCATGGACATGGCCGAGATGGATGGCAGTGAGCGTCGAAAGCATGTTGAGCGCGATCTTCTGCGCCGTGCCAGCGCCCATGCGCGTCGAGCCGGCGATCAGCTCAGGCGGCGTTTCGAGCAGGACGGCGACGTCGGCCTGCTCGAACAGGATGGCGCCCCGGTTGTTGGCAATCGCGATGGTGGCGGCGCCCCGGCGCCGCGCGTCCTGGAGCGCCTGGACCGCATAAGGGGTCGAGCCGCTGGCCGAGATGGCGATCAGGCAGTCGCCCTTGCCGATGGCGGCCGTGGCAACCGCCGCCGCCGCTTCCTCGGTATCGTCCTCCGGTCCGCCGGCCAGCGTGCGGAAGGCGTCGTCGCCGCCGGCGATGAGGATGGCGATGCGGTCGCGCGCAATGCCGAAGGTGCCCGGCAACTCCAGCGCGTCGGCCAGCGCCATCAAGCCGGAGCTGCCGGCCGCCGCATAGGCAAGCTTGCCGCCGCCCTTCAATTGCTTCGCGATGAGTTCGGCGGCAACGGCAATCGCCGGAATGGCGCCGTGCACGGCCTTGCCGGCCTCGATCTGGGCGTTGGCCAGGAACGCCAGAATGGTTTCGGGGGCCTGGACATCCAGCCCCTCGGCATTCTGGTGGAGCGCTTCGGTGCGCGTCTCGGCCATGCATTTTCCTCCGATTGAGCGAACAATACCAAAAAAATACCACTTGTCCACACGCATTAATGAATTTCAGGCGGCGGACCTCCCTTGTCGGCAAATTGGCGTGATTTTTCAATAAAATGCGCCTTAATCTTTTTTGAACAAAAATTAACTCTTGGCTATTGGTATTTTATTGGTATTATCCGGCTCCGAGGAGAAATCGCGTGAAATTCGTGCTTGGCATCGATGGCGGCGGCACCAGCTGCAGGGCGGCCCTTGCGACCGTCGGCGGCGCCGTTGTCGGCCGCGCCAAGAGCGGCGCCGCCAACATCCGCACCGACCTCACCGGCGCCCGTGCCAACATTGTCGAGGCGGCCAGGCAGGCTTTTCTGGCCGCCGGCGCGGATCCGGAACTGATTCCCCAAACACCGGCCATTCTCGGTCTCGCCGGCGCCAATGTCGGCACCTACCGGCAGCAGCTCGAGGCGATCCTGCCCTTCAGCCGGAGTCGTGTCGAAACCGATGCCGAGATCGCGCTAGAGGGCGCGGTCGGGCCTAGTGACGGCGCCATGGCCATTCTGGGCACCGGCACCGCCTATATGGCGCGCAAGGACGGCAAGTCGCGCGCCATCGGCGGCTGGGGTTTCCAGGTCGGCGACCAGGGCAGCGGCGCCCGCATCGGCCGCGACCTGCTGGAACAGACGCTGCTTGCCTATGACGGCATCCGTCCGGGCTCGCCCTTGACCGACGCCATGCTCGCCGTCTTCCGCAACAATCCCGAAGACGTGGTGGAATTCACCACCAACGCCAAGCCGGGCGATTTCGGCGGCTTCGCGCCAAAGGTTTTCGAGCATGCCGAGAAGGGCGATCTCGTCGCCAATTTTATCCTCGCCAAGGCGGTCGCCGATGTCGAGGCCTCGCTCAACGCGCTCGAGCTTGCCGACCATGCTCCGCTCTGCCTGCTCGGCGGCCTGGCGCCGCTTTACGCGCCGCGCCTTTCGGCACGCTATCAGGCGCTGCTCAAGGCCCCGCTCGACGATGCGCTGGGCGGCGCCGTGCAGATGGCCGTGCGCATCTTTGCCAAGGGTTCGGAGGCCGCCCGATGAGCGCCGCCGACCAGATCTTCTCCATGCTGAAAGAATCCTCGCAGAGCGGCGCACCGCTCTATTTGCAGCTCAGGCGCAGCATCGAGGAAGCGGTCAATCGCGGCCTGATCGGTCCGGGCGACGCATTGCCCTCCGAGCGCGACATCGCCAGCAAGGCCGATATCTCCCGCGTCACAGTACGCAAGGCGGTGCAGGACCTGGTCAAGGGCGGCATCCTCGTTCAGCGCCACGGCTCGGGCACCTTCGTCGCGCCGCGCATGGAGCGTGTCGAGCAGTCGCTGTCGCGGCTCACCTCCTTCACCGAGGACATGGCGCGCCGCGGCATGAATGTGCGTTCGGTCTGGCTCGACCGCGGCCTCTATGCGCCGTCGCCGGACGAGATGATGGTGCTGGGCCTCTCCTCGACCGAGCTGGTGGCGCGCGTGGCGCGCCTTCGCATCGCCAACGACACGCCGCTGGCGATCGAGCGCGCGGCGCTCTCGGCCAGCGTCCTGCCCGATCCCGAAGCGATCGGCTCCTCGCTCTATGCGGCGCTGGAAACGACCGGCAATCGCCCGGTACGTGCCGTGCAGCGCATCTCCGCCACCAATCTCGGCGACGCCGATGCGCGCCTCTTGGAAGTGCCTCCGGGGGTTGCCGGACTGCAGATCGAGCGCATTTCCTATCTGGCGAGCGGCAAGGTGATCGAGTTCACCCGCTCGGTCTACAGGGGCGACGCCTATGATTTCGTCGCGGAACTCCGGCTGACCGGGCCGGGAGAGGAGCTCCGGCCATGAATGCCAGCACCACCCATATGCGGCGCGAGATCGACGAGATCCCTGAAGCGGCCGCGCGCCTTCTCGACGGCTCGTCCGCCATGTTGGCCGAGGCCGGTCGCGGCCTTCGCGAGCGCGATCCGCATTTCGTCGTCACCGTGGCGCGCGGCTCGTCCGACCATGCCGCGACCTTCATGAAATATGCCGTCGAGCTGACGGCAGGCCTGGCGGTCGCCTCCGTTGGGCCGTCGATCGCGTCGATCTATGGCGCCAGGTTGAGGCTCCGGGGCTCGGCCTGCTTGGCGGTCTCGCAGTCGGGCAAGAGCCCCGACATCGTTGCCATGGCCGAAACGGCAAGGGCCGGCGGCGCGCTCACCGTCGCCATCACCAACACGGCGGACTCGCCGCTCGCGCGGGCCTCCGACTATGCCATCGATATCTTGGCCGGACCTGAGCGCAGCGTCGCGGCCACCAAGACCTTCGTCAATTCGGCCGTCGCCGGCCTTGCGCTGATGGCGCATGCCACCGATGACCAAGCATTGATCAAGGCGCTCGCCGGCCTTCCCGGCCATTTCGAGAAGGCGATCGCCTGCGACTGGATGGCGCTCGCCGGCGCTCTGGAGAACCCGCAATCGCTGTTCATCCTCGGCCGCGGCCCGTCCTTCGCGATTGCCAGCGAGGCGGCGCTGAAATTCAAGGAAACCTGCGCCATGCATGCCGAGGCCTACAGCGCCGCCGAGGTCATGCATGGGCCGCTGGCGCTGGTCGGTCCGGGTTTTCCGGTCCTGGCGCTTGCCGCCCGTGATGCGTCCGAACCCTCGGTCGCCGAGGCGGCCGACGGCCTGACGGCCAAGGGCGCCGCCGCCTTCATCACCTCCGACAAGGCGAAAGCCGCGCGGCTTCTTCCCCATGTCGCCACCGGCCACCCGCTGACCGATCCGCTGCCGCTGATCGTGTCCTTCTACGGCTTCGTCGAGGCTTTCGCGCGCCATCGCGGCCTCGACCCCGATGCGCCGCGCAATTTGCGCAAGGTGACGGAAACCGTATGAGTGACCGTTTCGCACTTACCGGCGCCCGCATCTTCGACGGCGCCGACTGGCACGACAACGCGGCTCTCGTCGTCAAGGGCGACGTGGTCGAGGCCATCCTGCCCGCCGGGGCGATTCCATCCGGGGTTTCGGCGACCGAGACTGGGGGCGGCCTGCTGGTGCCCGGTTTCGTCGACATCCAGGTCAATGGCGGCGGCGGCGTGATGCTCAACGATCATCCCGACGTCGCCTCGATCGAGACCATCTGCCGGGCTCACGCGCCTTTCGGCACCACGGCGCTGCTGGTGACGCTGATCACCGACACGCCGGCGATCACCGCCGCCGCCATCGCCGCCGGCGCCGAGGCCGCCCGGGAAAAGGCGCCGGGCTTCCTCGGCCTGCACCTGGAAGGACCGCATCTCTCGGTAGCCCGCAAGGGCGCGCATGATCCGGCCCTGATCCGGCCGATGACCGACGCCGATCAGGCGGCATTGATTGCCGCGCGGCGGGACCTGCCGGTGCTGCTCACCACGATCGCGCCGGAATCGGTCGAGCCGGCCCGTGTCGCGGCGCTGGCCACGGCCGGCGTCGTCGTCAGCCTCGGCCATAGCGATACCGACTACGCGACGGCAACCGCCTTCGCCAAAGCCGGCGCCACGGTGGTCACGCACCTTTTCAACGCCATGAGCCAGATCGGCAACCGCGAGCCGGGCCTGGCCGGTGCGGCGATCGACGCCGGCGGCCTGTATGCTGGGATCATCGCCGACGGCATCCATGTCCATCCGGCGACGATGATGCTTGCGCTGCGCGGCAAGCAGGGGCCTGGCAAGATCGTGCTGGTCACCGATGCCATGGCGACGATCGGCACCGACATGACATCGTTCACGCTCAACGGCCGCACCATCTACCGCAAGGACGGGAGCCTGCGGCTTGCCGACGGCACGCTGGCCGGCGCCGATCTCGACATGATTTCCGCCCTGCACTACGTCCATCGCGTCGTCGGCCTGGAACTCGACGAGGCTCTGCGCATGGCCTCGCTCTATCCGGCCGAGGCGATCGGCCAGGCCCACCGCCTCGGCCGCTTCGCCAACGGCACCGCCGCCGACATTGTCCGCCTGTCGGAGGACCTGGATGTCAGCAACGTCTGGATCGGCGGCAGGAAGGTTTTTGGAGCGTAGGCCTTCGCGATTTTCGTCATCCTCGGGCTTGACCCGAGGATCCATTCCGCGACCTCTGCCGCAGAAGCGCAATGGTGCAGAATTCTGTAACTGTTGCAATGCCTTAGCGTCACGGAATGGATCCTAGACTAGGGTCTGCGCGCGTCGCTTCGCTCCTTGCTTCGCCCCAGGGTGACGACGCAGTGTTGTTAGCCGGCTGTATAGATATCCTTATATGCCTCGCGCAGCACGTTCTTCTGCACCTTGCCCATCGTGTTGCGCGGCAGTTCGTCGACGAAGATCACCTGCTTCGGATGCTTGTATTTCGCCAGCCGGCCGGCGATGGCCCCGGCAATCTCGGCGGCGCTGATCGCCGAGCCCGGTTTGCGCACCACCACCGCGGTGACGCCTTCGCCGAAATCGGGATGCGGCACGCCGATCACAGCGCTTTCGCCGACACCGTCCAGCGCGTCGATCTCGCTCTCGATCTCCTTCGGATAGACATTGTAGCCGCCGGAGATGATCAGGTCCTTGCCGCGCCCGACGATGTGGACATAGCCGTCGGCATCGATCAGGCCGAGGTCGCCGGTGATGAAGAAGCCGTCGTCGCGGAACTCGGCCTTGGTCTTGTCGGGCATACGCCAATAGCCGGCAAAGACGTTCGGCCCCTTGACCTCGATCATGCCGATCTCGCCCCGGGCCAGCGGCTTGGCCGTCTCGGGATCGGTGATGCGAAGCGAAACGCCGGGCAAGGGGGAGCCGACCGTGCCGGCGCGCCGCTCGCCGTCATAGGGGTTGGACGTGTTCATATTGGTCTCAGTCATGCCGTAGCGCTCGAGGATGGCGTGGCCGGTGCGCTCGCGCCAAGCCTTGTGCGTCTCGGCGAGCAGCGGCGCCGAGCCGGAAATGAAGACCCGGATCGTCTTCGCCGCCTCGCATGTCAGGCCGTCCTGCTGCAACAGCCGCACATAGAAGGTCGGCACGCCCATCAAAGCCGTCGCGCGCGGCATCAGCGACAGAATGCGCGCGGGATCGAATTTCTGCTCGAAAAGCATTGTCGCGCCGGCCATCAAGACGACGTTGGTGGCGACGAACAGGCCGTGTGTGTGGAAGATGGGCAGCGCGTGGATCAGCACGTCGTCGGCGCCGAAGCGCCATTGCTCCACCAGCACGCGGGCATTCGAGGCGAGATTCTCGTGGCTGAGCATCGCGCCTTTGGAACGGCCAGTCGTGCCGGAAGTGTAGAGGATCGCGGCAAGATCGTCCGGCCCGCGCGCGACATCGCTGAAATCCGTCGCCTGCCGCGAAGCCTGGCTGGCCAGCGTTCCCTGCCCATCGCGGCCGAGCGTGAGCACTGTCGCGCCGACCGCCGCGGCAAGCGGCTCGACGCCCGAAAGGCGGTCCGGATCGCAAACGATCAGTTTCGGCTCGGCATCACGGAAGAAATAGTCGAGCTCGGGCAGCGTGTAGGCGGTGTTGAGCGGCAGGAAGACCGCGCCGGTGCGTAACGAGGCGAGATAGAGCAGCATCGCCTCCGGGCTCTTCTCGACCTGGACCGCGACGCGGTCGCCGGGCTCGATGCCGGCCTGCACGAGGGCATGCGCCAGCTGCGCCGATTTCGCCAGCATGTCGCCATAGGTGATCGAACGGCCGTCATCCGTCTCCATCAGCAGCCGGCCGGGCGCCGGCATGCGGGAGCGGAAAGCGCTGAAGAGATGATTGGTCATGAGATGTCCTCAAAGCGGACGAAGGCCGAATGGCGCATGCCTTGCGCTCGCCTGAGCGAATACCAGATTTGGCGCTCGGAGCAAAAACTGCGTTGATTTTTCGATCCGCTATTTACGGCCGCGTTGGGACTTGCCGGCCTTCGGATCATAACCCTGGGCGAGGCGTTCCATGCACATCGCTGCGGTGAGGCGGTAGTGATTGAGAAGCGCCTCGACCGCGCCGTCGGCGTCGCCGTCCAGCGTGCGTTCGGCGATGATGCGGTGCTCGCCGAGATCGTCGCGCCCCGTGCCTGGCGCGTTTTGCGCAATCAGGCGGTAGCGCGAGGCCTGGTCGGAAAGCTGGTCGCAAAAGCCGATCAGCCAGTGCGACCTGCAGGCCGCGATCAGGGCGCGATGGAAGGCGCGGTGCAGCTTTTCCCATTCCGGATTGTTGGTTGCCGGGTCATCCGGCAGGCGCCGCTCGGCGCGCGCCAGGCGGTGCAGGGCAAGCACCAGTTGCTCTTCCCATTCTGCGGTGCGGTGCGCAATGGATTCGCGCAGCGCCCGCTCCTCCAGCCAGCAGCGCGTACGCGTCAGCTCCTCCAGTTCCGCGGCGCTGACCGGCATCAGGAAGAAGCCGCGTTGGTCGTGACGGCCGAGCAGGCCCTCGGCGGCCAGGCGGTTGAGCGCCTCGCGCACCGGCGAGGCGCCGGCGCCATAGCGGGAAACGACCCACTCGACACGCAGTTTTGTCTCGGACTCCAGGGCTCCGCGCAACAGGTCATCGCGGAGTTGCTGGTAGACCGAACTGGCAAGCGTGCTTTTGGCGCCCTTGCTCTCGCCCGGCTCGGTGCTTCCGTTTGTCAATCGAACTCCTGTTGCTTTGCCCCTGGTTTGCCAGGGCCCCGCGGCGAAGCAATTCCCGTACATGTATCATACAGCCGGGCAATGAGGTGTCTCAAGCGGAAGATGACGATATTCGACTTTAAGACAAGCGGATCGTCTATTTATTGAACAAAGTAGAATCTCAGGAAAAGTCGATGTTCCTGCGTCGCTTCATAGAATGAACAATCGTTCAATCCTTGTCGCGGTTGTACAACTCCCGCGAGGCTCGCACGGTTATATGTTTAACTGGCGGCCCTGTCGGCAGCCGTTCGAATTGCTTCGATATTTGCCCTATAGGCTTCGACGCTGCCGCCCTTGAAGACTGCGGCGCCCGCTACCAGCACATTGGCTCCGGCCGCGGTCACCAGCGGCGCCGTTTCGGCCGAAACACCGCCGTCGATCTCGATACGGATCGGCCGACCGCCGATCAACGCCTTCACCCGTTTCACCTTGTCCACGATCGCCGGGATGAAGGCCTGCCCGCCGAAGCCCGGATTGACGGTCATGATCAGGATGAGGTCCAGCCGATCGAGCACATACTCGATCGCCGTTTCCGGCGTTGCCGGGTTGAGCGAGACGCCTGCCTTCTTGCCGAGGTTCTTGATGGTTTGGAGCGAGCGGTCGAGATGTGGCCCGGCCTCGGCGTGCACCGTCATGCCGTCGCAGCCCGCTTCGGCGAAGGCAGCCAGGTAAGGATCGGCCGGCGCAATCATCAGATGGCAGTCGAAGAAGGCCTTGGTGCGGTTGCGGATCGCCTTGATCACCGGCGGGCCGAAGGTGATGTTGGGCACGAAATGGCCGTCCATCACGTCGAGATGGATCCAGTCGGCCCCGGCCGCCGCAACGGCCTCGACCTCGTCGCCGAGTTTGGAGAAATCCGATGCCAGCACCGATGGCGCAATCAGGGTCTTCTTGCTCATGGCGCAAATTCTCCCGGCGGTCCTGTGCGCATGGTCGCGCCTGTCAGGGCGACTGCCTAGAGCAATTCCAGGAAAAGTGCGAGCGCTTTTCCGTCCGGAATTGCGTGAAAACAAAGAGATAGGGCGTTCACTGTTTTCGTGAAACGGTGAAACGCCCTCGACCATGATCCGGCCAAGGGGAGCATGTTTTCGACGGGCGCACTGGCCCGCCTGCCGTAGAGCTTTCTTCGATGTGGAAGAGAAAACCCGCCGGATCGCTCCGGCGGGTCTCGATCTTCAGCCAAGATTACGGCTTGAAGTTCTGGATGTTGGCGCCCGCCGGATCCTGCAGCATGCGCCGCGGCTGGCGCTGCGGCACCAATTGCTGCAGCACATTCGGGTTGAGCAGGATGCCGGGGTTGATCTCGATGTCCGGTCCCCTGCGGATCGGGTAGCAATCCGGATACTGCCCGGCCGTTCCGGCCGGGCAGCGCCGCCGGGTGAAAACCGGCTGGCACTGTCCGTCGATGAACTCCGCACCCGGTGCGCATTCCACCGACGCCTTGCGGCAGGCGCCGTTGCGGATTTCGGTCCCGCGCGGGCAGACGCAGTCACCCCGCTTGTTGTGGACCTGGCCGCGGATGGCGCACTGCTCCTGGCTCGGCTTCGGCCGCTGGCAGGCCTTGCCCCGCACCACCATGCCGTCCGGGCAGGCGCAGTTGCCGTTGGCGTCGCGCAGCTGGCCGCGGACCGGGCACTGCTTCGACACGATCGGCCGGCAGGCGCCACCGCGCACCTCCATGCCACTCGGGCAGACGCAATCGCCATCGGCGTTGCGGGACTGGCCGCGGATACGGCACTGGGCGGGCGGCTCCCTGTCAGGCACGCAAGCCTTGGCGGCACGGTCGAGATGCGTGCCTTTCGGGCAGACGCAGCCGTCCGTCGTCAGCACTGCACCATGGATCGAGCATTTCGGCGGGACGACCTGGCACACGCCGTTCACCAGCTCGCCGCGGCGGCAGACGCAATTGCCGTTCTGGTCGCGGTACTGGCCGGGACGCAGCGTGCATTGCGGCTCCTGCGGCTCTTCGCCCCGCACGCATCTGCCGTTCTCCAGCTCGGTGCCGCGCGGGCAGACGCAGCGTCCGTCCTCGGTGCGGACCTGGCCCTGCAGCAGGACGCAACGCTGCGGCAGCGGCAGAAGCTTGCTGCCGCCGGACGAGCATTGGCCGTCACGGAAGGTGGTGCCTTCCGGACAGACACAGCGGCCGGCCGAGTTCAGCACCATTCCATACAAGCACTGGTTCTTAACCTCTCGGCTGACGGTGAAGGGATGGCACGCATAGGCCTTGCCGCGATCGCCCTGCATGCCGCTCGGCGTGCGCGACAGCACGTCGCCGCCGCTTTGCACCGGCGTGTTCGGCGAGAGCACGCCGACGCAATTCTGTCCGCTGACCGTGCCCTTGAGATCGGCAAGCCGCCTGTCGTCGGGAAGCGTCACCGTGACATGGTGCTTGCGGCTTTCGCCGGCGCCGAGCGCCAGGTTGGCGATGCAGGACGCCGGCAGCGTCGCCGGCTCCGGCGAGCAGCCGAAGGGCGGGTCGATCGAGGTGATCCGGACGCCTTCCAGCCTGCCGATGCCGTCGATGCCGATCGCATCGCCGATGCGGACCGGGCCGGAGAAGGGGGTAGGCCCATCGTTCGTGATGGTGATCTCGAACGAGCAGGGCTCTCCCGCCCGGCACTCGGCATCGCCGGTCTTCTCGACGCGGATGGTCGAGCCGCCGCCGCCCTTCGCGCAGGCCTGGCCGATCGGGTAGACGATGTCATCGCCCGGCGCCGGCCCGTAGGAGCCGCGCGCGCAATTCTCGAACGCGCCGTTGCCGCTCACCGTCACGTCGAAGTGCCGGCTGGTTCCGGGCGTCATCACGGCGCCGGGAATCTGGCACGACAGCGTGTTGGCAGGCACCGGTCCGCAAGCCCAGTCCGCACCGTCAGGAGTGACGCTCTGGATTTGCACAGGCGCTCCGCCCGATACCAGCGTCGCGGCATCGTTGACCCGCACCGGGCCGGTCGGGGCCGCGGTGCCGGCATTGGTGACGGTGATGCGGCAGGAAACCGCGGCACCGGCAAGCGAGCCATCGCAGGTCTTGGTGATGCGCAGGCCAGGCTGGCCGCCATTCGGGTGGCGGGTGCGCTCGGTGGCGCAAGCCTTGTTGTTGGCAAGGTCGACCTCGCTGGCAACGCCCTTCACCTCGGCACAGTTCTCCACCGTGTCCGGCCGGTAGTTTGCTGGCATCACCGCTCTGACGACGATCGGCGTCGAGGCGCCCGGAGGCAGCGAGATGCCAGCATTGTCGCAGCGGAACTGTCCGGGGCCGTTCGGTCCGCAGGCCCATGGCGGGCTCGGCCCGAAGGTCGACGAGGTGGGCGCGCCGCCGGGGTAGGTGTCGATCACGGTCAGCGGCCCGTTATAGGTGCCGGTGCCGTTATTGATGATGTCGATCACGAAAGTGCAGGCACCGTCCGGCGTGCAGACCGGGGTGCGGGCGCGCTTCTTCAGGATCAGGTCGACCTTCTTCTCGACCGGCGGATTGCACTGCGCATCGCGATCGCCACGGCGGCAGATCGGGATCGAGGCGCAGCCGCGGTCGTTCTGCCGGCTGCCGAACAGCGGCTTGCCGCTGGCCTGGTAGTCATAGGCGGCGCAGTTGCGCAGCACGCCGCCTTGCCAGCCGCCCGCCGGCTTGAAGCCGAGCTTGAGGTTGACGGAGGCGCCGGGGTTGAGCGTGGCCGCCGGATAGGTGCAGGTCATCGGCGTCGTGCCGGGCGCGCAGACCCAGGGCGCGTTCGGCCCGGAGGTCAGCACTGAGCCTGCCGGCAGCGTCACCTCGTCGAGCACGATCTTGCCGTTATAGGGCGCGTCGCCGACATTGGTGACGGTGATGGTGAAGTCGCAGCCGCCGGCCATCGTGCAACGCGGCACGTCCGCATGTTTTTCGACCTTGAGGTCCGGCTCCTTGTCCTTGGGCGGGCATCTGAGGTCACGCGGGACGACGATGTCGATCACCTGCGTGCAGCAGAGCCCCCAGCCTTCCTTCGGCCCGGCATAGGTCTCGATGCCGGTGACGACGAGGTGGATGGTCTCGCCGGGCGAAGCGCCGATAATCTTCCAGTTCAGCACGCCGCCGCCGATCGGCACCTTCTGCATGTCGGGAACGATGCTGACGCCGGGCGCCGTCGTCGACACCTGCACCCATTTGTCGCCCATCTCCCGGCCGACCGGCATATGATAGATGAAGGCGCCGCCGCCTGGCACGCAATCGACCGTGCCGCGCTCGACTTTGAAACATTCCTTGCCGGGAGGTGGCGGCGGCGGGTTGCACTTGATCAGGTCGATCTTGATCGAGGTCTTCACGCCGGTCAGGAAATCGCCGTCGTCCGGTCTGTCCGGATCCTGCGAGTGGATCGTTGTTGCCGAACCGCCCCTGAAGGCCACCTCGATCTCACCCTGGTTGTCGACCGTCGTCGGCACGGGAAAGGTCGCATGGTCTATCCTGGCGGTAATGCGGAAGGTGATGACGCGTTCGTTCGCAGCACCCGCGCCATCGAGGTTGGCAGCGCTGATGCGGAAGTTGGAAACGCTGGCCGTGTCGTTCGGGCTGTCCGACGTGCCGATTGAAGCAACGGGCAGCGCTCCGCCGGAGGCGCTGGTGCCGTCGCCGGTGACATCGACGTTGACGACCTGCAGGCCGTGCGACAGCTGGTCCTTGAAATCGAGCCTTGTCGCTTTGAGCAGGGCGGCCACGCTTGGCCGGTCGAAGTCCTGCGGGTCGCCATGGATGCCGAAGCTCAGGACGTACTCGACGGAATCGCAGCTTTTCTGGCTGCCTTTCTTGGTGAAGAAGGGCACGATCCGCGCGAGTTCCGCATTGATGCCGCGTGACGCCGGATTGGCGGCCTGATTGGTCTTGGCCGGAGCCTGGTCCTGGGCAAACGCCGGCAGAGCCGGCATCATGGCGACCGCGATACCGGCCGCCATCAGCCAGCGCGCGCCGCGCCTGGCGTATGACAGGGGTTTCATGATCGTCTCCATGACGGGTTTCAGGTTGCTCGAAACGAAGCGGGAAAGGGCGAGATTGCTCATCTGTCCCTCCCTCAACGTTCGCAGCTGACGGCTGGCGTTCTGAGCGGCAGCGTCATCTTGCAACAAGGGTAGTAGCCACCCTTGTCCTGGTCGGACTTGCGGTAGAAGCAGAGCCCGACATTGACGGTGTCGCCCGGATCATGGCCGGTGATGTCGATCGTGTAGGGCTTGCCCGGAACATGCGACATGGGGGTTGATACCCCGACGCCGGGCGTCCTGGACTGCGCCTTGATCGAATCGCCGCCAAAGCCGGCATGGTCATGGAGATAGAGTTCGGCCCGCAGACCGCGTGGCGTGCAGTAGTAATGCACGTCGTCGACATCCACGCAGGGCGGCAGGTTGCCGGGCGGCGGGAAGTCCGGCGGATAGAACGGAGGCAGATAGCCGCCGCCGGGGATTTCCTCATAATAGCCGGCGCGGCCCTCACAGGGGCGCCAGACCCTTACGTCGCCGACATGGCCTTGGACGTCCGGGTCTTCGAAATAGCCGTCGAAGTCGACGAACCATGAGCCGAAGGGCGGAACGTTCGCCGGCTTGACCAGCGCGCTTGGCGTCAGCTGGACGCCATGCACGGCAAGCGGCCCGCCGGCGGCGAGGCGCTCGGCAAGTTCGGGATTGTCGCGCAACTTGTCGCCGGTGTTGACGACGGTGTCGGTGCAAACGGAAGTGTCGAGATTGCCTTCGGCGTCATAGCGATATTGCAGGTCGACGCCGCCGGCCGACTGCCGGTTGCCCTGCGGGAAGCCGACGGCATATTCCTGCGGCACCTCGACCCAGGCCGATTCCGTTGCCGGATCGTCCGGATCCTCGCGCCAGTAGCGGATCAGCTCGCCTTTGCCGGAGGAGGCGAACCGGCTGTAATCGTAGCGGTTCTCGACCGGGCCGCGCTGGGCGAGATACATGAAGCCCTTGTTGTCGAAGGCGATGTCGGTGACGGCATAGTCCTGGTCCGCCTTGACCGTCAGTTCCCAGCGCGGACCGCCGGCAAAGCCTCCGTCGCTCGCGATGCCGACCGACCAGATTTCGGCCTTCTCGCCGACGGAATAGTAGAGCCGGCCGCCATGATAGGCGACGGCCCAGACCCGGCGCGCATCCTGCGTGTAGCCCCAGGTCGTGGGGTCTTCGCTATCGAAAGCGGCAGCCTGGATGTCCATCACGGCGGTGTCGTCGGGGACAGGGGCGAGCCCATGCGCCGGGCGCCCGGCGACGCCATGGTCGAAGCTGTCGATCAGATTGCCCTCGATATCGATGCGGTGGATCAGCCCGGTGTCAAGATCCGAAGCGAAGAACTGGCGATGGGTCGGATCGAAGGCGAGATTGGCGATGCCCGGCCCGCTGTTGGTGTCGATGTCGGCGAATTTGGAGATGGCGCCCGTGATGCCGTCGATCTTCCAGATCGTGCCTGGACCGCCGCCATTCTCGGTGCCGAACTGGCCGTCCATGAAGGTGGCGCCCGCGGTGCCGCGGCGCTGCCGTTCCGGCCTGCCGTCATGGTCGGCGTCCGGCGTGACGATCTCGATGCCATGCAGCGAGGTCGCAGCCGCGTAGAGGTTGGGAACGCCTGAGGGCACGCCGTCGCGCACGCCATCGTCATAGGCGAGGCCGAACACCTCGCCGATCTGCCCGGCCGTCACCTCGAAGGGCGGCCGCGTGTTGACGAGTTGGCCGGAAGCGGGCCCGCCGAGATGCGAGACGTCGAAAATGCGCAAGGATGCGCGGGACGTATCGATGAAGGTCTCGTCGACCGGGTCGACGCCGGGGGGCAGACCCTGATCGAAATCGGGAATGGTGGTGCCCGGAAAGCCGGTGACCGCCATCGAACCGGGATAGATGATCTGGGTTTCCTGCGCCTTCGCCGCGCCGAGCCACAAGCCGGCGGACAGCGCCAAAGCCAGAATTCCGCCGCTTGTTGCGATTGCGCGGCGCAAACGGCGGCCACGGGAACGCAGGAACGAGCCGCGAACGCCAGACATTGAACTCCCCCCGAAGCCGCTGGAAGGAACGTCCGCCTCTACCGCGCCAACCAGGGCAAGGCGCGGCGTTGCGGCACGTTCTTCCCCGTTCGAATTGTCTGTTTTCCTCTTGGTGACGATACGCCGGCTGCCGGGCAGGGTCAACGGAATCAGCCGGAAGCCCAGCGCGTCGACCCCTTCCCGAAGGGGGTGGTCGCGCTGGATTCCCGTTGTTCCCGGAGACCGCGAAGTCTCTGGGTTTCTGGTCATGGCGGCTTTCCTTTCCGGGCCGCACCATTTGCGGCGCCTGGTCGTCAGTCGCTGGCCGGCGTGGAAAGGTTCATGGGAGGATAGCGGGGTGGAAAGTGTTTGCGGTCGCCAGGGGCGTTACCAGATCCAGTCGCCCCGGCCGAGGGCCGATACCGCCTCGACGATGCGGGTGAAGCTTGTCCGTGCCCGGCCGACCATGTGGCGGGCTCTGAGATAGCCATGCACCAGGCCCGGCTCCTCGAACCAGGCGGCGCGCCCGCCGGCCGCGATGACGCGGTAGCGATAGGCTTCGCCGTCGGACGACAGCGGGTCGCACTCGGCGGTGATCAGCACCGTCGGCGGCAAATAGGCGAAATCGGCGTCGGCCAGCGGATAGAGCGTGATGTCGCCGGTCTGGTCGACGCCGCCGGTGCGGATATGCTTGTAGAAGTCGAGATCGCGCGCGGTCAGCATCGGAGCCTCGGCATGGGTGACGTAGGAGCCGCGCGAATGGTCGCCGCCGAGCCCGGGATAGATCAGCATCTGGCCGGCCGGCTTCTTTTCATGGCCGCGCGTGGCATGCGCTACCGCCGCGCAGAGATTGCCGCCGGCGCTGTCGCCGCAAAGCACGACAGGGCAGTCATAGGTCTTGGCAGCCCATTCGAACGCGTCCATGGCGTCGTCGAAGGCCGCCGGGTGCAGATGCTCCGGCGCCAGCCGGTAATCGACCGAGACCACCTCATAGCCGGTGCGGGCGCAAAGCTCGGCGCAGACATCGTCATGGCTGTCCAGACCGCCGAGGATGAAACCGCCGCCGTGAAGGTAGAGCACCATCGCAGCGTCGTTCGGCTCCGCGTTGCGATAGATGCGGATCGGGATGCCGTCGGCGATGCCTGTCGTCAAGGCGGTCACGCCTTGCGGATAGCCGGCAAAGAACTCCCGGCACATCCGGTCATAGATCGCGCGCTGCTCTTCGATCGTGTAGTCGATCGTGTTCGGCGGATAGTAGGAGTTGGTCTTCTCGATGAAGGCCCAGGTTTCTGCGTCGATGAGGATTTTGTAGTCGGTCATGGGTGCGAAACAGGTAGCCAAGGCCTCGCTCCGTCATCTCCGCAGAATCACTTGCCCTTCCAAACCGGCTCGCGCTTCTCCGCGAAAGCCCGGAACCCTTCCATATTGTCTTCCGACCCATAGAGGATATCGACCGTCGGCAGCTGCCGGCGCGTCACCTTGTTCATCGCGTCCTGGAAGGTCAGCGCCTCGGCCACCCGCGCCGTCTCCTTGATTGCGGCGAAGACCAGCGGCGGGCCGCTGGCGAGCAACCTTGCGATCTCCCAGACGCGCTCCTCGAGCTTGTCCTTGGGCAGCACCTCGTTGACCAAGCCCCAGCGATGCGCCTCGGCGACATCCATCCAGCGGCCGGTGAACAGAAGGTCCATGGCGATATGGTAGGGGATGCGCTTCGGCAGCTTGATGGTCGCAGCGTCGGCCAGCGTGCCAGCGCGGATCTCGGGCAGCGCGAAAGAGGAATGGTCCGAGGCGTAGATGAGATCGCAGGACAGCGCCAGCTCGAAGCCGCCGCCCACCGCCATGCCGTTGACGCAGGCGATCACCGGCTTGTTGAGGTCGCGCAGCTCCTGCAGCCCGGCAAAGCCGCCGACGCCATAGTCGCCATCGACCGCATCGCCGGCAGCCGCCGCCTTCAGGTCCCAGCCGGCGCTGAAGAACTTGTCGCCCGCCGTCTTGACGATGGCGACGCGCAGCTCCGGATCGTCGCGGAACGCCTTGAAGGTCTCACCCATCAGCCGCGATGTCTTCAGATCGATCGCGTTGGCCTTCGGCCGGTCGAGCGTGACCTCGAGGATCGTGCCCTCGCGGCGGGTGGTGATGATTTCAGCCATTCTTCTTTTCTCCAAGCACCAGCAGGGCATCCGCGATCCAGGCGCCCTTGCCTTTGGCGCAGACAATCAGCGGGTTGATGTCGAGTTCCTCGATCTCGCCCTCGTTCTTCTGCACGAAGTCGGCAATGCCGGCGATGGCGTCGATGGCGGCGTCGACGTCGGCCCTCGGCCGGCCGCGATAGCCTTCGAGGAGAGGATAGAGCTTGAGCCCACGCAAGGCCGCCTCGATGTCGTCGCGCGTCGCCGGCAGCATCAGGGTCACGCTGTCGCGCAAAAGCTCGACCAGCACGCCGCCGGTGCCGAGCGTCATCACCACGCCGAACATTGGATCGCGGGTGAAGCCGACGATCAATTCGGCGACGCCGTCGCGCACCATGCGCTCGGCGTAGAGTCCCGTGCCGAGCGGCAAAAGGTCATGCGCGGCGGCGCTGACGGATTCGGCGTCCTTGAGGTTCAGCCTGACGGCGCCGACTTCCGATTTGTGCGTGACGCCGAGAGCCTTCAGAGCCACCGGAAAGCCAAGCGTCATGGAGGAGATAACCGCCTCGACCGCGTTGGAGGCGCGCTCGCCCTTCGGCACCGGCAGGCCGGCGTTGATCAGTCTCTCCTTGGCTTCGGCCTCGTCCGGCGTCACGCGCTTGGCTTCGGACGCGCCTGCCGCGGTGGTGTCGACTGGCTGCGCCTGCGGCTCGCGCCAGGCCCAGCCGATGAAGGCGGCGGCCTGGGCGGCGTCCATGGCCTCCGAAATGCCGAACAACGGCACCATGCCGCGCGCCATCAGGCCGGCGGTGTATTCCTCCGGCAGGTTTTCCGGCAGCGAGGAGACGATCGCGCCTTGCGCCTTGTTGGTCTTCAGCGCCGCCTCGAAGGCGCGCAGCGTTGCCCACCAGTCGACGTCCGAACAGCGGTCCGGGCGCGGGAAGTCCAGCACCAGCATGTTGAGGTCGAAGCCGCCCGACACCATGGCGGTGAAAGTGGCCGTCATCGCCGGCTCGTTGTTCCAGATGAAGGTGTGGTAATCGAGCGGATTGGCGACCGCGACCAGCGGTCCGAGCGTCGATTTGACATGCGCGCGGTGCTCGGCCGTCAGGGCCGGAAAATGCACCCAGCGCCCCTCGGCGCTGTCGGCCATCACGGAGGCCTCGCCGCCCGAGCAGCTCATCGACGAGAGCCTGTAGCCGGGCAATGGTCCGGTGATGTGCAGCAGCTTCAGCGCCTCGATGAAGGCCGGAATGGAATCGACGCGCGCGATGCCGAGACGCTTCAGGAAGGCGCCGGAGGCGGCGTCGGAGCCGGCCAGCGAGGCGGTGTGCGACACCGTCGCCTGCCTTGCCTGCTCCGATCGGCCGACTTTCATGGCGATAATCGGCTTCTTCAGCTCGCGCGCCCGCGCAGCCAGCCTTTCGAAGCCGGCGACCGAATCGAAGGCCTCGATATGCAGGCCGAGCGAGGTGACGCGCTCGTCCTCGATCAGGCCCAACGCCATTTCCGAAAGGCCGGTCTGCGCCTGGTTGCCGGCGGTCATCAGGAAGGCGATCGGCAGGCCGCGCTTCTGCATCGTCATGTTGATGGCGATGTTGGACGACTGGGTGATGATGGCGACGCCCTTGCCGCCCTCGGCCAGGCGGATGCCGCCGTGCTGGTCGGGCCAAAGCAGCGCGCCGTCGGCATAGTTGATCAGGCCGTAGCAGTTCGGGCCGATGATCGGCATCTGGCCGGCGGCGGCGACGAGCTCCGCCTGCAGCCGCTCGCCGTCCTCGTCATAGGCCTCGGTCTCGAGGAAGCCGGCGGCGAAGCAGACGGCGCCGCCGGCGCCGCGCTCGGCCAGCGCCTTGATCACCTCGATGGTGAGATGCCGGTTGACGCCGACGAATGCGGCGTCCGGCGCTCCGGGCAGGTCGGAGATGGAGCGGTAGGCCTTGCGGCCGGCGACCTCGTCCTTGGTCGGATGCACCGGCCAGATCTCGCCGGCAAAGCCCATCTTGATCGACTGCGCCACGACGGCGGCGGCCTGCGCCCCGCCAAACACGGCGATCGATTTTGGGCGCAAGAGACGTTCGAGTTTATGCATGGCCATCTTTTCGTTTGAGCGCGATCTTGTCCAAGGCCGGATCCGAGCCTTGGCGCATCATGCTCTAAGCTCCGAACGGACGCAGCAGCGCCCGCGAAATAATATGTCGCTGAATCTCCGACGTGCCTTCCCAGATGCGCTCGACGCGGGCATCGCGCCAGATGCGCTCCAGCGGCAGGTCGTCCATCAGCCCCATGCCGCCATGGATCTGGATGGCCTCGTCGGCGACGAAGGCCAGCATCTCGGTGGCCTTCAGCTTGGCCATCGCCATGTCCTGGTCGGTGACGGTGCCCTGATCGTATTTCCAGCCGGCTTCGAAGACCATCAGGTCCGCGGCCTTCAATTCCGTCGCCATGTCGGCGAGCTTGAACGACACGCCCTGGAACTTGCCGATCTGCTGGCCGAACTGCTGGCGCTGCGCGGCATATTCGATGGCATGCGACAGCGCGCGCTCGGCGCGGCCGAGGCAGGTGGCGCCGACCTGCAGGCGCGTGGCGCCAAGCCACGAATTCGCGACGTCGAAGCCCTTGTGCACTTCGCCGAGCACCTGGGAAGCCGGCAGCCGGCAATCGTCGAATTCCAGGATCGAATTGGTGTAGCCGCGATGCGAGACATTGCGATAGCCGTCGCGCACCGTGAAGCCTTTGGTGCCCTTGTCGACGAAGAAGGCGGTGATCTTCTTGCGCTTGCCGCGCGGCGAGTCCTCCTCGCCCGAGGCCATGAAACAAATCGCGAAATCGGCGATGTCGGCATGCGAGATAAAATGCTTGGTGCCGTTTAGGATCCAGTCCGAGCCGTCCTGCACCGCGGTCGCCTTCATGCCGCGCAGGTCGGAGCCGGCGCCGGGCTCCGTCATCGCCAGGCAGTCCGACTTCTCGCCGCGGATGCAGGGGAAGAGATATTTCTCGCGCTGCTCCGGCGTGCCGGCAAGCAGGATGTTGGACGGACGCGCCACGCAGGTCCAGTGCAGCGCGTAATTGGCGCGGCCAAGCTCCTTCTCGTAGAGCAGCCAGCTCACCGTGTCCAAGCCGGCGCCGCCGACATCGTCCGGCATGTTGGCGGCATAAAGCCCGGCCTCGATCGCCTTGGCCTTCAACTCGTCGATCAGCTCGCGGCGCAGCACGCCGGTGCGCTCCACCTCGCGCTCATGCGGGTAGAGCTCGTTCTCGACGAAGGAGCGCGTCGTTTCGACGATGAGCTTCTGTTCTTCCGAAAGACCGAAATGCATCGCCTCAGCCCTTCTTCTTGCTCTTCTTCGCCTTGTCGGCCTTGGCGGACTTCTCAGCCTTTGCCGGCTTGGCTGCCTTCTTCGCCGGCTTGGGCTTTTCGGCAGTTTTGGCTGGAGTCTTCTTCGCGGCCAGCTTGGCGAGTTGCCTGGTATAGTCCTTATGCAGCGCGCCGGCACCCCAGCCCTTGCCCTTGTTCTGCCTCGACAGCGCCTCCATGATCGCGACGAGATTGTCGTCGCGGATGCGCTCCAACTCACGGATCGACAGCCCGTGCGCCTGTTCGTCCGACTGCGTGGCGATCAGGTCGACCAGCTCGTCATTGAACTCCGGCACGTCCATCAGCTTGGTCCACGGCCATTTCAGGCAGGGTCCGAACTGCGCCATGAAGTGGCGCATGCCGGCCTCGCCGCCGGCGACCCGGTAAACCTGGAACATGCCCATCTGCGCCCAGCGCAGGCCGAAGGAATAGCGCATGATGTCGTCGAGTTCCTCGACGGTGCAGATGCCGTCCTTGACCAGCCAAAGCGCCTCGCGCCATGCGGCCTCGAGCAGGCGGTCGCCGACGAAGGCCTCGATCTCCTTGCGCACCACCACCGGCTTCATGCCGATCGAGGCGTAGAGCTCCTTGGCCACCTCGATCGCCTCGGGGAAGGTCTGCTCGCCACCGACGATCTCGACCAGCGGCAAGAGATAAACCGGGTTGAACGGATGGCCGACGACCAGCCGCTCCGGATGCTTCTTCATCGCCACCTGCATGTCGGTCGGCTTGATGCCGGAGGTCGAGGAGCCGACAATGGCGTTGGCGGGCGCATGCTGGTCGATCTCGGCCAGCACCTTGTGCTTGAGGTCGAGCCGCTCCGGCACGCTTTCCTGGATGAAGTCGGCGTCGGCAACCGCCTCGGCGATGGTCTTGGCGAAGGTGAGCTTGCCTTCCTTGGGCAGGCCGCCGGGCAGCATCTGCTTGTAGGCGCGGCGCGCGCCCTTCATCACTTCGCCCACCTTGCGCGACGCTTCCGGATCGGGATCGAAGATCGACACGTCGATGCCGTTCAGGAGCAGCCGCGCCACCCAGCCGGCGCCGATGACACCGCCGCCGATGGCGGCCGCCTTGTTGATGATGCTCATGCTTGTCAGGCTCCGGTTCTCGTCTTGGCTGTTTCGGGATCTGTGAGGGCCACGCGCTCGCCGGCGCGGATCACCGCCGGATCGTAAGCCTTGCGGGCGAAGACCTCGAGCACGAAGGGCCGGAAGAACTCGACCGGCAGCGTCTCGTAGTCGGGATCGAAGCTCGACTGGTCCCAGCGCTCGCAGAACTGGTCGCAGTCATCGAAATAGAGGTGGCCGGCGAAGCGGTCCCGGGCATGCCGGTTGCCGCCCAGGTGATGCGCGTAATAGAGGCGCTGGAAATCGCCGTGCTTCTCCACCACCCAGGTGCATTGCTCGCGCACGAAGGGTTTCAGGATCGCAGCCGCATATTCGTCATGATTGTAGGGCGCGTAGATGTCGCCGATGTCGTGCAGCAGCGCGCAGACGATCCAGTCCGTATCGGCGCCGTCGCGCCAGGCGCGCGTCGCCGCCTGCAGCGAATGGCCGAGCCGGGTGATCTTGTAGCCGGAAAGACCCTCATCCAGCTGTACGATCGCGTCGAGCAGCCGGTCGCCGGTCTTGGCGGCGTAGTCGATCTCATGGGCGGTCAGGAATTCATAGTCTTCCTTGTCGCCGTCCTTCATCGCAGTGAACTTGACGGTATCAGCCATGGCCAGCGCCCGCCTTACGCCGCGGCCGCGATCGGCGCCCGCTTGGTCAGGCTGAGCTTCTTGCGCACTTCCTCGGGCCCCAGGATACGCGCGCCGAGATTGGTGACGATGCTGGCCGCGCGCTCGACCAGCTGCGCGTTTGTCGCCAGCACGCCCTTGTCGAGCCACAGATTGTCCTCCAGGCCGACGCGGACATTGCCGCCGGCAAGCACGGCCGCCGCCGCATAGGCCATCTGGTTGCGGCCGATCGAGAAGGCCGACCAGTTCCAGGTCGAGGGCACGTTGTTGACCATCGCCATGAAGGTGTTGAGGTCGTCCGGCGCGCCCCATGGCACGCCCATGCAGAGCTGCACCAGCGCGTCCGGGTCGAGCACCTTTTCCTCGACCAGCTGCTTGGCGAACCACAGATGTCCGGTATCGAAGGCCTCGATCTCGGGCTTCACGCCCAGCGCCGTCATCATGCCGCCCATGGCGCGCAGCATGCCCGGCGTGTTGGTCATCACATAGTCGGCCTCCGCGAAATTCATCGTGCCGCAATCCAGCGTGCAGATCTCCGGCAGGCACTGGCGCACATGTTCCATGCGGTTGGTGGCGCCTCCCATGTCGGTGCCCTTCTCGTTGAGCGGCAAAGGCGCTTCCGGCGAGCCGAACACCATGTCGCCACCCATGCCGGCGGTGAGGTTCAGCACCACGTCGACGTTTGCTTCGCGGATGCGCTCGGTCACCTCGCGGTAGAGATGCACGTCGCGCCTCGGCTTGCCGGTCTCGGGGTCGCGCACATGGCAATGGACGATCGCCGCACCCGCCTTGGCGGCGTCGATCGCCGAATCGGCGATCTGCTTGGGCGAGCGCGGCACATGCGGGCTGCGGTCCTGCGTGCCGCCAGAGCCGGTCACGGCACAGGTAATGAAGACCTCGCGGTTCATCGCAAGCGGCATCTTGATCCTCCCAGATTCGATCGGCCATGCATGCCACCCAGAAGCGGGAGCCGATAGCGGCACGGCATGCACGGCAATTCAGCAAGAATGCCCGACTTGCCGGAAACTGTTTTGCGTTTTACGAAGCTCCCATGATCAAAAGCGAAAAGCCGACCATCTTTCGGTCCGAGCGCGAAAGGCTCAAGGTTACGCTCCTCGTGTTCTCGGGGTCCTCGATCATGTGCGTAGCTTCGGCGGTCGACCCGCTGCGCGCAGCAAACCGCATCTCAGGCGAGACGCTGTTCGATTTCAAGCTGGTCTCGGTCACCGGCGAGGCGCCGGTGACGACATGCGGCCTCCCCGTGGCCGTCAGCGGCCGCTTCGACGCGGCCGAGGCCACCGACATGCTGGTTGTCGTCGCGGGCTTCGGCACGCAGAACTACGCCACGTCGGCATTGCTCGCGGGTCTGCGCAGGGCAGCGCGCGCTGCACGCGCTTGCGGTGGTGTCGAGGCGGGAACCTGGCTGGTGGCGCGCGCCGGCCTGCTCGAGGGCCGCAGCGCCACCACGCATTGGGAAGACATGGAGGATTTCTCGACCGCCTTTCCGGGCGTGGATGTGCGGCCGGACCGCTATGTCATCGACGGGCCGGTCTTCACCTCCGGCGGCGCTTCGCCAACCTTCGACCTGATGCTGCATCTCATCCGCACCCGGCTCGGCATGGCCGCCGCGCTCGATGTGGCGAGCGTCTTCATCTACGATCAGGCGCGCGCCGCGACCGACGCGCAGCCGCTGGTCTCGCTTGGCCGGCTCGACGGCTACGATCCGCGGCTTGCCCAAGCGATCCGGCTGATGGAAGCGCATGTCGACCAGCCGCTCACCATTGACGCCGTGGCAAAACGCGCCGGCGTCACGGCAAGGACGCTGGAAAGCATTTTTCGCAAGTCGATCGGCGAGACGCCCGGCGCCTATTATCTGAGGCTGCGCCTCAGCGCCGCGCGGCGTCTGGTGGTCGATACGCGCATTGCCATGGCGGACATCGCCGGGCGTACAGGCTTTTCCTCCGCCGCAGCATTTTCCAGGGCATTTTCAAGAGCTTTCGGCGAGGCACCGGTCAGGCTGCGGCGCGGTTGAGAATCCAGTCTGTTGCGGCGGCGAGGTCATCGACCACTGCCGTCGGAGCCGGATCGTATCGCGTCTCGTCCTTGGGTCGGTACTTGCCGGTTCGCACGAGCAGCGCCGCGCCGAGCCCGGCACGCAGCCCGCCGGCGACGTCGCTCTCCGCGTCGTCGCCGACCATGACCGCATCGGCCGCAGGGCAGTTCAAATCGGCGAGCGCCGAAAGGAAGAAGTCCGCCGACGGCTTGCCGAGCACGACGGGGCTTCGGCGGCTGGCGAATTCGAGGGCCGCAACGAAGGCGCCGGCGTCGAGGCTGAGCTGGCCGTCCGCATCCTTGAAGATGCGGTTGTTGGCCAAAGCCACAAAATCGGCACCGGCGGATAACGCGCGGAAAGCACGGTTGAGACTGGCGTAGCCGAACGCCTCGCCCGCATCGCCCACGACGACCGCCTTGCCGCTTCCTCCCTCCGGGCCCGAAAACTCTGCTTCGAGATCGGGATGGACGAGCAGATGCGGCTCGCGGCCATGCCTGCGCAACCATTCGATCGCAGCCTGCGCCGGCGTCAGCAATTCTTCATCCGCAACTTGGATGCCCATGGCGGCAAGTTGCGCGGCGATCTTGCTGCGCGGCGAGCGTGTCGTGTTGCTGACAAAGCGGAGCGGCAGGCCGGCCTTGCGCAAACGCTCGACCGCGGTCACGGCTCCTGCAATCGGGGTATCGCCATCATAGACGACACCCACAAGATCAAGCAGCACCGCGCGTATCATCGGTGCAGGATGGAGAAGCCACCTCTTTTCGTCAAATCACGGGAATTGTCAGGCGGCGTCGCGGCCTTCGCCGACGATGCGCGTGCGCATGCTCTTGGCCAGCGCCGTTTCCAACCGCGCGGCGACCGCGCGGTCCCATTCATTTGTCTTGCGGCCGCCCTCTTTCGAATGGGGCAAGGCCATCAGCCGGTCGATGATCGATCCGGTTTCACCGGACGAAAGCAGGGCGTCGATCTCGCGTTCGTGCTGCATATCGGTTCGCCTCCTTCTTCTTCACCCGCCACAGGAGCCACGTTTATACGAGTTCCGTGACGGCTGTTTGAAGGCAAGAGCGGGGCGATTGAGGGGCGGCTCGGGGCAAAACCTTGTCGTGAAGTTCTGCCCCGCGCGAATGCTATACGCTCGGGCATTCCGCCTGAGCGATCAGACGTAGCGGTTGACGATATTCTCCAGCAGCTCCTGCCGGCCGGAGCGCGGCTGCGGCTCGATCTTCTCCTTCACCACGCGTTCGGCGATCTCCTCCAGCGTGCGCTCGCCCGAAAGCATCGCCTTGCCTTCGGCGGTGTTCCAGCCGGCATAGCGCTCGGCGAGCGGGCCGGACAGCGCCTTGCCCTCGATCATCTTTGCCGCCGCCTTGAGGCCGCGTGCGCAGGCATCCATGCCGCCGATATGGCCGATCAGGAGGTCGTCCGGGTCGAGCGACTGGCGCCTGAGCTTGGCGTCGAAATTGGTGCCGCCGGTCTTGAAGCCGCCGCCTTGCAGCACCTGATAATAGGCCAGCGCCATTTCCGGCACGTTGTTGGGGAACTGGTCGGTGTCCCAGCCCGACTGGTAGTCGTTGCGGTTCATGTCGATCGAACCGAAGATTCCCAGCGCATTCGCCAAAGCCAGCTCATGCTCGAAGGAATGGCCGGCCAGGATCGCGTGGCCCTGCTCGATGTTGAGCTTTACTTCCTTCTCCAGCCCGAAGCGCTTGAGGAAGCCGTAGACGGTCGCGACGTCGTAGTCGTACTGGTGCTTTGTCGGCTCCTGCGGCTTCGGCTCGATCAGGATCGTGCCCGTGAAGCCGATCTTGTGCTTGTAATCGACGACGAGGTTGAGGAAGCGGCCGGCCTGTTCCTGCTCGCGGGCAAGGTCGGTGTTGAGCAGCGTCTCATAGCCCTCGCGGCCGCCCCAAAGCACATAGTTCTCGCCCTTGAGCTTCTTGGTGACGTCGATACATTTCTTCACCGTCGCCGCCGCATAGGCGAACACATCCGGATCGGGATTAGTGGCCGCGCCGGACATGAAGCGCCGGTGCGAGAAAAGGTTCGCCGTGCCCCAGAGCAGCTTGACGCCGGTCTGTTTCATCTTGTCGGCGAAATAGTCGGTGATCTCGTCGAGGCGCGCGGCACTCTCCGAAAAATCCTTGCCTTCCGGGCGCACGTCTGCGTCGTGGAAGCAGAAATAGGGCGCGCCAAGCAGCGAGAACATCTCGAAGGCGACGTCGGCCTTGAGCTTGGCCAGTTCCATCGTGTCGACGCCGCCCGGCTTGGCAAACCAGGGTCGGTCGAAGGTCTGGCCGCCGAATGGGTCGCCGCCCGGCCATGCGAAGGAATGCCAGTAGGCGACGGCGAAGCGCAGATGGTCTTCCAGCCGCTTGCCGGCCACCACCTCATCGGGGTTGTAGTAGCGGTAGGCCAGCGGATTGGTCGAATCCGGCCCTTCATATTTGATTGTCTTGATGTCGCCGAAAAATCCGCTGCTCATGGTTTCCTTCCTCTCCGAGATGGTTTCCCGATTACCTCAGGCGTAATTGGTTTCACTCTTTTGCCGGGCGAAAAGCGTCATGTCGAAACGATCCAACGAAGGACCATGACTATGACCGACCTCAACACGATCGCCCGCAATTACATCGCCGCCTGGAACGAGATCGATGCGCAGCGCCGCAAGGCGCTGCTCGAAGCCGCCTTCACCAGCGACGTCAGCTATCGCGACCCGATCATGCAAGGCGATGGCCATGACGGCATCGCCGCGCTGATCGACGGCGTGCAACAGCGCTTCGTCGGCTTCCGCTTCTCGCTGAAGGGTGAGCCGGACGGTTTCGCCGACCGCATCCGCTTCTCGTGGAATCTTGGGCCGGAAGGCACGGAATCCGTCATCGAAGGCACCGACATCGGCGTCATCGAGAATGGGCGGCTGAAGAGTGTCACCGGGTTTTTGGATAAGGTGCCGGCGCAGTGATAACTGGAGAGGTGGGATGCGAGGCCCCCCTCTCTGGCCTGCCGGCCATCTCCCCCTCAGGGGGGGAGATTGGCAGCTTCGAGGCCTCGCCTCTCCTTGCAACGCCGGCGATTGGCGAAAGCCGGCGTGACATCCAATCTCCCCACTTGCGGGGGAGATGCCCGGCAGGGCAGAGAGGGGGGCCTCGCACATAGTCACGCAGTTATCGCTCTTATCGCCGGATACAGCGCCCGATACCCTTGATACGCATCAGCATAAGCGCCACCCAGCCCGACATCCGGCTCGATCGTCGCATCCGTGGCCGGCGCAGTGCAGACGGCAAGCGGATCGGCCCCCGTAGCCGCAATCAACCCAAGCCTTGCCGCACCAAACGCCGCGCCGAAATCGCCGTCGGTCGGAATATCGACCGGAACCTGCAGCGCGGTAGCGATCGCCTTCAGCCAATAGCGCGAGCGCGAGCCGCCGCCGATCGCGGTCACCCGGCTCAGCGTGGTGCCGGCCATCTTCAGCGCCTCGAGACTGTCGCGAAAGGCGAAAGCGACGCCCTCAAGCACGGCCTGCGTCAGCACGGCCCGGCTCGATTGATGCGCCAGCCCGGTAAAGGAGCCCCGAATGGCGGAATCATTGTGCGGCGTGCGCTCGCCGGAGAGATAGGGCAGGAAGGTAACGCCCGTCGGCGCCTTCAGCGTATCGCCGAGTTCGCCGGTCAGGTCGCCGGCGCTCTTTGCCGTGATCTCCGACAGCCAGTTGAGCGAATCGGTGGCCGAAAGGATCACGCCCATCTGGTGCCAGGTGTCGGGCAGCGCATGGCAGAATGTGTGGACCGCGCTTTCCGGATTGGGCAGATAGGAGGCGTTCGCCGCAAACAGCACGCCCGACGTGCCGAGCGACACGAAAGCGTGGCCGGCGCCGACCGTGCCCATGCCGCAGGCCGAGGCCGCGTTGTCGCCGGCGCCGCCGGCAATCGTGACGCCCGTCGCGATCCCCCATTTCGAAGCGAGCTCGTTCCGCAAGGCGCCGGCCTTGGCTGTGCCTTCGACCAGCGAGGGCATGTGCTTTTCGTCGAGCGATGTCGCCGCCAGCAATTCGGGTGCCCAGCGGCGCTTGCCGACATCGATCCACGAGGTGCCGGCCGAATCCGACATCTCGGAAATATGCTCGCCGGTCAGCCAGAGCCGCAGGTAATCCTTTGGCAGCAGCACTTTCGCCACCTTGGCAAAACTTGCCGGCTCGTTGTTCTTTACCCAGGCAAGCTTCGGCGCGGTGAAGCCCGGAAAGACGATATTGCCGGTGAGCTTGCGGAAGCGTGGATCGGCATCGAGCGCGGCCGCCTCGACATGGCTGCGGGTGTCGTTCCACAGAATGCAGGGGCGCAGCACCTTGTCCGAGGCGTCGAGGAGGGTGGCGCCGTGCATCTGGCCGGAAAGGCCGATGCCCTTGACCGCGGCCAGCTCCTTCGGGTGCGAAGCCTTGAGCTCGCCAATCGCCGTCTCGCAGGCCTCGATCCAATGCGCCGGATCCTGCTCCGACCAACCCGGATGCGGCCGCGAAACGTCGAGCGAGCCATGGCCGGAGCCGATGACCTTCTGGCCGTCGTCGATCAGCAGCGCCTTGACGCCCGAAGTGCCCAGGTCGAGGCCGAGATACATGATTTCCTCCCACTGCCGTTAATTTTTTCGGATCCCGAAAAATTCTGGCTTGGCCAGTTTTTAGGACAAGATCCGCTCCGGGTCAATTCTCTGACAAATCGGCCGCGCGACGCGAGAACAGCGCCGACAGCGGGCTGTCGGGCCTGGCGAGCTGCCGTTCGGCCGTCAGCGCCCGCGCCAGCGCCGTATCGCCGGCGCGCAACGCGGCCTCGATCAGCGTCAGGTCGATCACGTCGCGCTGCGCATGGCTGCCGCCGAAACGATGCGCGATCGAGCGGATCGGCCGGATCAGGCGCACGGCCTCGTCATATTTGCCTTCGCCGAAAGCCTTGATCGCAAGCGTCAGCGGATGGCCGACATCGCGCGTGAAGGCGGCGTTGTCATCCTCGCCGCGCATCGCCTCGCGCTGCGCCTCGAGCAGCGTCTTGGCCGGCGCCTCCAGGCCTGCGCCGACAAACGCCATCATCGCGTGCGCATCGTTGAAGGCATAATTGCCGGCAGCGGCTTTTGGCATCCAGTTGCCGGCAAGCGTCGCCCAGCGGTCGCCGGCATCGACGCCGCCCAGAGTAAGGCGCCACAGGATCGCCGAGGCATCGACCATATTGAGCGCCAATGTCGAGCGGTCGCCATAGATTGGCCCGTCATAGAGCTTGAGCACCTCGTCGGTTTCGTCGAGATCGTAATGGAACAGCGCCAGGTGCCACCAATTGTGGATCTGGAGAAAACTCTCCTTGGTCCATGCATCTGGATTGGCGCGCATCCAGGCGATGCCGTCTCGTTGCCGGCTTTGCATCTCCATGACATGCGCGACCGCATGCTGCGCCCAGCCGTCGCGCGGTTCGATCTCGACAGCCTGCCGGCCGAAGGATTCGGCACGTCCATAATCGCCCATCTCCTCCAACCCGAAGGCCTGCATGCCGAGAATGGCGTGGTAGCCCGGCATGCCTTTCTGCCACGCCGGCAGCGCCCGGCCGATGCGGTCGCGCAGCATGCGCGCATTGCCGGTGAAGAAATCGATCTGGTGCCCGACCTGCAGCGCCAGCGCATCGCGCGGAGTGTCGATCGCGACGTCTTCGAGGATGCGTGCGCTTTCATGCCAGCGGCCATCGGCGAGATGCCCAAGCGCCGCGACATGCGCCCGTTCGCGCGTGGTGCCGGCGAGCGGCAGCGCCGCCATGTGGCATGATTGCGCGACAGCCATCGCATCTCGCTCGGTGGCGAGGCTGAACAGATAGCCCTTGAACACATGCGCCATGACGAAGGTCGGATCATCGGCGATGGCGCGGTCGATAGAACCGACCGGATCGCCGATGAAGCATTGCAATTCACGCACGGCGCGGGCGTAGGACGAAAACCCGGCTTCGGTCGCACCGGAATAGGTAAGACCGAATGCGTCCTTCATAGCGTCAGTTGGCCGACCGCATCGCCACCGTGGCGATGCCGGCGCCGACCAGCAGCGTGCCGCCGGTGCGGTTGAAGATGCGGATCGCCTTCGGGTTGCGAACGATTGCCCGGGCCCTGGATGCGACCAGCGCGTAGCCGAAGGCGTTTGCGAAGGCCAAAGTCAGGAAGGTCGTCTCGAAGATCAGCATCTGCGTCCAGAAGTCGGCATGCCGGTCGAGGAATTGCGGCAGGAAGGCGACGAAGAAGGTGATGCTCTTCGGGTTCAGCGCCGTCACCAGCCAGGCATGCGCCATCATCCGTGCCGCCGAGACCGCGTCGGTGCGCGGTTCCGCCTTCAGCGCGCCGCCGGCGCGGAACAGTTTTATGCCGAGATAGATGAGATAGCCGGCGCCGATCACCTTGAGCATGGTGAACACCGTTGCCGAAGCCGCGAGCAGCGCGCCGATGCCGAGCATCGACAGCGTCATGGCGGTGAAGTCGCCCAGCGCCACGCCCACCGCCATCGGCAACGCGGTGCGCCAGCCTTGCCCAAGCGCATAAGAGACGACCAGGAGGATCGTCGGGCCAGGAATGATGAGAAGAATGGAAGAGGCGGCGGCGAAGGCAGCCCAGTTTTCGAAGGACATTTCCCTGCTCCTTGAGCGCAAAGAAAAGGATAAATCCTGGGGCCGGGAAGAATGTAAAGGGGCCGTCGGAAAAATCTTCAGCGCCGAGGCCGGCGGCTCATCTACCGCCATAACGATCCGTTAGGGTTAAGCCCGGCACGGGCTCTTTCACCCTTTTTCAACGATGAATGGCGAAAATGCCTGCGATCCGGCCGCTCCCGCCGGCAGCGTAGGGTTTGTGCATGCGCGAGTTGCCGCAACGTCTGACGTCGCCTTCCAACGGCGCCGCAATCGATACCGAAATTCAGCTTTCCCGCCGCGCCGTGCTTTCCGGCGCGGGCGCCATGGCGCTGCTCGGCCTTGCCGGCTGCAGCACCACCGACACGCTCGACCTGCCGCAAATGCAGCTCGACAACACCGTCACCGGTTCCGTGCCGCCGATGCGTCCGGCGATCAGCGTCGACAAGAACATCACCGGCCCGGACGTCATGTATGCCTCGCTCACCGACGGCGGCTTCCAGGTGCCGGAGGTGCCGTGGCAGAAGGTCAAGCCGCAGTTCCGCCGCCAGATCGTCGTCGACAAGACCGGCGAGGCGCCCGGCACCATCGTCGTCCACTTGCAGGAGCGCATGCTCTATCTCGTCCAGCCGGGCGGCGACGCCATCCGCTACGGCGTCGGCATCGGCAAGGACGGCTTCCGCTGGTCGGGCCGCGCCAACATCCAGTACGGCCGCGAATGGCCGGTGTGGACGCCGCCGCCGGAAATGATCCAGCGCAAGCCCGAACTGGTGAAATGGCAAGGCGGCCAGCCCGGCGGCCTCACCAATCCGCTGGGCGCCCGGGCGCTCTACATCTACCAGAACGGCAAGGACACCGGCTACCGCATCCACGGCTCGCCCGAATGGTGGAGCATCGGCCAGGCGATGTCGTCGGGCTGCGTGCGCCTGATCAACCAGGACATCATCGACCTCTACAGCCGCGTTTCCAAGAAGAACCCGGTCGTCGTGGTCTGATCTTTCCAGGCGACCTGTCTGGCCGCCATTTCGAGATCCCGTTTCTTCCGTTGCGCGATGCCGCAAGACAGGCCAAGGTACCTGAAAACCTTCGCTTCGGGAGAAAAAGCATGTCTGGAACCTTCGTCATCGCGCAAGGCGGCGGCCCGACCGCCGTCATCAACCAGACGGTCGTCGGCGCCACGCTGGAAATCCGCAAACGCCATCCAGGCGCCAAGGTGCTGGGCTCGCTCCACGGCGTGCGCGGCATCCGCGACGGCAATTATGTCGATCTCTCCGCCATCCCCGAGGACAGGTTGCGGCTGATTGCCGGCACGCCGAGCGCCGCCCTCGGCTCGACCCGCGATAAGCCGGACGCCGCCTATTGCGAGGTCATCCTCAACGGCTTGAAAAAGGCCGGCGCCGACGCCTTCATCTATATCGGCGGCAACGACACCTCGGGCACGCAGCAGATCCTGACCGATGCCGCCGGCGGCTCGATCGCCTTCGTGCACGCGCCCAAGACCATCGACAACGACCTCGAGGAGAACGACCACACGCCGGGCTTCATCTCGGCGGCAGAATTCGTCGCTGGAGCCTTCCTCTCCGTCGACCTCGATTTCCGCGCCCTGCCCGGCATCTATGTCGGCATCGTCATGGGCCGGCATGCCGGCTTCCTGACCGCCGCCGCGGCCGCATGGCAGCTCGATCCCGACAGCGGACCGCATCTGATCTACGTGCCGGAGCGCGCCTTCTCGGCGAAGCGCTTCATCGAGGAAGTGCGCGAAAAGCTGGACCGCCACAAGCGCTGCATCGTCGCTGTCTCGGAGGGCGTCAGCACTGCCGACGGCAAGGCGCTGGTCGAAAGCCTGGTGCCGCCGGACAAGCTGGAGCGCGATCAGCACGGCAACGTCAAATTGTCGGGCAGCGACCTGCCGGCGGCGCTCGAACGGGCCTTGGCCGAGGGCCTGCCCGGCAAGCGCGCGCGGGTCGACGCGCTGGGCTACATGCCGCGCGGTTACGTCGGCGCGATCAGCGCCGTGGACGCCAAGGAAGCCTTCGACGCCGGCGCTTTCGCGGTTGCTGTCGCCGGCGAAGGCGGCGGCTCGGTCGCGCTGCAATATGACGGGTCGAAGACGGTGTTGAAGAAGGTGCCGCTGAAGGCGGTGGCCGGCAAGACCCGCCACATGCCCGACGATTTCATGAAGCCGGACGCCAATCAGCTTTCGGAAGCCGGCATGGCCTACCTGAAGCGGCTGGTGCCGGAAAAATACAAGGTCGGGAAGCCGTTCATCTGATGGGCGGCGGCTCGATGCCCGAGCTTGAGGTTGGCGACTGGTTCGGCAAGGCGAAAGTCGATGCCGGCACGACGATGCTGACCGAGCCTTTCGTGCATGATTTCGTGCGCGCCAATATGTGGCATCTGAAGGGCCGCGAGGCGGATCTGCTGGTCGACACAGGCATGGGCATCCGTCCGCTGGCGCCTGAGATCGACACGCCGCCCGGCAAGCCGCTCATCGTCGTCGCCACGCACATCCATCTCGACCATGTCGGCTCGCTGCATGAATTCCCGCTGCGCCTAGGCCCGAAGATGAGCGCGCCGCGGTTCGACGCCATGGATGATGCCGTCACCTACGCTTACATGTTCCACAATCTCGACGGCGCCGTCTCGAAACTGCCGGCGCCGGACTGGAAGGCGGCCGATTACCGGATTCCCTCAGCACCGCTGACGCGTGCGCTCGACGAAGGCGACATCGTCGATCTCGGCGACCGCAAATTCCGTGTGCTGCATCTGCCTGGACACTCGCCGGATTCGATCGCGCTTTTCGACGAGGCCGATGGCCTCTTCCTCGCCGGCGACGCCATCTATGACGGCATGCTGATCGACGATCTGCCGGATTCGGACCGCACGGCCTATTGCCGCACCATGCGGCGCCTGCTCGACCTGCCGATCCGCATCGGCCATGGCGGCCATGGCCCGAGTTTTACCGGCCAGCGAATGCGTGAGATCGCCTCCGCTTATCTGCGCCGGAGAGAGCGGTTCGTAAGCGCTCTCTGAATTAAATCTTCGTAAGGTCATCCAAAGGCCCTGATTCAGGCCATTCCGCACCCTAAATCCTGATTGTCGATCCGGCCGGCTGCCATGCAAGGCGAGGCAGGCAATCCCGGTCGCCGACACGCCAACGGATGCGTGCTTCGAGACACATCCGGGGTGCCCGATCAACCTCTCGCCCGGACAGAAACGACCATGTCACCCATGAACATTCTTCGCAGACATCGCGTCGCGGCCCTGTTGGGCGCTGCGCTGATCATTTCTCCCGTTATTGGTTCCTTTGCCGAGAGCACGAACAACGCCGGATTGAGCAACGCCGTCGCCACCACGCAAACTCCCGCCGCCGGCGTTACCGCGCCTAACGGCTCCTTCGCTCCCATCGTTGCCACCACAAAGCCGGCAGTCGTAACAGTCACGACAATGATGAAGGGCCAGCCGGACGCCATGAGCGAGGGTTCGCCCTTCGACGGCAACTCGCCTTTCGACGACTATTTCCGGCAATTCTTCGGCGACCAGGGCATGCCGATGCCCAAGACGCCCCCTCAGCGGGCACCACGTAGCGAGGCGCTCGGCTCCGGCTTCATCGTCAGCGCGGATGGCACAATCGTAACCAACAACCATGTCATCGACGGCGCCAGCTCGATCAAGGTGACGCTCGACGACGGCACCGAGCTTCCGGCCAAGCTTGTCGGCCACGATGCGAAGCATGACCTGGCTGTGCTCAAGATCAAGGCAGACAAGCCGTTGCCGACCGTCAAGTGGGGCGATTCCAGCAAGCTGATGACCGGCGACCAGGTGCTGGCGATCGGCAACCCATTCGGCATCGGCACCACGGTTACCGCCGGCATCGTGTCGGCGCGCGGCCGCGATCTCCATAGCGGGCCGTTCGACGATTTCATTCAGATCGACGCGCCGATCAATCACGGCAATTCGGGCGGTCCGCTGGTCGACATCCATGGCAATGTGATTGGCATCAACACCGCCATCTACTCGCCCAATGGCGGCAGCGTCGGCGTCGGCTTCGCCATCCCGTCGGATCAGGCCCAGAAAGTCGTGGCCAAGCTGATGAAGGGCGGCGACATCGAATACGGCTATCTCGGTGTGCAGATCCAGCCGGTCACTCCGGATGTTGCCGGCGCCATCGGCCTCGACCATCCTGCCGGAGCCTTGGTTTCGTCGGTCACGCCGGGCTCGCCGGCGGCCAAGGCGGGCATTGAAGTCGGGGATGTGATCACCGGCTTTGGCGGCCAGGAGATCAAGGATCCGAAGGACCTGTCGCGCGCCGTCGCAGATGTCCCGCCCGGCAACAAGGAAACCGTCGACATCTGGCGTAAGGGCAAGGCGGTTCAGGTCTCCGCAGACGTCGGCCGCAACACCGACGAGGTGCAGACCGCCTCGAATGGCGAAGGCGGCAAGCCGTCAGCGGGCCAGGGCGTGCCGTCGCTCGGCCTCGGGCTGACCGATATCACTCCCGACATCCGGCAGGAGCTCAACCTCGCCGACAACCAGCACGGCGCCGTGATTGAGCGTGTCAATCCGGACAAAGCGGCTTCGGCAGCGGGCCTCCAGCCGGGGGACGTGATCGTCGGCGTCGACCAGACGCCCGTAAAGAACGCCAGACAGGCGAACCAGGCGATCGCCGAGGCAGCCAAGTCGGGCAAGAAGTCGGTGCTGCTGCTTGTCGATCGCGGCGACCAGCAGATCTTCGTCGCGGTCCCGTTCGCGGCCGGCTGACGAGGGCCTCGACAGAGCCTGCCGGCGTCTGCGGCAGGCTCTGTCTGCAAGATTTCTGTTGCTCCCCAGAGCGTCTTCGAGAACACTCTCCGCGATCGACCAAATCCGGCGCAAGGGATGTCTCGATGGTTACGCGTGGCTTCTTTTCCGGACGGCGGCCTCCTTCCGACACCGACACGCGCATCCCGCCGGGCCAGTATCTGGAGCAGGGTTTCCCGGTTTTGTCGGCGGGGCCGACGCCGCGGGTGCGTACCGAGGACTGGTCCTTCACCCTCAAGCGGGGGCCGCGACCGCTCAAGACATGGAACTGGGCCGAATTCAACGCGCTGCCGCAAAGCAAGATGACGCGCGACATCCATTGCGTGACGGCCTGGACCAAGTTCAACACGCCCTGGCAAGGTGTGATGATCGACGACATCCTCGCCGATGCCGGCATCGAGCCGCCGACGGCTTACACGCTGGCGCTGTCCTTTGACGGCTATTCCACCAATGTGCCGACCAAGGACCTCGTCACCGGCAAGGCGATGGTGGCGCTGCTTTACGAAGGTAAGCCGATCACGCCGGATCACGGCGGGCCGGCGCGACTATTGGTGCCGCATCTCTACTTCTGGAAATCGGCCAAATGGGTGAACGGGCTGCAGTTCACCGAGCGCGACGAACCGGGCTTCTGGGAGCTGCGCGGCTATCATAGGTATGGCGACCCCTGGCGCGAGCAGCGCTATTCCAGTGACCCGTGAGCAGCGATCGATGAGCGCCGAGCCGTCGCCGCAATCGCCCTGGCAGGCAGCCACGATCACCCGCATCGAAAAGCGCACGCCGCGCGTCACCAGCTTCTGGTTCCAACCGTCGCGGCCCTTCGCCCATCTGGCCGGACAGCATGTCGACATCAGGCTGACGGCGCCGGACGGCTATCAGGCGCGCCGATCCTATTCCATAGCTTCGGCGCCCGAAGCAGGTGCCGTCGTCGAGCTCGCGATCGAGCGGCTCGACGACGGCGAGGTCTCGCCCTTCTTCCACGACGTGGCTGCCGTCGGCGACGAGATCGAGCTGCGCGGGCCGCTGGGTGGCCATTTCATCTGGGAGGAGAGCGACGGCGGGCCGATCCTTCTGGTAGGCGGCGGCTCGGGCGTCGTGCCGCTGATGGCGATGGTGCGCCATCGCACGCTGCGCAACACGGCGGTACCCGTTGTGCTGGTGTTCTCGGCCCGGGTCTGGGACGAGGTGATTTTCCGCGACGAGCTGATCGGTCTCGACGATCGCCGCGTTGGTTTCGATCTGGTGCTGACGCTGACCCGCGAGCCGGCTAGGCGGCCGTCCGACTATTCCCGGCGCGTCGACGCCCGCATGATGGTGCAGGCCGTCGAGCGCCTGCCGAAGGCACCGAGGCTCGCCTATGTCTGCGGCTCGAACGCCTTCGTCTCGGCCGCCGCTGATGCCCTGATTGGCGCCGGCGTTCCGGCGGGGATTATCCGCACCGAGCGCTATGGAGTTTGACAGAAGCCCGTTGAAATTCGACCGAAAGGTAATACCTTGCTTACAATTGGTATTACTGAGGAGCGAAGATGGCCACCACCGTTACGTCAAAAGGACAGGTCACCATTCCAAAACCGGTCCGCGATCTGTTGGGGATCGTCCCGGGAAGCAGGGTCGATTTCCGGCGCGCCGCCGATGGGAGCGTAGTGCTTGCTCGTGTCGACAGAAGGCAAACGGCGGGCCGCTTCGCCAAGTTGCGCGGCCATGCCGGCGAGGGGCTTACGACCGACGCGATCATGGCGCTGACGCGTGGTGAAGCGTGACGCTCATCGACACCAACGTCCTGCTTGACCTTGTTACTGACGATCCAAACTGGGCAGATTGGTCGGTTGCTCAGCTTGAGGCGGCGAGCCTCAACGGACCATTGTTGATCAACGATGCGGTCTATGCCGAGCTCGCCGTACGCTATGCCCGCATCGAGGATCTTGACGCTTTTCTCGATGCGGCCGGTCTTGAAATGGCTCCCATGCCGAGGGCCGCTCTTTTCCTTGCCGGAAAGGTATTTACACAGTACCACCGGTCAGGAGGACAAAAGACTGGTGTTTTGCCGGACTTCTTCATTGGTGCGCACGCTGCGGTCGGCCATCTTCCACTTCTGACCCGCGATATCGGCCGATATCGAACCTATTTCTCCTCCCTGAAGCTGATTACCCCAGGCTCTTGAGCCGTCCCGGACTGTTGCGCTGATGTCAGCCGGTCGGAGAGAATTTCGCCGAAACGAGCTGGAAAGGCAGCGCGCCGTAGCTGGCGACGGCCTGCTCGTTGTCCCAGACGCGAAACTGGCGTGACGGCCGAGCCTCCAGCACCAGGGCCCGTCCTGTCCCCTCAAGCTTCACCTTGCCGCGAAAGCGCAGCATCCGCTCCCCGCCGGAACGACTGATCGACATCGAGCGCAGCCGGGCCACGTGCCGGTCGCCCGCATTGATCTCCATCTCGATGCGTCGCCTGACCGGCGGGACGACGATGCGAACGATGAGATCGAGCATCACCTCGCTGGCCTCGCCCTGCGGTCCGTCCAGGGGTTGCGAGAGCACAAATGCGGCAGGCTCGCCTATGGCCTTGGTCGTCACGGACTTGCCGCGCCACACGATGTCGGGCTCGGTCTGCCTCAGCCGGCCTTTCTTGCGCTGCAGGCGCAACTGTTTTGCAAATCCCCGCGACAGCCAGGTCAGCGCGCCGAAATCGGTGCGCGGCTTGGCCTGCAGAACCGACGACAGCCGCGCCGCGCCGCGCCGGTCAGCCATGTCCACCACCTTGGCCAGCACGTCCTCCGGCATAACGATGCCGATCTCCAGCGCAAGATAGGAAAGCGCCACCGCCGCGGCGACGGCGAGACTGCGCCTGGCGATGACATCGAGGAATATGGTCCAGTCGACAGTGCCGCCCTCGATGGCCACGGCGCAATCGACCAGCCAGTCGCTATGCGTATGTGCGTCGAGGCCGCCATGCGCGATGGCGAGCGCGATGCGGTCGGCGGCCGAGGGGACGACTACGCTGACGTCGCTGAATTTGGCGGCAATCGCGCGGCGCCAGATGGCGAGGTCGTCCTCGGTGTTCTGCTGCGACCCGTCATAGGCAAGCTGATGCAGGTCGATGTCGCCGTAATTGCCCTTGAAGAAATTCATCGAGCGCAGCGATCCCAGCCGTGCGCGCAGATATTGCGGGGAAACACCGCTGGCGATCTGCCAGCCGCGGTCGCGCAGCACATCGAAGGCCGGCTGCATATCGCCCGGCCGCACCAGTATATCTATGTCATGCGCCACGCGCCCGCGCTGCGCGGCGGCATCGAGTGCGATGCGGCTGGCGCCCTTGATCAACATCACCGTGCAGCCGGCATCGACCATCGCCTTCAGTGCGGGCTCGGCCTCGCGCATGGCCATGCGCGACTTGGTCCACAGCATCTTCTGCAGGCCGACCAGGCGCGGATAAGCGGCGTTGCCGGCAAGCTTGCGGCCGAACCTGTCGGAAATCGCGGCAAGCAACCGGTGTTCCCGGAAGGAGACGTGGTCGATGTCGTTCCCGTTCAGCCAGCCGGCGGCGCAAAGGCGCGCCGCCTCTTCGTCGGGCAGAAGTGCTGCCTTGAGCAACTGGTCGAGCGAGCCCGTCGGCCAGGACCAGCCATAATCTGGAAAACGCCTGCCGATGCGACGGATCTTCGCCATCAGCTGGAACTGGCTTTGCTTTGTGCCCGTCGCAGCATGGCCAGGCGTGCCACTTCCAGGTAACCGCGGTCGCGTGCCGCGTCGCGCCCATAGGACAGGCTCCCCGGCCTGATGCGCCGCAGCGCCAGGACATCAGGCATCATGTCGAGGACAAAACCGCTTTCCCGCGCGCGGGCGATCCAGTCGATCATCTCGCCGCGGCCGCCCGGCGGATCGACCATCGGGCCGACGCTCTCCGCGGTCTCCCGGCGCATCAGCATCGTCGAGCGCGACCAGCCGGGCGTTGCGGTCGGGGCCATCGCGTCGGGCTCTCCGTCGCGGAAGGCGCGCATATGGGTGAAGACCCCGGATACGCCGGGAAGCCGTTCGAGATAGGCAAGCTGCGCCGCGATCTTTCCAGGCAGCCAAAGGTCGTCGGCATCGAGCGTGGCGACGAAGGGCGTCGACAGCGCGGCGATGCCGCGGGTGGTCGCGCTGCCGGGTCCGGCATTGTCCTGGCGCAAAAGCCTGAGCGGCAGGTCGATGCCGCCGATCGCGCCGGCGAGATCGTCGGTCGAGCCGTCGTCGATCACCACGACCAGTTCGGGCCGCAACGTCTGCGCCGCAACCGATCGCAGCGTCTCCGCGATCGTGGCGCTGGCGTTGTAGGCCGGAATGACGACGCCGTATGCGCTCATCACATGAACTGCCAGTCCGCGAGTTTCTTCAGTTCGAAGATGCCTTCGATCGGCTTGAGCGAAGGGTTGGCCCTGCGCCGCTTCATCGACTTGTAGATCGCGCGCATGAACTCGCGCGACTGGACATCTTGCTGCCTTGTCATGTTGCCGGCGTGCCGCCGATAATAAAGCGCCAGCGTGTCCGGAAGCGCGCATCGGGGGCCGAGCTCGAAGCTGCGCAGCAGGAAGTCCGTATCCTCGGCCTGAACGAAGTCCTCGTCGAAAGCGCCGATCCGGTCGAGCAGACGGCGCGAGAAGATCGCCGCCGAGAGATGGATGCCGCGAACCGTGATGCTGGTGCTGTCGCGGGTCGGCTCCAGCGTCTCGTCGTCGATCGTGTCGACCAGCATCATCCTGGAATAGGTGAGCTCGAGAGAAGGATCGCGCCTGAAAAGGTCCAGATCCGCCGCGAAGCGCCCGGCTGGCGAGATGTCGTCCGAATCGAGAAAGGACACCAGTTCCGTCTCCGGCTTGAGCCGGCTGAGCCCGCTGTTGCGCGCCCGGGTCACGCCCATGTTTTCCTGCCGAAACAGCCGGATGCAAGGCGCTTCGTCCATCATCGCGCGCACCGCTTGGGCCGAACCGTCGGTCGAGCCGTCGTCGATGACGATGATGTCGAGATCGGCGGCGTCGCGCTGCCTGATGAGCGAACGCAATGCCGCAACGACATAGCGCTCGCGGTTGTAAACAGGCATGATCACGCTCAACTTCACCGGGCGCTCCGGACAAGGAAATCCGCAATCGTAGCGGCGATTTCTCCTGGGCGTGACCCAAGTGAAATCCGGTAGCATGGCAGTAGCCGGGTCAGATCGCTGAAGAAGCGAAAACCGCTTTCGCGTTCGCCAGGCATCTGGGCGATGCCGGACGGCGCCAGCGCGATGATGGCATCCTTGCGCGAAATCGGTGCGATCGAACTTGTCTTTCCGCCGCTGACATGTGGCACCAGCAACGCGCAAATGTCCAGACTCTCACCTACTGGCCGGGGCGCGATCTCGTGAATGTGGAAGGCATGCTTGCCTTGCCAGTTGAGCGGGCGGCCGGTTCCCAGCCGCCTTTCCAGCCCGAGCCGGGCGAAACCCGGCGGATCCTGCTTCAGGATCGAAAACAGCGGTCGCGCCGTCACGCCGCCGGAAAGGTCGATCAGCACGTAATCGTCGCCGACGCTGTCCAGCCCGTTGAGCAGTCCTGCTACGACGGTTCCGGATTTTCCCGCACCCCCGGCGCCTGCCAGCAGCACGCCCCTGCCGTCGAGGCCCAGCGTGCCGGCATGGGCAAGGCGCATGCCGCGCGCGGCGTATTCCCAGTGCAGGAAGGCGCGCAGCGGCGACCCCTGCTCCCAAGGCGGAAACGCGTCGGGAGACCGCATCAACTGGACGCCGATCCGTCGGGCGGGATCGTAGACCTGCCAGAAATCCAGATCGTGGTAATGATGGCCGCGCAGCCCTGCCTCCGCAAGTTTCCGGGCAAAGCCGTGCTCGGTGAAATGCGCATCGCCCCAGCTTGCCGGTTCCGGCATGTCGCCGATGCCTGGATGGCCGATGAAGATACGGCATTGGCGGGAGTCCCGCGGATCGCCTTCGGCTTCGATGAAGGCTTGGCCGAGGGCATCAGCGAGCGCGCCGGGATCGAGATGCGCGATCAATTCCAGCCCTGGCAGGCGGACAGCACGCCGGACCGGAAACTGCCCGGCCGCGCCTTCGGCAGCGGCGATGAGAAAGCGGGCATAGTCCGGCAGGGTCTCGAGCGTCACATGTGGCATGGTCTGTTCCGGCCGCCCTGACCCTTCGCCGGTTCAGGAAACCTGCTTGACAGCCGGCCAGCCGAGCGGCTCCTCGACTTCATGGATCGGGTCAACGATGATCAAGTCGGCAAGATCGTCATGGGCGCTCACGGTGAGCGGTTCGCTCGCCGCCGCCAGCGCCGCTGACAAATCGTCGGATGACGGCAGCGGCGTTGCGCTGGAAGGGGCCAGCAGCCCGAACTCGACCAGCTGCGTAATGAATGCCTCGATCGCGGCGGCGTCGATTCTGCCAGCGGCCGATCGGATCAGCGCTTCGGTGCCGACACCCGAGGAAAGCGCCTGCCACACTTTGCTGCCGGAATCGGAGAAGCCGAAATACTTGCCGTTGGAGAGGTCGAGCACGACAGCTTCCCCGTCGAAGGATTCGAAAACGATGTCCCGGCTCGCAACGGCGTAGACGTCGGAAAGAGGCATGTTCTTGACCCCCGCTCTGCAATTCCGGCCGGCGGCTGCGCCGGTCGTATCGTTGCCCTGACCCCTGGACAACGCCTGTAAACAGTCGATCCTTGCTTGGCAAGGCAGGGCATAACGGCGCCATCTCGACTATTTTGGCGTTCAACTCGCGGTTCGAGCCCCGATTTTGAGCGCCGACAAGCAGGGCGACCGCGACCCTTCCGGCGCGAAATGCCCGCTGGCCTGAAGTCTGAACACGGTCATGGAGCGGGCCGAATCGGCCTGTGGAACGGGGGTATGATGGTTAATAGTATCGAAAAGTGACTATTTAGGAGATTCTAAAATCGAACTGAACGGTTCGTTTCTGTTGACGGTGCGTGCAGGACGGTGTGAACGTTGGCGCTCCGATACATTTGGTGAGCCAACGGTCAAATTTACATAAGTCATTGATTAAATGTGATAAAAATAAAGTCATAGGCATGCTTATCAAAACTTCAAGATGCCGAATCATGGTCCAGACGGAAAAACTTCGTGATTGGAATCCCGCCCTCGGCTCACCCAAATCAGCGCTGTCCGAACGACGCGATTTCATTCCCAGGACACGCCGCTAGACGGACTGAATAAAGATACTGGAGTAGCAAAAATGAAAAAGATTGTTCTCACTGCCGCAGCCCTTGTGGCAATTTCTGGCAGCGCCTTTGCTGGTAGCGACCATTACAACCCGAATGAAGCCAATCAGGCGGCGGCCAAGGTCGACTCGTCCTACACGGCTGCGGTCCGCCAGTCTGCGCCGGCCACTCAGCAGCCTGCCACGACGGGCGCCGACCACAACCTTTTCGGCAACAACTAACGGTCGACTTGAACCGGCGGCGGGCTCGCCCGCCGCATCGGTCGGACCACAAGATTCAGGAGCACTGAAATGAAGAAGATCGTTCTTGCCACGGCCGCCCTGTTGGCCGTTTCCGGCGCTGCTTTTGCGGGCAGCGACAATTACAACAATAGTGGCGTCAACCAGCCGGCCCCGGCGGTCGATACCGCCCCTACGTCATCGATCGGCACCGACTCGCCCGTCTACAAGTTGCTGAACTCGTCGCGCGACGTGCAGAAGTCGGCGCCTCAGGGTGCCGACCGCGACCACTTCGGCAACCGTTGATAGCCGACTGTGATTTGAAAGAGAGAGCGGCGGGCCAGGCCCGCCGCTCTCTTTTTTTGCCGGGAAAGCCAGCCTGCCGATAAAGCAATTCCAGGAAAAGTGTAAGCGGTTTTCCGTCCGAAATTGCGTGAAAACAAAGAGATAGAGAGTTTCGCCGTTTCGGTGAAACGGTGAAACTCTCTAGCGTCAGGCAGCCTTTGCTTCCTCGCGATGCAGCGTGAAGGAATGGCCGTCGGCGTCAAAGATGTGCAGATCGCCGGCGCCGGCGTTGAGCCGCAGCGTCTCGCCGCGCTTGACCTCGACATTGCCCGGCAGCTTGGCAACCAGCGGCAGGTCGGCGCGGCCGATATCGATATAGACGAGCTGAACCTCGCCGAGCTGCTCGACATAGTCGACCTTGCCTTCGAACAGAAAGTCCGCGCCTGTGGCAATCGCGAGATCCTCCGGCCGCACGCCGAAGCTGACCGCCGTGCCATTGGCTGAGGCCGGCGTCGCGATCGGCACCGTCGCCTTGCGGCCGCCGACATGGCTGACCACGGTCGGATTGCCGGCCCTCTCGATCTTTGCCGGCAATATGTTCATGGCCGGTGAGCCGATGAACTGGGCGACGAACAGGTTGCCGGGCCGCTTGTAGAGTTCCATCGGCGTGCCGACCTGCTCGATAACGCCTTCCTTCAAGACCACGATGCGGTCCGCCAGCGTCATCGCCTCGACCTGGTCGTGCGTGACGTAGATCATGGTGGTGTTCGGCATCGATTCCTTGAGCTTGGCGATCTCGATGCGGGTGGCGACGCGCAGTGCTGCGTCGAGATTCGACAACGGCTCGTCGAACAGGAACACCTTCGGGTTGCGCACGATGGCGCGGCCGATGGCGACGCGCTGGCGCTGGCCGCCCGACATCGCCTTGGGCAGGCGGTCGAGATATTTGGTCAGTTGCAGGATCTCCGCCGCTTGGCGCACGCGTTTGTCGATCTCGGCCTTGCTTTCCTTGCCGATCTTCATCGAGAAGGCCATGTTGTCGTAAACCGTCATATGAGGATAGAGCGCATAGGACTGGAATACCATGGCGATGCCCCGCTTCGACGGCGGCACGTCGTTCACCACCTCGCCGTCGATCTTCAGCTCGCCCGACGTGATCTCCTCGAGGCCGGCGATCGACCTCAGCAAGGTCGACTTGCCGCAACCCGACGGCCCGACGAAGACGATGAACTCGCCTGATTTGATATCGAGGTCGATGCCGTGGAGAATGTTGAGGTTGCCGTATGATTTCTTCACCTGGTTGAGCGTGACATCGGCCATGTTTTTCTTCTCCCGTTGATCCCTGTTTTGCAAGTTCAGTCGATGCGTCCGAACCAGGCGCCGTAGCCGCCGAGGCGGACCGGCCCGCTGCCAGTCTGTCCCGAAAAGCCGTGCCCGGGCAAGGGTTGCAGCGCACCTTTGCCGAGATCGACCTCGGAGGGCTTGCTGCCGAGATTGAAGGCGCAAACGATCCGCTCATTGCCCTCGCGACGCGTGAAGGCGACGGTGTCGCCATCGCTTTCGATAAAGTTGATGTCGCCCTTGGTCAGCGCCGGATGCTGGCGCCGGAAGGCTAGGAAGCGGCGGTAATGTTCGAGCAGCGAGCTCGCCTCGCCCTGCTGCACGTTGACCGCCTGCGACAGGTGCTTGCCCGGCACCGGCAGCCACGGCTTGGCGGTCGAGAAACCGCCATTCTTGGCGGCCGCGTCCCAAACCATCGGCGTGCGGCAGCCGTCGCGACCCTTGAACTCCGGCCAGAACCGGATGCCGTAGGGATCCTGCAGGTCCTCGAACTTCAGCTCCGCCTCGCCAAGGCCGAGCTCTTCGCCTTGATAGATGCAGACCGAGCCGCGCAGCGACATCAAAAGCGCCGAGATCACCTTCAGATAGGCGGTCGGATCCGCCTCGTTGGCGGCCCAGCGCGAGGCGACCCGCATCACGTCATGGTTGGAGAAGGCCCAGCACGACCAGCCGTCGCTGGCGACCGTGCCGAAGGCCTCCAGCACCGCGCGCGCTTTCGCCGCGCTGATCTTCTCCGGCGCCAGGAAGTCGAAGGAATAGCACATATGGACGCGCTTGCCGTCGGCGGTGTAGGCGGCGACCACCTCCAGGCCGCGCTGGGAATCGCCCACCTCGCCGACGGCCGCCTGCGCCGGATATTCATCGAGAAGCGCGCGGAAGCGCTCCAGGAAGCCGAGATTCTCCGGCCGGCTCTTGTCGTAGATGTGGTCCTGGTAATTGTAGGGATTGACCGCGGGCGCCGTCTGGTCGTTGCGCTGTTCCGGCGGCAGCGGCGGATTGTCCTCCAGCCCCTGGCTGTGGAAGTAGAAATTGATCGTGTCGAGGCGGAAGCCGTCAACGCCGCGCTCCAGCCAGAAGCGGGTGATGTCGAGCAGCGCGTCCTGAACTTCTGCGTTGTGGAAGTTGAGGTCGGGCTGCTCGGCCAGGAAATTGTGCATGTAATACTGCTGGCGGCTGGTGTCCCACTGCCAGGCCGAGCCGCCGAAGATCGACAGCCAGTTGTTGGGCGGCGTGCCGTCGGGCTTTGCGTCCGCCCACACATACCAGTCGGCTTTCGGATTGTTGCGGCTGGAACGGCTCTCCTTGAACCAGGGGTGGATATCGGCGGTGTGCGACAGCACCTCGTCGATCATCACCTTGAGCCCCAGCCGATGGGCTTCCGTCACCAGCGCGTCGAAATCGGCGAGCGTTCCGAACATCGGGTCGACGTCGCAATAGTCCGACACGTCGTAGCCGAAATCCTTCATCGGCGATTTGAAGAAGGGCGAGATCCAGATGGCATCGACGCCGAGCGAAGCGATATAGGGCAGGCGCTGAACAATGCCCTTCAGGTCGCCGATGCCGTCGCCGTTGGAGTCCTGATAGGAGCGCGGGTAAATCTGGTAGATCACCGCGCCCCGCCACCAGTCGCGGTCCACGGCCGGGTCTGGCTGCGACGTCGCCTTCAAAGCCGATTGCATGTCTTCAACCTCCTTTCACCGAGCCGGCAAGCAGCCCGCGGACGAAATAGCGCTGCAGCGAGAAGAACACGAACAGCGGCACGATAATGGTGATGAACGCCGATGTGGTCAGGATCTCCCACTTGCCGCCGCGCGAGCCGAGCAGCGCGTTGAGCTTGGCTGTCAGCACGATCTGATCGGGCGCCGTGCCGAGGAAAACCATCGCCACCAGTAGATCGTTCCATACCCACAGGAACTGGAAGATGGCGAAGGAGGCAAGCACCGGGAAGGACAGCGGCAGCACGATCTTGACGAAGATCTCGAAGTCGCTGGCGCCGTCGATGCGTGCCGATTCCATGATCTCGCGCGGCAGGCCGGCGATATAGCTCCTCAGCAGGTAGATGGCGAAAGGCAGGCCGAAGCCGGTATGTGCCAGCCATATGCCGAGATAGGTCTTGGACGGCACGCCGAAGAAGGCGCCGACCCCGTTATAGAGCCTGAGCAGCGGGATCAGCGACATCTGCAGCGGAACCACCAGAAGGCCGATGATCACCGCGATCAGCAGCGGCCGTCCGGGAAAGCGCATCCAGGCCAGGGCGTAGGCTGCGAAGGCTGCGATCAGGATTGGGATGATCGTCGCCGGGATGGTCACCGTCAGCGAGTTCATGAACGAGCGGCCGATGCCCTCGGAAAACAGCACCGCATCGTAGTTGTCCGTGGTGAATTTCGGCGGTGCCGAGGAGGCGAAATAGACGCGCTGGCCGCGGTCGCCCTCGAAGGCCTTCGGTGACGACAGCACGAAGCCGCCGTCGGCATTCATCTGCAGCGTGACGCCGTCATCGAGGTCGGCAACCGATCCCGCCTTGTACTGCGTCGGCGCGGAGGACTTGACGCCGAAGGCGCTGATCTCGCGCTTGGGGCCATCGCCAAAGATATTGCCTTCGATGACGTATTTGCCGTCCTTCTGGGTTTGGGCCGACGCGCCCGGCAACCGTCCCGCCTCGCTCTGGCTGGAGCTGGCGAAGGAGTTCCACCAGCCGGAGGCGACGATCTGGTCCTTGTCGCGCAGCGACGAGACGAGGATGCCGAGGGTAGGGATGGTCCAGATCGCCACGAAGACGAGCACGGCGATATGGACGCCGAAGCGGCCGACGAAGGACTTTCCGGTCTTGGTCGCCATCTCAGTGCCCTCCCGTCTCTTTGTTGGCCTGGCGGATATTCCAGACCATGATCGGGATGACCGCGATCATGATGATGATGGCGATCGTGGCGCCGCGGCCGAAATCGCCGCCGCCGCGGAACATCCAGTCGAACATCAGATTGGCGAGCACCTGTGTATTCCACTGGCCGTTGGTCATGGTCAGCACGATGTCGAACACTTTCAGCACCAGGATGGTGATGGTGGTCCACACCACGGCGATCGTGCCCCAGATTTGCGGCACCATGATCTTCCAGAAGATCTGGAACGGGTTGGCGCCGTCGATCACGGCCGCTTCCAGCGTCTCTTCCGGAATGCCGCGCAGCGCCGACGACAGGATGACCATCGCAAAGCCGGTCTGGATCCAGATCAGGATGATCATCAGGAAGAAATTGTTCCAGAACGGCAGCGATATCCAAACCTGCGGCTGGCCGCCGAAATATTGGATGATGGCGTTGAGCAGCCCGATCTGCACCTGGCCCTCGCCGCGATACTCGTAGATGAATTTCCAGATCACGCTGGCGCCGACGAAGGAGATCGCCAGCGGCAGGAAGATCAGGCTCTTGGCGATGGTGCCCCACCAGATCTTGTCGGTGAGCACGGCGATGATCAGGCCGAGGAAGGTGCAGGCAGCCGGCACCACGGCCAGCCACAGGATGTTGTTGAAGATCGAATTGCGCAAATCATGATCGCTGACCGCCCATTCATAATTGGCGAGCCCGACGAAATTGGTGCCGCCGCGGTCGAAGAAGGAGAGCCACAGCGTCGCGATCACCGGGTAGATCAGGTAGATGGCTAGGATGATCATCGCCGGCCCGACGAACAGCCAGGGCCGCACCATTCCCTGCCGACGCAAATTGTCGACGGCGGCGGTGCCCGAGACGCCGCGTGACGGGAAGACGAGATCGAGCAGTTTGTTGGCGCCCCAGAAATAGGCGACACAGCCGCCGACGCCGATGATGATGACGAATATGGCCGAGAAAATCTGAGCCGCCATGGGTCCCTCTCCCTGCGCATGACCGGCCGGCCGAGGCTGGCGATCGGATGCACCGACTTTCGGTTATTCGGAACAATCGAAACGCGAAGGCTTCCGGCGCGGACCGCCGGTCGGACCCGGGCCGTAGCCCGGGTCCAATAGGAGGATTAGGAAGATTTCAGGATGCTATTTGATGCCGTCCCAGCTTTTCTGGATGTCGGCGGCGACGTCCTGCGCGGACTTGCCGCCCACCAGGTCGACCATGCCGGTCCAGAACGAACCCGCGCCGATCTTGCCCGGCATCAGGTCGGATCCGTCGAACCGAACCGTCGTGGCGCCGACCAGGATCTCGCCCTGCTTCTTCAGCGCGTCGCTGCCATAGGCCTCCTTGTTGGCCGCCTTGAAGGGGGTGACGAAGCTCTTCTGCGCCATCCACAATTCATGCGCGAGCGGCATCTCGAGGAACTTGATGAACTCGCGCGAGGCCTTGGAATCCTTGGTGATCATCACCAGCGTTCCGGCCACTTCCAGCGGCGTGCCCAGTTCCGGCTTGGAGGCGTAAGGCGGGTAGGGGAAGAAGTCGGCGTCCTGGCCGAGCTTCACGTTTTCCGGGAAGAAGGACGGAATGAACGATGCCTGGTGGTGCATGTAGCACTTGGGCGGCACGGTGAAGAGGCCCTTCGGGCTGTCGCGGAAGTCGGTCGCCGCGACCGCCTTGGCGCCGCCGTCCACCATCTTGTCGTCGGTGGCGATCTTGCCGAAGATGTCGATGGCGTTGACAACGGCCGGGTCGGTGAACGGAATCTCGTTCTTCACCCACTTGTCGTAGACTTCCGGCGGCTGCGTCCTCAGCATGATGTCCTCGACCCAGTCGGTCGCCGGCCAGCCGGTGGCGCCGCCCGAACCCAGCCCGATGCACCAGGGCTTGCCGCCGTCGGCGACGATCTTCTTCTCCAGATCGGCGAGTTCTTCTTGGGTCTTCGGCACCTTGTAGCCGGCCTCGTCGAAATTGTCGGGCGAGTACCAGACGAGCCCCTTCACGTCGATCTTGTAGGGAAAGGCATAGAAGCCCGATTTGCCGTCCTTGCCCGTATAGGTGCCGAGCTTGGCCCAAGAGTCGCCGGCGGCGTAATTTTCCTTGATCCAGGCCGCGACGTCGTCGCCCAGCGGGGTCAGCACGCCCTTGGAAGCAAGATCCTGGATGAGGCCGGGCTGCGGCAGGACGGCGATGTTGGGCGGGCTGCCGGCCTGGGTGTCGATGACGATCTGCTGCTCATAATTCTCGGACGAGGAATATTTCACCTCAGCGCCGGTCGCTTCCTGGAAATAGTCGAGAACGGATCGGACAAGCGCCTCGTCCTCGCCGCGCCACGGCCCGAAGATCGTCAGCGTCTCGCCCTTGAGGTCGACCTTCTTGAGGTCGTCGTAATTGGCCCAATGAAATTTCGAATCCTCGCCCGGCTTGAACTTCAGTTCGGCTTGCGCCGGCAGGCTGAGGGTGAGTGCCGCGAACGCCGCACCCAAGAGAAGCATTTTCTTCATCGCAAGTCCTCCCAGTGATCACAAAAAGGACGAAACCTCCATTTCGTCCGCCGACGCCGCGGAACTGTGACTCAGCGAAAGGGCAACCGCAACCTTTCGAAGAGACTTCCAAAGCGCTTTGGCTATTTTGATCTCGCCATTGAATCGCCTTGGAGTCAAGTGGGCGACGTCATTAATCGATTTAAATAGGAGAAGATTAAGCGAAAAAAGTGCAGCGCAGCATGCTTTTTTGGCGCTGCAGCAGCAATTTTGCTTCAAACGACGCTGTCTGGCCTCTAAGGTCGTCCTGCTTGATGATCTCGCCAACAATCGTCAGATCGATTCAAAATTGAAAGCGCTTTGAGGCGGGAGGGCCTCCGATGAACCTCAAGCAGCTGTCGCATATGCTGTCGCTCTCGCAGACCACGGTGAGCCGGGCGCTGAACGGCTACCCCGAGGTTAACGAGGAGACCCGGCGCCGGGTTATGGACGCCGCCAAGCGCCATGGCTACCGGCCCAACCCCAGCGCGCGCCGGCTCGCCACCGGCAAGTCGGGAATGATCGGCTATGTGCTGCCGACCGGGGCCGCCGTCGACATCGATCCGCACTTCGTCGAATTCCTCTCCGGCCTCGGCGACTATGCCCGTTCGCATGAGCTCGACCTTGTGCTTTCGCCCGCCGACGCCGATGACGAAGAGACGACCTATCGCCGCATCGTCGCCAACCGCCAGGTCGACGCCGTCTACCTGTCCTCGCCGCGGCCGGCCGACAAGCGGCTGGCGCTGGTCAACACGCTGGGTATCCCTTTCATCGTCCACGGCCGCAGCGAAGGCTTCGATTTCGACTATCCCTATCTCGACATCGACAATGAGGGCGCCTTCCACGAAGCATCGAGGCTGTTGATCCAGCTCGGCCACAAGCGCCTGGCGCTGATCAACGGCAACGAGCGCGAGACCTTCGCCATCCACCGCGAGCGCGGCATGCGCCGCGCGCTTGCCGCGAGCGGACTGACGCTCGGCGAGCGCCACATCCGCTCGGTGGCGATGACCGAGGAAAACGGCTACCGGGCCGCCCGCCGCCTGCTCGAGGAGGCTGAGCCGCCGACGGCGATCGTCTGCTCCAGCCTGATCATGGCGCTGGGTGTGGTGCGCGCCGTGCGCGATCTCGGCCTCACCATCCCGGGCGACCTCTCGCTGGTTGCCCATGACGACGTCTTCCCCTGGCTGCGGCCGGAGAATTTCCCGGTGCCGCTGTCGACGACACGCTCCTCGATCCGCCTCGCCGGCGCGCGCGTCGCCGAGCGCCTCGCCGCGCGCATATCGGGGTTGGAAGACGGGGCTCGCGGTGAGGTCTGGCCGGTAGATCTGATCGTCAGGGGATCGGTGGCCGGCGCGCCGGTATAGGGCTAATCCAACACCTTCGCCACCGCCTCATTCCGGGCAACTGCCGTGGGACAACGGTCAGCCTTCGGCTGCTCCTGATGCTGGACGGTGACAACCGGTAAGCCAGAACCGTCAACCAGTCCTTCCGGGTGCGCCATTTGCCGACATTCCCGTTCACCGAAGCCGATCCAGTCCAGTACCCCGGTCCTCCGCCGAAGGCTTCGGAGGTGGTGATCGTCGGCGGCGGCATCATCGGCGTAACGACGGCCCTCTTCCTTGCTTCCCGAAACATTCCGGTGACGCTGCTTGAAAAAGGCCGCGTTGCGGCCGAACAGTCCTCCCGAAATTGGGGGTGGATCAGAAAGCAGGGACGGGACGCGGATGAGCTGCCGATCGTCATCGAGGCCATTCGCCTATGGCGGCAACTGGCCGAGGAATGCGGCGAGGACATCGGGCTCAACCAGACAGGCGTGACCTACCTGGCGAACGCCGACAAGGATATGGCCAAGTTCGAAGAATTCATGAGGATCGCCGCGATCCATGAGCTCGACACACGCCTCCTGGGCGCCGACGAGACCGCAAAACTCATCACCGGCATGTCGCGCAGGTTCAAGGGCGCGATGACGACACCTTCCGATATGCGCGCGGAACCTTGGTTGGCGGTGCCGGCGCTTGCCAGGCTTGCCATGCGAAAGGGCGCCAGGATCGTGGAGAATTGCGCGGCGCGCACCCTCGAGATCGCAGCCGGCAGGATCAAGGGCGTTTGGACCGAGGCGGGATATATCGAGACCTCAACCGTGCTGGTCGCGGGCGGCGCCTGGTCGTCCCTGTTCCTGGCGAGACATGGCGTAGCCATCCCCCAGCTCAGCGTCCGCGTAACCGTGGCCGCAACGGAGGCCTTGCCCGAGGTCTATGCGGGCGCGGCCGCCGACGACCACATCGCTTTCCGGCGCAGGCAGGATGGCGGATATACGCTCGCCGCGGGCGGCAGCCACTTGCTTTACCTGGGGCCTGACGCATTCCGGCACTTCACGAAGTATATTCCCGCCCTCAGGAACAACCCGTTCGGCACGCGCTATTTCCCGTTCGCTCCGTCAGGCTACCCGGACGGCTGGTCGACGCCACGCGATTGGGCGCCGGATTCCTCAAGCCCTTTCGAAAGAATGCGCGTGCTCAACCCAGCCCCTGAGCCGGCAAAGCTTCGTTCGAGCGAGCGCAATTTCAAGCAGCTTTTTCCACAGTTCGAGAAAGCCCGCTTGAAGCTCGGCTGGGGCGGCATGATCGACGCCATGCCCGACGTCGTCCCCGTCGTGGATCGGGTCCAGGCGATCGGCGGTCTTTTCGTCGCGACAGGAATGAGCGGCCACGGCTTCGGCATCGGGCCTGGCATCGGCCGCGTCGTCTCCGACACGATCCAGGGGAACGACACCGGCCACGACCTCAGCCGTTTCCGGCTGTCACGCTTCTATGATGGAAGCCCTGTCCGGTTGGGGCCGGCGCTATGATCCCTCTCGCCCTCACCTTGAACCAATTTCACTTGATGGACGCTTCTAGGATGCCGTCTCAGCCGCCATGCGTTGAGAGATATAATTAATATAATATATCCGGATAGAGCCAAGAAACTCCAAAGATAATCGCCTATGGCGGTCAAAGACAATATGACTATAGATGCGATTCCGGTCACGATGTAGTACAATATCGAGGACCAGACGTATCTCTCCATCTGAGAGCTGCTCATCCACCAGCCTCGCTGTAATAATCTAAATTCGTAATTCGCCGGCGGTCGATAGCACTACTCCTTCGCCGCTCCGGCGGCCTTGATATCGATCAACCCATAGCCGAAATCACTGTCCCGCCCCTTCGGCCCCAGATCCTTGGCCGTGGCCGCCAGCGCCTTCTCGATGTCGTCGGCAGAGCGGTCGGGCGCGGCGTGGATCAGATTGGCGATGGCGCCGGACACGATCGCGGCGGCGAAGGAGGTGCCGGTGACGACGTCCGAGCCGGCGCCGCTCGGCGCCACCATTTCGACACCCGGCGCCGAGATGAAGACATAGGCGCCGCGATTGGCCTGCGGCATCAGCCCGTCGTTGGCGTCGGTGGCGGTCACGGCGATCACGCCGTCGAAGGCCGCCGGATAGCCATAGGGCGCCTTCGGGCCGTTGTTGCCGGCGGCCGCCACCAGCACCATGCCCAGCCCCCGCGCATTCCGGCAGGCGATGCCGAGCAGGTCGTTCTTCGGGCCGACGAAGCTCATATTGATGATGCGCACATTCTGCTCGGCTGCCCAGTCGAGCGCCGACAGGATGACGTCCATGGTCGACTTGCCGCCTTCGAAGGCTCGGGCGTGGTAGATTTTGGCGCCGGGCGCCATGCCTTCCAGCGGACCGACACCGGCAATCAGTCCGTCGACCGAAGTGCCGTGGTCGCGCTTCTCGATCGGCACGTTGGGCATGGCATCGTATTGGCCGGCGATCACGCCGGCGAGCGCTGGGTTGCTGTCGTCAATGCCGGTGTCGATGACGGCGACCCGCACATTCTCGCCGCTCGCCTGGTTTGCATCGAGCGCGATGCGCTCGAAGGCGTAGTTGACGATGCCCGCCGCCTGCTGCAGCGAATAGATATGGTTCGGCTCGCGCCGCTGCGTGCGCCCATCGGCTGCAAGCTGCGCCAGCACGACGCCGACCGGCCGCCCGTCGGTGATGCCGAAGCGCACCAAAGTGGTGCCAAGCAGCCGCGACTGGCGCTGCGAGCGCACCTGCAGGCCGAAGGAATTGGCGATCTGCTGCACCACGCCGGCATCGCCGGCGACCGTCACCAGCACCTCGTCGGGCACGAATTCACCGCTGATCGCGCGCGGCGGTTCGGCAAGGTTGAGGCCCTGCGGCACCGTGACGGGCCCGCTCGGCGTTGGAGCGGGTGGCGGCGTGGTGCTGGAACCGTTCGATGACGACGTTCCGTTGGACGGTGCCGGCGTTTGCGGGGCCGTGGGCGCCGGCGGGTTCGGGAACAGATCGACGATCAGCGCCGGCAGGAACACCGCGCCGCCCTTGGCTGCGTCCTTGCTCCTACCGCCATCTGCGCCGCCGCTGTCCTTGTCGCAGCCCGCGCCCGCCGCCGTCGTGCGGTCCAGGCAATCGAGCTGTTTCTGCGTCAGGTTCGGATCGTTGGTCTGCGCGGAGGCAGGCGCGGCGACAAATGCCGCCGCCGCAAGGAGCGCCGCATGCAGAATGACCGCCTTAGCCGCCATCGGCCGGTTTCCTTCCCTGCACCACAGCCTCCGCGAAAGGCTGGGCGGCAATAAGGCCGACGAGCTTGTCGTAATCGGCCGCCGTGCTGGCCGGGATCGTCAGGTGGAACACGCCGTCCGCGGTCGGGCCGCCGGCGATCTTCAACCCGTTCTGGCCGAGGAAGGCGGCGATATCGGCCATCTTCGCATCCGCCTTGAACTTGACCAGCGCGAAAGGCAGCTTCGCCAGATCGTCCTGAGCGCCGGCCACCTCGAAGTCCTTGCCCTTGCCGCCCGGCTGTTCGAAGGACTGCACGATGACCAGCGCAAGCAGCGCCGCGGCAGCCGCCCAGGCGACACCGGCAGGCATTGCCGTCACCCGGCCGAAGACTCTTGCCAGCCAGGATTGGCCGGGCGTTCGCACCGGACCGGCCTCGGCGTCCAGCGCCTTGGAGAAGCGGGAGAACGCGTCGGCGGGCGGCCGGATCGCCTCGTTGGCGGCTGCGGTGCCGGAGAACTCCGCCTCCGCTTCGCCAAGCGCATTCATCGCCGCCGGATCGGTGGCCAGCCACTCCTCGACGGCCTCCAGCTCGGCGCCTTCCAGCGAGCCGTTCAGGTAGAACGGCAGCAGCGTTTCCATCTCGTCGCGACGCGACATCTTTTCAGCGGCGCTCATGGCCAACCCCTGTCGTAACCGGCGGCCTTGAGGGCTTCGCCGAGTTTCTTGCGGGCGTAGAACATCCTGGTCTTGACGGTCGCGACCGGGATGTCGAGCACCTCGCCGATCTCGGTCACCGACTGGCCATGATAATAGGCAAGGTCGATCACCGTGCGGTGTTCTTCCGGCAGGGCATCGACGAAGCGGCGCAAGGCGGCGGCCTTGTCTTCCTTCATGGTCACGACTTCCGGCGTGTCGGCGCCGTCGGGAACTTGCGCCGCGTCGTCGTCGTCGATCCAGTCTTCCTTCTTCTTGCGCAGCATAGATAGCGCCTTGAAGCGGGCGATGCCGAGCAGCCACGTGGAAACTTCAGAGCGGCCCTCGAAACTGGGCGCCTGTTTCCACAGCTCCAGAAAAACCTCATTCGTGATATCGTCGGCCACCATTTCCGATCCCGTCTGGCGCGCCACGAAGCGGTAGATCCGCGCGTGGTGACGCATGAACAGGAGCCGGACGGCGGCCCGGTCGCCCTTCGCGACCCGGTCCACAAGCGCGCGATCGGTTTCCGTCGCCGCATTCATGGCCGATCGAGCCGCCTGGCTCCTCGAAGCTCTGTCGCTGATCGGTCCAAAAAGGTTCACCCTCCGCCAAGGATTTCTTGGAGGCTAACTGAAGAAAGTGAGTGTTGCCAGAGGGCAGGTTTTCTCCTTCTCCCCTTGTGGGAGAAGGTGGCCGCGAAGCGGCCGGATGAGGGGTGTTCCAGGGGATGCCGACGTCTCACTCCGCTGGAACACCCCTCATCCGTCTCGGCGCTGCGCGCCGATCCACCTTCTCCCACAAAGGGAGAAGGAAAGGCCGCTTTAACCCAAAAACGCCTTCGCTTTCATCGTCTCGGGTACAGCCACGCCAAGCCGGCTCAGCACTGTCGGCGCGAGCTGCAGCTGGTCGAGCAGCGTGTCGGCCTCAGGCCCATTCGCAGGCCCCGAAATAATAGAGCGCGAAATCCTGCATCTCGTGGTCATGGCCGCCATGGTGGCCGCGGCCGGTCTGGCCATGGTCGGCCGTCACGATCACTTCATAGCCAGCCTGGCGCCATTGCGGCAGGAAGGCGGCGAGCATTCCGTCCATCGCGTAGCAGGCATGGTCCATCTCGTGGCAGTCATGGCCGAAGCGGTGACCCATCGAATCCAGCGTGCAGGTGTGCAGGATGCCGTAGTCGATGCGATGGCGTTTGGTCAGCATCGTCAGCGTCGCGAACAGGTCGACGTCGCTTGGCGTCATCTGATTCTTGAGATTGTAGCCGGTCATGGTGTGGAAGCGGCCATGCGTGATCGGCCCGCTTGGCTCGTCGAACTCCATGTCCTCGACAAGATCGAACGGATACGAACGGAAGAATTCCGACCAGTAGGAGTGGGTCACCGCGCCCGTCCTGCCGCCGGCCTTGCTCACTTCCGAAAAAATGTCCGGCTGCGTGACGCGAAAACGGTTCTCGTTGGAAAGGATGCCGTGCACCTGCGGCGTGACACCGGTGTGGATCGAGGCGTAACAGCAGGCGGAGGTCGACGGCAGCACCGAGCGCATCTTCCACACCTGCGCCTCGCCCGATTGCGCCCAGCCTTCGAGATTGCCCATCAGCCGGCGCCAGTTCCGGTAGGGCACGCCGTCGAGGATGATGAGCAGCAGTTTGGATTTGAGCGCCACGGCGGTTCCCATGCATCGAAAACAGAAGCGCCGCCTGTCGCACGGACACGCGGCGCTGCTTTGGATAGCTTGATATCAGGCGTTCAGCCAGCACTCGTTGAGCGCATAGCCGTCCATCATCTCGCCATTCGGGTTCTTCACCCAACCGCCGACCTTCTTGGTGTTGGCGGCGCCGCAATTCCGTGCGGAGGCCGCTTAACAGCTCTGCCGGAATTGCGTCAGTTGCCGGCGCTTTCCATGCGCCGTCCCTTGATGGCCTTCTCCAGCCAGCCGATCTCCATTTCGGGAACGGAGGACAACAGAAGGTCGGTGTAGGCGTCGAAGGGCGGCGTCAGCACCTTGCTTTTGGATCCGTAGCGCACCACCTCGCCGCGGTACATCACAGCGATCGAATCAGCGATCGACTTAACCGTCGCGAGGTCGTGGGTGATGAAGAGATAGGCCACCTTCTCGATCTGCTGCAAGTTGAGCAGCAGCTTGAGGATGCCGTGGGCGACCAGCGGATCGAGCGCCGAGGTCACCTCGTCGCAGATGATCAGCTTCGGCTTGGCGGCGAGCGAGCGGGCGATGCAGACGCGCTGCTTCTGGCCGCCGGAAAGCTCGGCCGGATAGCGGTCGACGAAGCCCTTGCCCATCTCGATCTCGTCGAGCAGCTCGGCGACGCGCTTGTCGCGCTCGCGGCCCTTCATGCCGAAATAGAACTCCAGCGGCCGGCCGATGATGGTGCCTACCGTCTGGCGCGGATTCATCGCCACGTCGGCCATCTGGTAGATCATCTGCAGCTGGCGAAGGTCCTCCTTCGGCCGGTCGGCGAGCCTGTTGGCAAGCGTGCGGCCGTCGAAGACAACGCTACCTTTCTCGGGCGGCAAGAGACCGGTGATGGCGCGCGCCAGCGTCGATTTGCCGGAACCGCTCTCGCCGACCACGGCCAGCGTCTGGCCCGGAAAGATGTCGACCGAAACGTTCTTCAGCACCTTGACGTGGCCGCCGCCATAGGCGGCCGTCACGTTCTTCACCGATAGCATCGGCGTCGTGCCCGGCTGCTGTTCCTGGTGTTCGATCTGATGCACCGAGACCAGGGCGTTGGTGTATTCCTGGCGCGGCTCCTTGATGATCTGGCGGGTGCCTCCCCATTCGACCAGCCGGCCGTGACGCAGCACCATGATCTCGTCGGACACCTGCGCCACGACGGCTAGATCGTGGGTGATGTAAAGGGCCGCGACATGGGTGTCGCGGATAGCATCCTTGATCGCTGACAGCACGTCGATCTGCGTCGTCACGTCGAGGGCCGTCGTCGGCTCGTCGAAGATGATCAGGTCCGGCTCGGAGCACAGCGCCATCGCCGTCATCACGCGCTGCAGCTGGCCGCCCGATACCTGGTGCGGGAAGCGTTGGCCGATCGTTTCGGGATTGGGCAGGCTGAGCTTCCTGAACAGGGCGACGGCGCGTTTCTCGGCCTCGGCGCGGGTCGCGGTGCCGTGCAGGAGCGTAGCCTCCACCACCTGGTCCATCAGCCGGTGCGCCGGATTGAAGGCCGCCGCAGCCGACTGGGCGACATAACAGACTTCGCGGCCGCGCAGCTTGCGCAGGCCTTCCTTGCCGCCTTTCAGTATGTCGCGGCCGTTGAGGATGACCTCGCCGCCGGTAATCCGAACGCCGCCGCGGCCATAGCCCATCGACGACAGGCCGATGGTCGACTTGCCGGCGCCGGACTCGCCGATCAGCCCAAGCACCTTGCCCTTCTCCAGCGTCAGCGAAACGTCGTGGACAAGCGTGATGGTCCTCGGTGCTTCGCCCGGCGGATAGACCGTCGCTTCAATGCGCAGATTGCGGATGTCGAGGAGAGGGCCGGACTTTGCTTTGCCGTCAACCATCAGCCGCGTCCTCCCTTCAGGCTCGTCGTGCGATTGAGCACCCAGTCGGCGACGAGATTGACCGAGATCGCAAGTGCCGCGATCGCCGCCGCCGGGATGAGCGCCGCCGGAATGCCGAACACGATGCCGTCCTTATTCTCCTTCACCATGCCGCCCCAGTCGGCATCCGGCGGCTGCACGCCGAGGCCGAGGAAGGACAACGTCGACAGGAACAGCACGGCATAGATGAAGCGCAGGCCTAGTTCCGAGACCAGCGGCGACAGCGCATTGGGAAGGATCTCGCGGAAGATGATCCAGCCGCTGCCTTCGCCGCGCAGCTTCGCTGCCTCGACATAGTCCATGACGTTGATGTCGACGGCGACCGCGCGCGACAGTCGGTAGACGCGGGTCGAATCGAGGATGCCCATGACCAGGATCAGCGTCACCAGGTTCGACGGCAGCACCGAAAGCACGACGAGGCCCATGATCAGCGTCGGGATCGACATGAGGAGGTCGACGAGCCGCGACAGGATCGTGTCGTACCAGCCGCCGAATACCGCCGCCGAAAAGCCGAGAATGGCGCCGAGCGAGAACGACAGCGCCGTCGCCAGCACCGCGATGAACAGCGTGATGCGGGCGCCGTAGATCATGCGCGACAACAGATCGCGGCCGAGATTGTCGGTGCCCAGCCAGTGCGCGGCCGACATCGGCTCCCACACGTCGCCGATGATCTCGGCGTTGCCGTGCGGCGCGATCAAGGGCGCGAAGATTGCCGCCAGCACGAACAGCGCGGTCAGCACCAGGCCGGCCAGCGATGGCAGGGGGATGCGTCTGATATCGAGCATATCGGCCGCCCCCTATTTCGGATGCCTGAGTCGCGGATTGGCGACGATCGCCGCAATGTCTGCGATGATGTTGAGGGTGATGTAGACGGCGGCGAAGATCAAGCCGACCGCCTGCACGACCGGCACGTCGCGCTTCGTGACGTGGTCGACCAGATATTGCCCCATGCCTGGATAGACAAAGATCACCTCGACCACGACGACGCCGACCACCAGATAGGCAAGGTTGAGCATGACGACGTTGATGATCGGCGCGATCGCGTTCGGGAAGGCATGCTTGCGGATAACGGCAGCGGCCGACAGCCCCTTGAGTTCCGCCGTCTCGACATAGGCCGACTGCATGACGTTGAGGATCGCCGCGCGCGTCATGCGCATCATATGGGCCAGCACCACCAGAGTCAGCGCTGCCGCAGGCAACGCGATGGCCTGCAGGCGCTCACCCAAAGACATTCCGTCATAGACGGTCGAGATGGCCGGGAACCATTGGTGCTGGACCGCGAAGTAGAAGACGAGCAGATAACCGATGAAGAACTCCGGGAAGGAGGTCGAGGCAAGCGCCACGCCGGAGATCAGCTTGTCGACCCAGCCATTGCGGTAGCGCACCGCGATCAACCCAAGCGTGATCGCCAGCGGGATAGCCACGATGGCCGCCCAGAAGGCCAGGAACAGCGTATTCCACAGCCGTTCCTTGATCGAAGTCGCGATGTCCTGGCCGCTCGACATGGCGGTGCCGAGATCGCCGGTCAGCACGCCGCCCAGCCAGTGGAAGTAACGGATATAGGCAGGCTGGTTGAGCCCGAGCTGCTCGCGCAGATTGGCCAGCGACTCCGGGGTCGCCGATTGTCCAAGGATGGCTTGCGCGACGTCGCCGGGCAGGATCTGCGTACCGGCGAAGATCAGGACCGAAACGGCCAGCAGAAGGAGGATGCCCAGCGCAATGCGCTGGGCCACCAGTTTCACGATGGGTGAGGACATCTCCGCAAGGCCGTGCTCAGGCTTCGAGCCAGCACTTCGCCAGCGCGTAGCCGTTGCAAAGCTCCTGATGCGGATCCTCCACCCAGCCCGCCACCTTGGGGCCTGTTGCGTCGATGAACTGATTGAACATCGGCAGAATCAGGCCGCCTTCGTCGCGCACCATGACGGCCATGTCGTGGTAGATCGCCTTGCGCTTGGCCTCGTCGAGTTCGGCGCGCGCGGCCAGCACCATCTTGTCGAAGTCCGGGCGCTTGAAACGCGTGTCGTTCCAATCGGCGGTCGACAGATAGGCGGTCGAGTACATCTGGTCCTGGGTCGAGCGACCGCCCCAATAGGAGGCGCAGAAGGGCTGCTTGTTCCAGACTTCGTTCCAATAGCCGTCGCCGGGCTCGCGCTTGAGCTCGATCTTGATGCCGGCCTTGGCGGCGCTCTGCTGGAAAAGCTGGGATGCATCGACAGCGCCCGGGAAGGCGACGTCCGAGGTCCTAAGCAGCACAGGGCCGTCATGGCCGGACTTCTTGTAGTGGAATTTGGCCTTGTCCGGATCGTACTTGCGCTGCTCGATCTCGGTGAATAGCGGGTAGGAGGCGTTGATCGGGAAATCGTTGCCGAGCGAGCCGTAGCCGCGCAGCACTTTTTTCAACATCTCCTCGCGGTCGATCGCCAGCTTCAACGCCATCCTGAGATCATTGTTGTCGAACGGCGCCGTGTTGCAATGCATGATGAACACGTAGTGGCCCGGCCCGGAGTGATTGCGGATGGTGACGCCAGGCACGCGCTTGATCAGATCGACGATCTTCGGCTCGACGCGGTTGATCATGTTGACCTGGCCGCCCTGCAGGGCCGCCGTGCGCGCTGTCGCATCGTTGATGACGATGATTTCGATCTGGTCGGCGTGGCCCATCTTGTCGCCCTGCCAGTAATTGGCGAAGCGTTCGCCGCCATGGCGCACGCCGGGCTCATTGACCTTGACCTTGTACGGACCGGCGCCGATGCCCGCATCGGCCTTGTCCTTGCCGCCGTTCGGCTGCACGATCAGGTGATAGTCGCTGAGGAGGTAGGGGAGGTCGGCGTTGGGCTCCTTCAGCGTCAGCACCACTTCCTTGCCGTTGACCTTGATGGTGTCGATGCCCTTCATGTAGCCCAGCGCGCCGGACTTGGACTTCTCGTCCGAATGACGCTCGAGCGTGGCCGCGACGTCTTCTGCGGTAACCGTCTTGCCGTTGTGGAATTCGATGCCGTCGCGGATTTTCAGCGTCCAGACCTTGGCGTCGTCCGAAGAGCCGATCTCCTCGGCGATGCGGTTCTCCAGCTTGCCGTCGGGCGAGAGCTCCACGATCAATTCGCCCCACATTTTGCCGAAGGCGAAGGGCACCTGGGTCATGAACAGGGCCGGATCGAGGCTGTTGGTGGATTCTCCGCCGACCAGGCCGGCCTTCAGCGTGCCGCCCTTGACCGGGCCGGCAGCGCGCACGGCGCTGGAGAGCAGCGAGTTGGCAAAGGTAGCGGTAACGCCGAGCGCGGCAGCGCGACCGAGAAAATCGCGACGGCTAAGTTTTCCGGCCGCGACTCGCCGGCTGAGATAGTCGAGTTCGTTGGACATAATGGTTCCTCACTCTGGGTATCCGACCTTATGGTCGTTTCTTGCTATTGGAGGAGATAATGACCGTAAGGGAAAGCGGCAGGCAAGACCGAATGCGACATACAGTGGCGTAAATCGTACGTCGCATTTGGACCAATCTTGCTTCGGCTCAAACCATGGAGCGGGGAATCGTCTGCTCGAAGTCGCGTTCGAAGACCAGCTTTTCGCTCTCATAGGCTTCGATTCTGGCGCTGACGATGAAGTTTGCGTCGTCCGATCGCATCTCGGCAAAAGTCTCGGTCCGCACCGACCATTCATTGCGCGACAAGGTCTGTGTCCAATGCGTGGCTCCTGTGGCCGACAGCGGGTCGTCGGGATGGATCGTCCATATCTCGCGCACGACGCTGCCATTGGCCAGCCCATGGTCGATGTCGCGCACCTCGCCGAAATCGTCGATTATGGAAAGCCTAACCAGCCCGGTCTTCTCGTCGCGATCGACTTGGCGTTCGGAATTCGCCTGCCTGATCGTCTCGGTCGCCCACGGCGTCGCGCCTTCCGGCTCAGGGAATGAAACCTCATCCCCTCTTGCCAGCGGACGCCGCGGCAGCTTCAGCGTCGCCTTGACGAGATCCAGCCGTACCGGTTCCGGTGAGGGCCAGATCATCGGCCAGTAAGCGGTCGAAACGGCGATGCGCAATTTGTGGCCGGCCGGCACACGATAGGCGCATTGGTCGAGCACGACGCGCGCCGAAACCGTCTCTCCGGGAACCAACGGTTCGGGAAATTCATGCGAGTTGCGGTGGGTCAGATTGAGCACGCCATAGGAGATCAGCTCCGAGGCGCCGTCCGGATGCACGTCGCAGAGCCGCACCGCGATATTGGCCTGGGGCCGATCGGAAGCGACCCGGACCTCGAGCTCCGGCGCCCCGACTATGTCGATCGCTTCGCCGAGCTCGGGTTGATCGAAACAAGCCGACAGCGCGTCGTCGGGGCGTTGGTCGCCCGGCAGTTCCGGCCCGAAGGTGAAGGGAAAATATTCGCCGCCGGCAAGTCCGCAGGTCTGCGGCGACGCGACGATCGCGGGCTTGGCGCCGTCGGGGATGAGCTCGATCGTCTCAAGCTTGATGTTGGCCGACGGCCAGGTCTGCTCGGCCACCCAGCGGCCCGGCCGCTCGGGATGCCAGCGCGCCGGGCGCACGCTGTCCATCACATAGGCGCGGTAGGCCGGATCGGCCTCGACGCCGGTTTCAGCGCCCTTCAGCCAGCGGTCCCACCAGCGCAGCGCTTCCTGCAGGAAGCCGATCGCCGGCTTGGGCCCGGCGTAATGCGGGTATTTGTGGATCCATGGACCGACGATACCTTTGACCGGTGACTCGATGTTGGTGACGAGATTGGAGATCGTGTTGCGGTAGCCGTCATGCCAGCCACCGATCGACAGCACGGCCGCTTTCACCGCCGAAAAATCCTCGCAGATCGAGCCGCGTTTCCAATAGGCGTCGCGATGCTGGTGGCTGAGCCAGAGCGGGAGGAGAAAAGACTGGTTCTCCAGCCGGTTAAGCCACAAATCCCGCCAGCGGTTGCCGCCGGCAATCGCCGGATCCGGAGGCCGCGACGAATAGGACAGCATCGTCGAGGCCCAGCCGAAATTTTCCAGGAGCAGGCAGCCGCCCTTGTAATGGATGTCGTCGGCATAGCGGTCGACCGTCGAGCACAGGCTGATCACCGCCTTCAGCGCCGGCGGCTGCTTCGCCGCCACCTGCAGGCAGTTGAAGCCGCCCCAGGAAATGCCCATCATGCCGACATTGCCGTTGCACCAGGGCTGCGCGGCCGCCCAGGCGATGACGTCGCAGGCGTCCTGCAATTCCTGCTCGGAATATTCGTCGTCCATCAGCCCTTCGGAATCACCATTGCCGCGCATGTCGACGCGGATCGAGGCGTAGCCGTGCCCGGCGAAATAGGGATGGGTGAGCTGATCGCGAAAGATGGTGCCGTCGCGCTTGCGGTAGGGCAGGTGCTCAAGGATCGCCGGCACCGGATCGTCAGTCGCGTCCTCCGGCATCCAGACGCGCGCCGACAGCCGGCAGCCATCCGGCATGACGATGCCCATATCGGGAAATTCGACGACTTTGCGGGGGAATTCGGTGACGGTTTTCATGGGGCGCATAACGCTACGCAGCGTGGCGACTTTCAATCGCCAATCGCGACTGGAGCATCAAAAAATGCGACCTGGGTCGTTAGCGCAATTCGTCGAGCAATTCGGGATGTTTCTCGAGCAGCGTCATCAACTGAATGGTCGGCCCACTCGGCTCGATGAGGCCTCTTTCATATTTGTCAAAAGCATTCTCTCCGACCTTGAACAGGGAACCCGCCTCGCGCTGCGACAGCTTTAGCTTTGCGCGCATGCGCCGGATAGTTTCTGGCGCCGGCACGCCGTCGATCTTTTCCTTGAGAATGCGCAGAGCGGCATCGACAGCAATCATGTCATCCCCGATATGCACGCTCTCACCATCCGAAGCTGGATAATAGCCGGGCAGGTCGACCGTCATGCTCTCGCCCTTGTAGGTCACGGCGAATGGACGAACCCCGCGCGTCAGCGTCTCTCCTGTTTCCGGGGAGGTCATCGTTTCAGGCCTCTCTTTTTTTGCCATGGCTATTTCTCCTTGAATGCCACAACCGTGAATTCAGTCACGACATCCGCCTGAAATTTCACATAGAGGATCAGGTCGCGCGCTGGGACATGGTAAACATCTTGCCAGACCCGATGATCCGCGAACGTTGTCATCGATTTTACGAACATCTTTGGTGTCATGGTGCCAATCACCTCGACGACACTCGTGCGATCGAAGCCGAGACCAATGGCATCGCGCAGCGCTGATATCGTGATTGCCAGCGTATCGGCAGACCCAAACGTCGTCTTGATCGCATCAAGATCGTAAGTCGGTCTGCGCTTCTCCATACTTCAATATGCCACCATAAAGGTGGCAAATCAAGATTCGAAAATTGCTCAGTTCAGCGGAATGTCGTTGTCGGCCTTGCTTGCCTGATAGGCCTCCGACAGCTCGTCATAGCGCGCCGAAATCCTGCCGATCCGAGCCTCCAGCCGCTTGCGCTCAGCGTCGGGCAAAGCCCTGACCAGCCTGCGTATGGAAAAGCTCTTCCAATAGGCGTTCTCGGCGTTGTAGCCGCCGGGGTCAAGGGTGAAGACCTCCTTCAGAATCCTGAGATCGTGCGGGATGGCAAAACTGTCGCGCGAATCCTCATGGCTGAAGAGATAGTAGAAATTGTCGAAACCGGTCCAGGTGATCGCCGACAGGCAGAGCGAGCAGGGCTCGTGCGTGGCGACGAACAGCGCATCCTTGGTGTCGACGCGCTCGGCCTTGGGCATCTCGTAGAAGCGCTTCAGGCAGTGCACCTCGCCATGCCAGAGCGGATTTTCCATCTCGTTGTTGGTCTCGGCCAGCACCAGCGAGCGGTCGTCTTTCCGCAGGATCGCGGCGCCGAACAGCTTGTTGCCATGGGCAACGCCTTGCGCCGTCTTCGGCACGATGTCGTGCTCGATCACATCGAGCAGGCGGTCGATCAGCGAAATGTCGGTCATGGGAATCGCGAGCTTTCAGGGAAGGTGGATCTCGTAAGGATGCGAGAAATGGAACTCTTCGAGATTGGAGCCGTCGCCGCCGCGGTCGAGGATGAGGAAATCCTGTTCCTCGCCGATCGGCGTCAGCACGCCGTGCCAGAGGTTGCGGCGGTAGTTGATGCCTTGTCCGGGGCCGGCGAGAAAGGCATGCGGCTCACCCGGACCGTCCTTGGTGTCATGGCAGACGACCACCAGGAACGGCCGCGGCGACAGCGGGATGAAGGCCTGGCTGCCGAGCGGATGACGCTCGACCATGGTGAGCTTGAGCGGCATCTCATAGGGCGTGCCGCGCACCATCGAGATCAGCACGCGCGCATTCGGGCCTGCGGCCTCGGCGGTGGCGAGGTCGTGATAACGCATCGCCTTGCCGCCATTGATCGGGTAGCGGTTGTCGCCGCCCATGTCGATGACGTCGCCGAAGGGCGCGAAGTTCTCGCGGGTCAGCGGTCGGGCGACGATGCGGCTCACCGTGCCTTGCCCCCAAGATAGCCGGCAAGCCTGGCGTGCCTGTTGACGTCCTTGTAGAGCAGGTAGCGGAAATTGCCGGGGCCGCCGGCATAGCAGGCCTGTGGGCAGAAGGCGCGCAGCCACATGAAATCGCCGGCTTCGACCTCGACCCAGTCCTGGTTGAGGCGGTAGACCGCCTTGCCTTCCAGCACATAGAGCCCATGCTCCATGACATGGGTTTCGGCGAAGGGGATAACCGCACCCGGCTTCAGCGTCACGATGGTGACATGCATGTCGTGGCGCATGTCGGCCGGGTCGACGAAGCGGGTCGTTGCCCAGCGCCCTTCCGTGCCTGGCATCGGGCTTGGCGCAACGTCCTGATCGCTCGAGAAGAAGGCTTCCGGCGCGTCGAGGCCGTCGACAGCCTCATAGACCTTGCGAATCCAGTGGAAGCGAACGGCGCTGCCGCTCTCGTTGCGCACCGTCCAGCCGCTCGACGGCGGCAGGAAGGCAAAGCCGCCGGGGGCAAGCACATTTTTTTTGCCGGCAAGCGAAACGGTGAGCTCGCCCTCGACGACGAACAGCACACCCTCGGCGCCAGCGTCGAGTTCGGGCCGGCGGCTGCCGCCCCCAGGCAGAACTTCGACGATGTATTGCGAGAACGTCTCGGCGAAGCCCGAGAGCGGCCTTGCGATGATCCAGGCCCGCGTCTCGTCCCAGAACGGCAGTGGGCTGGTGACGATGTCCTTCATCACGCCCCTGGGGATGACTGCATAGGCCTCGGTGAAGACGGCGCGGCCGGTCAGAAGCTCGTTCTGGCCGGGATGGCCGCCATGCGGGGCGTAATAGGTTCGCTCGGCAGTCTTGATCATATCCATGAGGATCCCTGGCGTTATTGCGGGAGCATGTCTTTCAGGCGAAGCAGTGCGATGCGCTCGACCTGTTTGCAGGCGGTTTCCAACTCGGTGCCGCGGCTGTTGCCGATCCGCGCCTCGAACTCCGCCAGGATTTCGTCCTTGGTCTTGCCCTTGACCGCGATGATGAAGGGGAAGCCGAAGGTGGTGACATAGGCGGCGTTGAGTTTCGAGAACAGCTCGCGCTCCTTGTCGGTCAACGCGTCGAGCCCGGCGGAGGCCTGCTCCTTGGCCGACTCGGGCGTCAGCCGCTTGGCCGCCGCCAGCTTGCCTGCGAGGTCCGGATGAGCGTTGAGGATGGAAAGCCGTTGGGCTTCCGTTGCCGCGCGGAAGACGCGGCAGAGCGCATTGTGCAGGCCGCCCGCGCTGTCATGCGCGGGCCCGAGTTCCAGTTCGTAGGCGCGCTCGGCGATCCAGGGCGAATGCTCGAACACTCCGCCGAAGGCATGCACGAATTCCTCGAACCCCATCCGCGACGGCCGCAGCGCCGGTGCCTCGTAGGGGTGCGTCTCGCGCCAGTGTTTGGCGATGTCGATGCGCCGTGTCAGCCACACCTTGTCATGCGATTTCACATAGTCGACGAAGCGCTTCAGCGCCGCGACCCGTCCGGGACGGCCGACCAGCCGGCAATGCAGGCCGATATTCATCATGCGCGGCCTGCCCGCCTTGCCCTCGGCATAGAGCGTATCGAAACTGTCCTTCAGATAGGCGAAGAACTGGTCGCCGGAGTTGAAGCCCTGCGGCGTCGCGAAGCGCATGTCATTGGCGTCGAGCGTGTAGGGGATGATGAGCTGCGGCTTCTCCAGCCCGTCGCGATCGAACCAGTAGGGCAGTTCGTCGTCATAGGTATCGGAGACGTAGTCGAAGCCGCCTTCCTCGGCGACGAGCCGTACCGTGTTGACCGAAGTGCGGCCGGTGTACCAGCCGGTCGGCCGCGCGCCGGTCACCTCGTAATGCAGCTTGATCGTCTCTTCGAGATCGCGCCGCTCGTCCTCGGCCGAGTGGTCGCGGTAGTCGATCCATTTCAGCCCGTGCGAGGCGATTTCCCAGCCGGCCTCCTGCATCGCCGCGACCTGGTCGGGCGAGCGCGCCAGCGCCGTGGCGACGCCATAGCAAGTCACCGGCACTTGCGCTTCGGTGAACAGCCGGTGGAGCCGCCAGAAGCCGGCCCGCGCCCCGTATTCATAGATCGATTCCATGTTCCAATGGCGTTGGCCAACCCAGGGCGCCGCGCCGACGATTTCGGACAGGAAGGCTTCCGAAGCCTTGTCGCCATGCAGCACGCAGTTCTCGCCGCCCTCTTCATAGTTGACGACGAACTGCACCGCGACATGCGCGCCGCCAGGCCATTTCGGATCCGGCGGATTTGCCCCGTAACCGCGCATGTCCCGATCGTAACGCATTGCCGCTCCTGCCCGATGGTCGAGATGAAGATATCGAAAGGAGTGCGCATGCATTCCCCCGAAAATTTTTGAAAGTGCTTTTTGCCACGCTCCGCTCGACCGGGGCTTATGCATAGCCTTTAATTGGCGCACAATTGACCTGAAACTGAACCGGGATGGGAGGCGGCCAGTGGCAGAGACGTCGAAAGCCGATGGCGGGCGCCTGACGACCCATGTGCTCGACACCGCGGCCGGCCGGCCTGCAAAGGGCCTGTCGATCGGCCTTTTTCGCATCGAGGGCCAGGGCCGCACGCACCTCAAGACCGTCGCCACCAACGATGACGGGCGCTGCGACGCGCCGCTGCTTGCCGGCGCCGATTTCCGCACCGGCGAATATGAACTGGTCTTCGCCGCCGGCGACTATCTGCGCGGCCAGGGGATCGACCTGCCGCAACCTGCTTTCCTCGACATCGTGCCGATCCGCTTCGGCATGGCGGAAGCACGGCACTATCACGTCCCGCTCTTGATTTCGCCTTACGGCTACTCGACCTATCGGGGGAGCTGAGACATGGCTGAGACCCGCAACGAAATACGCTTCATCCTGAACGGCAGCGACGTGGCGCTGAAAGACGTCGCGCCCGATGCGACCTTGCTCGACTGGCTGCGGCTCAACCGCTCGCTGCGCGGCACCAAGGAAGGCTGCGCCGAGGGCGATTGCGGCGCCTGCACGGTGCTGGTCGGCAAGCTCTCCACCGAAGGTCTCGTCTATGAAAGCGTCAATGCCTGCATCCGCTTCGTGGGCTCGCTCGACGGCACCCATGTCGTCACCGTGGAGCATCTGCGCGGCGACGGTGAAAAACTGCATCCGGTGCAGCAGGCGATGGTCGATTTCCACGGCTCGCAATGCGGCTTCTGCACGCCGGGCTTCATTATGTCGCTCTACGGACTGTGGATGAAGACGCCCGACCCGTCCAACGCGGCGATCGAAAAGGCTCTGCAGGGCAATCTGTGCCGCTGCACCGGCTATGAGGCGATCATGCGCGCCGCGCACGCCATTTCGAGCTACGGCAGGGCGGCTAAGGATCCGCTGGCCGTGGAGCGCGACGACATCACCGCGCGGCTGAAGGCACTGCGCGATGGCGCCAGGGTCGAGATCGGGTCGGGCAAGGCGCGGCTGATCGTGCCGGCCAGCGTCGACGATTTCGCAGCCTTCCTCGAGAAGGAACCGGGCGCCACCATCGTCGCCGGCTCGACCGATGTCGGCCTGTGGGTCACCAAGCATATGCGCGACATCTCGCCGGCGATCTTCATCGGCGGCCTCGACGGCTTGCGTACGACCTCGGAAAAAGACGGCGTCATCACCATCGGCGCCGGCGTGACCTACACCGAAGCCTTCGAGACGCTGTCGAAGCGTGTCCCGGCATTGGGGCCGCTCGTCGACCGCATCGGCGGCGAGCAGGTGCGCAACATGGGCACCATCGGCGGCAACATCGCCAACGGCTCGCCGATCGGCGACATGCCGCCGCCATTGATCGCGCTCGGCGCGCAGCTCACGCTGCGCAAGGGCGAGGCCCGCCGCGCCATACCGCTCGAAACCTTCTTCATCGCCTATGGCAAGCAGGACCGTCAGCCCGGCGAATTCGTCGAATCCGTGCATGTGCCGGTGCCGGCAAAGGACACGAAGTTTGCCGTCTATAAGGTCACCAAGCGCCGCGACGAGGATATCACCGCGACGCTCGGGGCATTCAACCTGACCTTGGCCAAGGATGGCGCGGTAGCCGACATCCGCATCGCCTATGGCGGCATGGCGGCGACGCCGAAGCGCGCCGCGGCAGTCGAAAAGGCGCTTATTGGCAAAACCTGGAGTGAAGCGACAGTGGAGGCCGCGATGGCGCAATACGCCAGCGACTTCACGCCGCTGACCGACATGCGCGCGACCGCCGAATACCGGGCGCTGGCGGCAAAGAACCTTCTGCTGCGCTTCTATATCGAGACGACCGGAACGAAAGCGCCGTTCCAGGTCTCGCGCAACGAGGCCGCCTGATGAACAAGCACGCCACTCCCAATCTCAAGGCGGAAAAGATCGCAGGCGGTGTCGCCACCGACCAGCGGCACGATTCCGCGCACAAGCATGTCAGCGGCGCCGCCGTCTATATCGACGACATGCCGGAGCCTGCCGGCACGCTGCATATTGGCCTCGGCCTGTCGAAGATCGCGCACGGCACGCTGAAAAGCGTCGACCTGTCGGCCGTGCGTTCGGCGCCGGGCGTGGTCGATGTGCTGACCTATGCCGACGTGCCCGGCGAGAACGATGTTTCGCCGAGCAACATGCATGACGATCCGGTGCTCGCCGAGGGCAAGATTGAGTTTTACGGCCAGCCGATCTTCGCCGTGGTTGCCGAGACGCGTGAGGAAGCGCGCCGCGCGGCGCGTTTCGCAAAAATCGAGTATGACGAGCTTCCGGCCGTCATCGACATCTGGAACCTCGACCCGGTCAACGACAAGCAGGTCACCACGCCGTTGATCCTGAAGCGCGGCGATGCCGCCGCGGCGATTGCCGCCGCTCCGCGCCGCATCAAGAACCGCATGTGGCTCGGCGGCCAGGATCATTTCTATCTCGAAGGCCAGGTCTCGCTGGCGATCCCCGGCGAGGACGACGAGGTCGTCGTCTATTGCTCGACGCAGGGTCCGAGCGAGACGCAGCATCTGGTTGCCCATGCGCTCGGCGTGCCGAGCCATGCGGTGACAGTCGAAGTGCGCCGCATGGGCGGCGGCTTCGGCGGCAAGGAGACGCAGGCCAATCAGTGCGCGGCCATCGCGGCCATCGCCGCCAAGAAGCTGAAGCGCGCGGTGAAAATCCGGCTCGACCGCGACGAGGACATGACCGCCACCGGCAAGCGGCACGACTTCGCCATCGACTACGAGGTCGGCTTCGACGACGAGGGTAATATCCTGGGCGTCGACTTCACCTATGCGTTGCGCTGCGGGTTCTCCGCCGACCTCTCCGGTCCGGTCGGCGACCGCGCGCTGTTCCACTGCGACAATGCCTATTTCTATCCTGCGGTGCATGCGAAATCGGCGCCGCTCTACACCAACACCGTCTCCAACACCGCCTTCCGCGGCTTTGGCGGCCCGCAAGGCATGGTCGGCGCGGAGCGCGTCATCGACGAGGTTGCCTTCGCCGTCGGCAAGGACTCGCTCGAGATCCGCAAATTGAATTTCTACGATCCGATGGAGGCGATCGGCGAGCGCAGCGTCACGCCCTATCATCAGAAGGTCGAGGACTGCATCATCCAGCGCATCGTGGCCGAGCTGGAGGAAAGCGCGAACTATGCGCGGCGACGCCGCGAGATCAGCGCCTTCAACAACAACAGCCGCTTCATCAAGCGTGGTCTGGCGCTGACGCCGGTAAAGTTCGGCATCTCCTTCACCAAGACGGAAGCCAACCAGGCCGGCGCGCTGGTGCATGTCTATGCCGACGGCTCCGTCCATATGAACCATGGCGGCACCGAGATGGGCCAGGGCCTGCACCTCAAGGTGGCGCAGGTCGTGGCCGAGGAGTTCCAGATCGATCTTGACCGGGTCAAGATCACCGCCACCACCACCGCCAAGGTGCCGAACACCTCGCCGACGGCCGCGTCGTCCGGCGCCGACCTCAACGGCATGGCGGCGCAGGACGCCGCCCGCCAGATCCGCAAGCGGCTGACCGATTTCGCCGCCGACAAGTATCAGGTGCCGCACGATCAGGTCGTGTTCCTGCCCAACCGGGTGCGCATCGGCAACCAGGAAGTGGCGTTCAACGATCTGGTCAAGCAGGCCTATATCAATCGCATCCAGCTCTCGGCGGCCGGTTTCTACAAGACGCCGAAGATCCATTGGGACCGCAGCAAGGGCCGCGGCCATGCCTTCTACTATTACGCCTATGGCGCGGCCTGCTCGGAAGTCTCGGTCGACACGCTGACTGGCGAATATGTCGTCGAGCGCACCGATATCCTGCATGACGCCGGCCGTTCGCTGAACCGGGCTATCGACCTCGGCCAGGTCGAGGGCGGCTTCATCCAGGGCATGGGCTGGCTGACGACGGAGGAGCTGTGGTGGGACGACAGCGGCCGGCTGCGTACGCATGCGCCGTCGACTTACAAGATTCCGCTCGCGTCCGACCGTCCGAAGATATTCAACGTTAAGCTGACCGACTGGTCGTCTGCCTATGAACCGACCATCCACCGCTCCAAGGCTGTAGGCGAGCCGCCGCTGCCGCACGGCATGTCGGTGCTGCATGCGCTGTCGGACGCGGTGGCCAGCGTCGCGGATCACAAGATCTGTCCGCGCCTCGACGCGCCGGCGACGCCCGAACGGGTGCTGATGGCGATCGAGAGGTTGAAGCGGGAAGCCGCGAAGCCGGCTTAAAACGTGCAATTCGGGCCGAAAAACCCTATATTTCCCAAGTGGAAATGCAGACGATGAACTCGAAAGCGCAACAGCTGAAGGAATTCCTCGGCCGGGTCGGCCAGGCTGCGTTGGTTGAAGTGGCGGCGACGAAGGGTTCGACGCCGCGCGAAGCCGGTGCCTTCATGCTTGTCTCGGCATCGTCGATTTTCGGCACCATCGGCGGCGGTCAGCTCGAATACATGGCGATCGACAAGGCGCGGCAGGTATTGAATGCAGGGCAGCGGTCGCGATCTCCGGCCGGTGAAGCCCGTACCGAGGTCGATGAGATCTGCGCAACGCTTGACGTTCCGCTCGGGCCGGAGATCGGCCAATGCTGCGGCGGCCGCGTGAAGGTGTCGATCCGCCTCGTCGATGCTTCGCTGGAGCAGCAGCTGATCGCCAACGCTGAATCGGAAGAGGCGCGTCTGCCGCATGTCTATCTGTTCGGCGGCGGCCATGTCGGTCGGGCATTGGCAGCTTCGCTGGCGCTGCTGCCGATCCATGTCTTCGTCGTCGAGACCCGCGCCGAGGCGCTGGAAGGCATGCCGGAAACGGTGGAGACGCGGCTGACATCGTTGCCCGAAGCCGTGGTGCGCGAGGCGCCGGCGGGATCGGCCTTCGCGATCCTGACCCATGATCATGCGCTGGATTTCTTGATCGTCGCCGAGGCGCTGAAGCGCGACGACAGCGCCTATGTCGGCATGATCGGCTCGAAGACCAAGAAGGCGACCTTCAGGAACTGGTTCCTGAAATCCGCCGAGGGCAGCGAAGCGCAGTTCGCCCGGCTCATCTCACCGATCGGCGGCAATGCGGTGAAGGACAAGCGCCCGCCGGTGATTGCAGCGCTCGCCGCCGCAGAGATCATGACGGCGCTGGTGTCGCACGGCGCCCAGCCGGCTGCTTCGGCCGCGCCCGAAAAGACGATGGCGGGCTAACCTGCCGGCCATGTTGTGAAAGCCGGGAAGCGCCTGGCTATTCTTTTTCCTGCGTGTGCGCCTCGAGGAACCACAGCAATTTGTCGAGCGAGCGCGAATAGGCGGTGAAGATGTCCGCCGTATCGCGATCGCCGGCGTCGTCGGCCTCGTCGATTGCTTCGCGGGTCAGCTTGGCGGCCGTGGCATAGCGGTCGATCAACGCCGCCAGATGATCCTTGGTCTTGTGGATGTCGGTCGGATAAGGCCTCAGCTTGGTCGCCTTCGACACTTCCTGCGAGGTGCCGTGCGCGGTGCCGCCGAGCTGCACGGCGCGCTCGGCGATGATGTCGACATGGCCGTCGATCTCCTCGCGGAATTCGTCCAGCATCTCGTGGATGGCGATGAATTGCGGGCCCTTGACGTTCCAATGCGCCTGCTTGGTGATCAGCGCCAGGTCGATGGCGTCGGCAAGCCTGGCGTTGAGCAGATCGATCGATTCCTTCTTGGCATCGGATTTGAGGTCGTTCTTGGTGACGATGGCGTCCATGGTCGGCTCCTGTCCCGCTGCGTCGCATGATGAAAGCTGAAGGCGGCCCGAACGACCGCCAACCGTCAGAACGGTGATGACCAGAATTTCGTTCCGCGTTGGATCGAGGGGCACCATCCCCGATTGCAGGTGTGACTGGCGCTCACCGCTGCTTGCTGCTTTCCTCATTTCCCAAAGCGGCGCGAAACGTGTTTGTTGCGCCTCACGGATAACGGGGTCAGGAACATGGACATATTGAAGATCGCCGCATTTTCGGACGGGAACACCGGCGGCAATCCCGCCGGCGTGGTGATTGGCGAGACGCTGCCCGACGTCGCCGACATGCAGCGTGTCGCGGCGGATGTCGGTTTCTCGGAAACCGCCTTCGCGGCGCCCGAGGGCGACGTCTGGCGCGTGCGCTATTTTTCGCCGGAGTCGGAAGTGCCGTTCTGCGGCCATGCCACGATCGCGCTCGGCGCGGCGCTGGTCGGAAAGTTCGGCGACGGCATCTTCAGGCTGATTCTCAACCAGGCGGACATCACCGTCGAAGGCTTTCGCGATGGCGCCAACTTTGCCGCCGCCTTGCAGTCGCCACCGACGCGCAGCAAGGCCGCATCCTCGGAACTGGTCGGCGAAGCGCTCGCCTTGCTTGGCTATCAGCCGGGCGATCTCGATCCCGCCATTCCACCGGCGCTCATCCATGGCGGCGCCGATCATCTCGTGCTGGCGCTGAAGTCGCGCGCGGCGTTGGCCGCCATGGCCTATGACTTGAAGCAGGGCCAGTCCTTCATGCGGCGCGAAGGCCTGGTCACCATCCTGCTCGCCCATGCCGAGACACCGCGCCTCTTTCACACGCGCAATCCCTTCGCGTCCGGCGGCGTCTACGAGGATCCTGCGACGGGCGCTGCGACCGCTGCCTTTGCCGGCTATCTGCGTGATCTCGGCTGGCCGCATGGCGGCGCCATCGACATCGTCCAAGGCGAGGATATGGGTATGCGCTCGCGCCTTCATGCCGATATTCCACCGGCCCCCGGCAGCTCGATCAGGGTGTCCGGCACGGCCAGGCTAATGGACTGATCCGAGGCCATTCCAGGAAAAAGTGCGCCGCGGCTAGGCCCGGCGCCTTTCGCCGTAGCCTTCCGTCCGGAATGGCGACGCCACCGGCCGTTACTTCCCGGCCAGGAGGTCCTTGATCAGCCGCTGGCAGCGCTCGGCCATGAAGTCGAGCAGCAGCCGCACCTTCGGATCCTGCAGCTTCTTGTGCGGATAGACGGCGGCGAACTGCACCGGCGTCGGTGGCGCCTGGGGCAGGATCACCTTCAGCCGCCGGTCGCGGATGAACGGCTCGACCTCGAAACGCGGCTTGTTGATGATGCCGCGCCCCGATAGTGCCCAGCCGGTCAGAACGTCGCCGTCGTCGGTGTCATAGGGACCGTGCACCTCGAATTTCTGAGGTCCGTTCGGCGTCTGCAGCGTCCAGACATATTCGCGCGCGCCGGCATAGCGCAGCATCAGGCAGTCGTGCTTTTTACCGATCAGCTCCTGCGCCTCGGTCGGCTCGCCGCGCGCTTCCAGGTATTTCGGCGCCGCCACCAGCACGCGCTCGCATTCCATGATGCCGCGCATCCTGAGGCTCGAATCCTCGATGATGCCGAGCCGGAAGGCGACGTCGATGCCTTCCTTCATGATATCGACATTATGGTCGGAGAGCCGAAGCCTCACCTCGATATCGGGATATTTGTCGTGGAAGTCCGGAATGCCTGACGCGATCAGCCTCCGGCCGAGGCCGAGCGGCGCCGTGACCCTGATGGTCCCGCGTGGCTGGCCGGAGAGCGCGGCGACCGCCGCTTCCGCCTCGGTGATCGCGTCCAGCACCTGCTTGGCGCCGGTGTAGAACACGGTGCCATGCTCGGTCGGCATCAACTGCCTTGTCGTACGGTTGAACAGCCGCACCCCAAGATGTTTCTCCAGTTCCTTGATGCGGTTGGAGGCGACCGCCGGCGAAATGCGCATGTCGCGCCCCGCCGCCGAAAGATTGCCGAGCTCGACGACACGAACGAAGACAGCGATGTTGTCGAGATAGGCCATGTGTGGCTCTCAAGCGGCTGCGCGAAGGTGTGTGGAGATTCAGCTGATGCCGGCCTGCAAACGCCGGGTTCCTGCGCTTCCGGTGCTCACGTACTTCAACTACGCTCCGCCCCGGTTCTCGAAACGCGCCGTTTTCGGCTCGGCCTGACCTGAATCCTCACACACCTTAGGCACCCTAGTATTTTCCATTTTTTTTTGAAAGTCATCGCGCACCTCGCCTCTTTTCGTTTGCGCGCCAGACCGTAAAGTCGCTCTCATCGGCAGGGACGAGTGCAATGATGGATTTCGCGATTTTCTGGGACTGGCTGAGCTTCGCGGTCCGCTGGCTGCATGTCATCACCGGCATCGCCTGGATCGGCTCATCCTTCTATTTCGTCGCGCTCGACCTCGGCCTGCGCCAGCGGCCCGGCCTGCCCGCCGGCGCCTTCGGCGAGGAGTGGCAGGTGCATGGCGGCGGCTTCTACCACATCCAGAAATATCTGGTGGCGCCGGCCGAGATGCCGGAGCACCTCACCTGGTTCAAATGGGAATCCTACGCCACCTGGCTGTCGGGCTTCGCCATGCTCTGCGTGGTCTATTACGCCGGGGCCGATCTCTTCCTGATCGATCCCAACGTGCTCAACATCTCGGTGCCGGCCGGCATCCTCTTGTCGCTGGCCACCATCGGCGTCGGCTGGATCGTCTACGACCTGCTCTGCCGCTCGCCGCTCGGCAAAAGCGACGCCGGGCTGATGCTGGTGCTCTATTGCGTGCTGGTGTTCATCGCCTGGGGGCTGACGCATCTTTTCACCGGCCGCGCCGCCTTCCTGCATCTTGGCGCCATCACCGCCACCATCATGTCGGCCAATGTCTTCATGGTCATCATCCCCAACCAGAAGATCGTCGTCGCCGACCTGATCGCCGGCCGCAAGCCGGACCCGAAATACGGCAAGATCGCCAAGCAGCGTTCGCTGCACAACAACTACCTGACCTTGCCGGTCCTGTTCCTGATGCTGTCGAACCACTACCCGCTGGCCTTCGGCACTGAGTTCAACTGGGTCATCGCTTCGCTGGTCTTCATCATCGGCGTTTTGATCCGGCACTATTTCAACACCGTGCATGCAAGGAAGGGCAACCCGACCTGGACCTGGCTGGGCGCCGCCGTGCTGTTCATGATCATCATCTGGCTGTCGACCGTGCCGAAGGTGCTGACCGGCGAGCCCAAGATCTCCGCCGCATCCGCTGCAGCGCAGGCCTACATCGCCTCGGCGCATTTCCCGGCCGTGCGCGACACCGTGCTTGGCCGCTGCTCGATGTGCCATACGGAGGAGCCGGTCTATGAAGGCATCTACCATGCGCCGAAGGGCGTGCTGCTCGACACTGATGAGCGCATCGCCGAGCATGCGCGCGAGATCTACATTCAGGCCGGCCGGGCGCATGCCATGCCGCCCGCCAACGTCACCCAGATAACCGACCAGGAACGGGCCCTTCTGGTCGCCTGGTTCGAAGGCGCCGGAAAGTAAGCATGACAGCGAAAATTCTGCGCGGCCGCACGCTCTCCTTCCTGCACTGGCCCGAAGCGATCGACGACCATTCCGCCTGGCGCTATGAGGAGGATGGCGGTCTGCTGATCGAGAACGGCAGGATCGTCGCCGCCGGCTCCTATGCGGAGGTCTTGAAGAAGGCGGCTGCCGGTGTCGAGACGATCGACCATCGTCCGCATCTCATCCTGCCGGGCTTCCTCGACGCGCATGTCCATGTGCCGCAGATGCAGATCATCGCCTCCTATGGCGCCGAGCTGCTCGACTGGCTGAACAAATACACCTTTCCGGAAGAGTCGAAATTCCAGAACGCCCAACACGGGCGCCGCATCGCCAGGGTCTTCCTCGACGAGATGCTGCGCCAGGGCACGACGACCGTCGTCGCCTATTGTTCGGTGCACAAGTCTTCGGCAGAGGCTTTCTTCGCCGAGTCGCATGAGCGAAATATGCTCAACATTGCCGGCAAGGTGATGATGGACCGCAATGCGCCCGACGGCGTGCTCGACACGCCGCAGACCGGCTATGACGATACGAAGGCGCTGATCGCCGAATGGCACGGCAAGGGCCGCCAGCTCTATGCCATCACGCCACGCTTCGCCATCACCTCTACGCCCGAGCAGATGGAGATGGCCGGCGTGCTCTGCCGTGAGCATCCCGATCTCCACATGCAGACGCATCTGTCGGAAAACCACGCCGAGATCGCCTTCACCCAGGAGCTCTATCCCTGGTCGCGCGACTACACCGACGTTTATGAGCATTACGGCTTGCTCGGCAAGAAGAGCCTGTTCGGCCACTGCATCCACCTGTCGGAGCGCGAGGCGGACGCGCTGTCACGGTCGGGTTCGGTCGCGGTGTTCTGCCCGACATCCAATCTCTTCCTCGGCTCCGGCCTGTTCGACTACCAGCGTTACCGCCGGCGCGAGAAGCCGCTCAGGATAGCCGCAGCCACCGATGTCGGCGGCGGCACCAACTATTCGATGCTGCGCACCATGGATGAAGGCTACAAGGTGATCGCGCTGAACGGCGAGAAGCTGAACCCCTTCCAGTCCTTCTGGCAGCTGACGCGCGGCAATGCAGAGGCGCTGTCCGTGGCCGACAAGGTCGGCACGCTGGAAGAAGGCACCGATGCCGACATCGTAGTGCTCGACGCCCACGCGACGCCGGGCATGCGGCTCAGGATGGAGACTGTGGAGACGCTGGCGGAAGAGCTCTTCCTGCTGCAGACGCTGGGCGACGATCGTGCCGTGCGCGAGGTCTATGTGGCAGGCCGGCCGGCGAAGAGCGCGATTGTGGCGGGATAAGTCCCGACAATGGGGTAGATCTTCGAGTAGGGCAAGATGATGACTGCGCCTGGTTGCCAAGTGGTTCCCCCACTCCGTCGCCGCTTCGCGGCGCCACCTCTCCCCCCTCCGGAGGGAGAGGAAAGGGGCCAACTGGAAAGGCGCCAGCTTGAATCGCTTCGCGCCTTTCCTCTCCCCCGTCGATCGGGGGAGAGGTGTCGAGCGAAGCTCGACGGAGTGGGGGTCGACCCTGGCGCGTCTGCGACGAATGCTTGACCAGACAGAGCTTGTCGTACAAACGACGGTGGGATTTCGGAGAAAGAGACATGGCCATCGCCGACGACATCGCTCTGATCAAGAAACAGGAAGCCACGCTGGTCTTTCCGGCCTTCGATGAGGCTGTCGCCTTCAAGATCGGTTCTGACATCAGGGACCGGGCGCTGAAGGAAGATCTTCCGATCATCGTCGACATCAGGACTTTCGACCGGCCGCTCTTCTATGCGGCCATGCCGGGTTCCAACGCGTCAAATCCCGATTGGGCGCGGCGCAAGATCAATGTCGTAAGGCGCTATCTCAGAAGCACCTATCGCCTGGTGCTTGAGCAGCAGCGCCCGGACCGCACGTTCAAGGTCGGCGAAGCGCTCGACATTGCCGATTATGTGCTCGCCGGCGGCGGCTTTCCGGTCACGGTGAAGGGCGCCGGCGTCATCGGCGTCATCGCCGTCTCGGGCCTGCCCGAGCGCGAGGATCATGGCGTCGTAGTCGACGCGCTTTGCGCGCATCTTGGCATCGATGCGAGCGGGCTCGCGCTGCCGCCGGAACAAAAATGACCGACCCGAAAAGCTTCCTCACCTCGATCTTCGACGCCGCCGTCGCCGCCGCCGACCCGGAAAAGACGATCCGCAATCATTTGCCGGCGAAGCCGAAGGGTCGCACCGTCGTCATTGGCGCGGGAAAAGGCTCGGCGCAAATGGCGGCGGCCTTCGAGAAGGTCTGGGATGGTCCCATCGATGGCCTAGTCGTCACCCGCTACGGCTATGGCGCCAGATGCGAGCGCATCGAGATCATCGAGGCGGCGCACCCGGTGCCGGATGCCGCTGGCCTCGAGGCGTCGCGCCGCTTGCTGGAGAAGGTGCGGGGTCTGACCGCTGACGATCTTGTGGTGGCGCTGATTTCCGGCGGCGGTTCGGCCTTGCTGCCGTCGCCGGCTCCCGGGCTGACGCTTGCCGATGAGATCGCCGTCAATGAAGCGCTGCTTGCCTCCGGCGCGCCGATCGCGGCGATGAACACCATCCGCAAGCATGTCTCGACCATCAAGGGCGGGCGCCTGGCCGCCGCTGCCCATCCTGCGAGGATGGTGTCGCTGGTCGTCTCCGATATCCCGGGCGACAATCCGGCACTGGTCGCATCGGGACCGACCGTTCCCGACACCGGCAGCCGCGCGGATGCGCTGGCCTCGATCGCGGCCTATGGCATAAAGCTGCCGGCCTCGGTCATGGCGCATATCCAGTCGCCGGCAGCCGACGCGCCGAGTCCAGACGATCCGCGCTTTGCTGGCAACGAGGTGCACCTGACCGCCTCGGCCGGCGTCTCTCTGGAAGCCGCCGCCGCCGAGGCTGAGCGGCAAGGCATTCAGGCCGTCATCCTGTCGGACGCGATCGAGGGCGAAGCGCGTGAGGTCGGCGGCGTGCACGCCGCGATCGCGCGCGAGGTGGCGACGCGCAATCGTCCCTTCAAGAAGCCAGTGCTTATCCTCTCGGGCGGCGAAACGACCGTGACGTTGCGGGCAAAAGGCAAGGGCGGCCGCAATTCGGAATTCCTGCTCGCTTTCGCCATCGGCATCGACGGCGTGAACGGCATCGATGCCTTGGCCGCCGACACCGACGGCATCGACGGCTCGGAGAACAATGCCGGCGCCTTCGCCAACGGCTCGACCGTGGCGCGCATGCGCGCGGCAGGCGTCGACGCCAAGGCGATGCTCGCCGGCAACAATGCCTGGACGGCCTTCAATGCGGTCGGAGATTTGTTCGTCCCGGGGCCGACCGGCACGAATGTGAATGATCTGAGGGCGATTCTGGTGAGGTAGCGCGATAAGCGCTGACGTCGTCATTCCAGGGCGAAGCAGGAGCGAAGCTCCGTCGCGAAGACCCTGCAATCCATTCCGTGACGTCGGGCAAGGAATGTAGCGGAGCAGAATTCTGAACCGTTGCGGCGCATCGAAGTCGCGGAATGGATCCTCGGGTCTGCGCGCGTCGCTTCGCTCCTTGCTCCGCCCGTGGATGACGAAGCGATAGGCGCTTCGGCTAATCTCCAACGCCGCAGAGCCGTTCAAAAGCGCACGCCCACCGGTCCCTCGGGTGCGTAGAACGATCAAGCAGCCATCAGCCCTTTCACCTTCCGCATATCCTGCAAAAACCGGTCCCTCTCCGCCTCCTTGTCCTCATGATCGCGGATGCGCAGGATGAAGGAGGGGTGGATGGTCACAAACACGCGCAAGCCATCCTCGCGCTCGATCACATCGCCGCGCATCTTGGTGATCGGCACGGCCTTGCCGAGCAGCGACTGCGCCGCCGTCGCGCCGAGCGCCACCACGAGGTTCGGCTTGACGAGGTCGAGCTCCTTGTCCAGCCACCAGCGGCAGGCCTGGATTTCTCCGGCATTGGGCTTGGAATGGATGCGCCGCTTGCCGCGCGGCTCGAATTTGAAGTGTTTGACCGCATTGGTCACATAGACCTTGCGGCGATCGATTTCGGCGTCGTCCAGGATGCTGTCGAATATTCTACCGGCCGGGCCGACAAATGGTTTGCCGGCCAGATCCTCCTGATCGCCTGGCTGTTCGCCGACGAAGACCACGTCCGCGCTCTCCGGTCCTTCGCCGAACACGGTCTGCGTTGCGTCATGCCAAAGCGGGCAGCGGCGGCAGCCTTTCGCCTCTTCGCGCAACTCCGGAATATCTTCGGCTTCAGGCGCCACCACATCGGCCGGCTCGGGCGTCGGCCAATGCTTGGCCTTCACCTTGGCATGGCGCGGTACTGGGGTGGTTGGCATCCGGTCGATCATCTCTGACGCGGCTCTGTCTGCTCCTGCTGTCAAATCTGGAATGAGCGAGGCCGCGGGAAGGTTCCGCCAATATTTTCTTCGGCATCTCCTGCCGTTGGCAAAACGTGATCGCCGCGCCTGTCGGGCCCTGTGCTCAAACCTCATGCAGGTAGAGATGATAGTCCAGCTCGCTGACGGTGCGTGCCACGCGCAGATATTCCGCCTGCTTGATCGCCACGAAGGTTCGGTGCAGGTCGGGGCCGAGCGCCGACTTCAGGAAATCGGAGCCTCTGGCCGCTTCGATTGCGGCGCGCCAGTCGGCGGGCATGCTCGATTTCTCCGTTGCCTGTTCATAGCCGTTCCCGGTCGTCTCGAGGCCAGGGTCCAGACCCTCGTCCAGGCCCTTGACGATGCCGGCCAGCACCGTTGCGGCGACAAGGTACGGATTCGCGTCTACGCCCGACGGCCGGTGCTCGATGCGGCGGTTCCTGGCGTCGCCCGCCGGCACGCGCAGCGCCACCGAGCGGTTGTTGACGCCCCAACTGGGCGCCACGGGGGCATAGGATTGCGAGACGAAGCGGCGCCATGAATTGGCGTGCGGCGCAAACACCAGCATGGATTCCGCCATGGTGTGGATGAGGCCGCCAAGCGCGTTGAGCAGGCTTAGCGACCACTTCTCGCCGGCTGCCTCGGTGAAGACGTTGCGGCCGCCATCGTCCTGCAGCGAGACATGGAAATGCATGCCCGATCCGGCATAGGCCTCGATGGGCTTGGCCATGAAGCAGGCGGTCACGCCGTGCCGCCGCGCCTGCGCCCGTACCAGCCGCTTCAGCATGACGAGATCGTCGGCCGCCCGCATCACGTCCTTGCGGTAGTTGAGCGTCAGTTCGTACTGGCCGGGCGCGTATTCGGAGATCACCGTCTCGGCTGGAATGCCTTGCGCCCTCGCGGCGGCGTAGATGTCGGAAAACAGCGGCTCCATGCCATGCAGATGGTCGACCGAATAGACCTCGGTCTTGGCCGAGCGGCGGCCGTCGAGCACCGCGCGGGCAGGCTGAACCTTGCCATCCGCGTCGCGCTCATTGGACAGCAGGAAAAACTCAAGCTCGAAGGCGCCGGCCGGATGCAGGCCGCGTGCCGCCAGCAATTCCACCTGCCTTGCCAGCACCAGCCGCGGGTCGGAGGTCATCGGCTGGCCGTCGAGGTGGTGCATCGACATCAGCACCTGGCCGCGCGGCGGGTTGGTGCCGAAGAGCGGAACCAGCGTGCCGGGGATCGGCCATGCCCTGAGATCGCCGTCGCCGGTGTCCCACACCAGTCCGGTTTCGTGCACATCCTCGCCGGTGATGTCGAGGCCGAGGATCGAGATCGGCAGATGCCGGCCGTTCTCGAAAATGCCCATCAGCTCGTGCCGGCGCACGATCTTGCCGCGGCCGATGCCGTTGGCGTCGGTGAGCACGATGTCGAACGCCTCGATCTCGGGATGCGCGTCGAGAAACGCCTTCGCCTCGGCGGGAGTCGAGCCGGAAGGAGAGGTGGTAGCGGCGTTCAGATTGTCCATCGCCGCTTTTCTCACGCCGCAAGCTTGCCCGCAACCGCGGCGAAGGCGGCGATCAGTCGGCTCACTTGCGCCGAAGTCGTTGCCGGTGAGATCAGCATCATGTTGTGGAACGGCGCGATCAGCACGCCGCGATTGACCAGCGCGACATGGATGGCGGCTTCGAGCTCCGGCGCATGCGCTTGTTCCGCCTCGCCACCGTTCCCAAGCGGTCCGGGCGCGCAGATGAACTCGACGCGGGCGCCGACCCGCGCGACATGCCAGGGCAGCTTGTTTCGCTGAATGACGGCGGAGAGCCCCGCATCGAGGCGGCGCGCCAGCCGGTCCATATGGGCGTAGGCTGCCTCCGTCATCACCTCTTCCAGCGTGGCGCGCATCGCCGCGAATTGCAGCGGGTTCGCCGACAGCGTGGTGCCCATGCCGGAATAGCCAGGCTCCTTGGTCTGGTTGTAGGCGCCATAGCGCGTGGCGACCTCCTCGCTCATGCCCCAGATGCTCGCCGGCACGCCGCCGGCCACCGGCTTGCCGAGCACGAACAGGTCCGGCTCCAGCCCGTGCTTGCGCGTATAACCGCCCGGCCCCGTCGAAATGGTGTGCGTCTCGTCGATCAGCAGCAGCGTGCCGGCCGCGCGGGTCAGGCGCCGCAGCGCGTCGTGGAAACCGGGTTCCGGCAGCACCATGCAGGAATTGGTCAGCACCGGCTCAGTGATGACGCAGGCGACGTCGCGGGCCGCAAGCGCTGCCTCGAGCGCGGCAATGTCGTTGAACTCGACGATCTTGGTCGCTCGCGTCAGGTCGCGGAATTCGCCGGCCAACCCAGGCCGGTTGACCGGTTTGCCGTCGATCAGCCGCACCATCGTCTCGTCGACCGAGCCATGATAGCAGCCGTTGAAGACCAGGATCTTCTCGCGCCCGGTCACCGCGCGGGCGACGCGCAGCGCAAAGCGGTTGGCGTCGGTGGCGGTGGTGGCGATCTGCCAGTAGGGCAGGCCGAAGCGCTGCTGAAGCAGTGGGCCGATCGCCAGCGCATCCTCGCTTGGCAGCATATAAGTCAGACCCCGAGCGGCCTGCCGGCGGATCGCGCGGGCGACCGCCGGCGGCGAATGGCCGAGCATCGAGCCGGTGTCGCCAAGGCAGAAATCGTCGAGCCTATTGCCGTCAATGTCGGTGATGGTAGCGCCCTTGGCGCCGTCGACCAGGATCGGGAACGGCGTCGGCCAGTCGCTTATCCAGTGCATCGGCACCCCGCCGAGGAAACCGGCAATGCCGTTGCCGAGCTTCGCCTCGGATTTCGGCCGCGCCTTGCGGAACGCGGCCGCCTCCGTCTCGCGCAATTCGGCGATGCGGGCGACGTCGATGCCGCCCATGGAAGTCCGGTCGATTGAATGCATGAAGCCCCCTCAGGCAGTAGGCAGTAGGGCAGTAGGGCAGTAGGGCAGTAGGGCAGTAGGGCAGTAGGGCAGTAGGGCAGTAGGGTGGCTTTCAAGCGCTATTCCCCTACTCCCTTACTGCCCTACTGCCTTACTCCCCTTAAGCCGTGATATCGATCACGCCGCAGTCGCCGGCGGCGCTTCCGAAGACGATGCGGCGTTCTTCCTTGTCCCACATCATCGACGTGATGGCGCCCGTGCCGGGGCGGCGCAGCAGCACTTCCTTGGCGTCGGCGAAGCGCGCCGCAATCACCATGCCGTCCTCATAGCCGATGGCCGTGACATCTTGGCTGGGATGGCAGGCAACACAGGTCACCATGGTATTGCCGCGCGTGCCGAGCTCCAGCGGCGCCTTGCCCATCGGTCCGTCTTTGCTGGCGAACGGCCACACGATCGCTGCCGGCGCGCCGGAGCTCGCCAGCCATTTGCCCTTCACGCTCCAGGAAAGGCTCTTCACCTTGCCCGGATAGCCCGACATGCGCATGTGTTTGCCGTCGGCAAGCTTCCAGCCATGCAGCGCGTTCTCCTGCATGGTGGTGACGAGGAAGGCGCCGTCCGGTGAAAAGGTGATGCCGGTATGGGCGCCTGCCCATTCGAGCTCCACCGGCTTGCCCTCGGCCGCCGGGAAATGCAGCGTCGCGCCATTGTAGCGGGCGACGCCGAAACGCATGCCCTTGGGCGAGAAGGCCAATCCCTCCACCGAACGCGGATGGGCAAATTCTTTGATCTTGCCGTCGGCGAAACGCACGAAGGCGGTCTTGCCCGAGGCATAGGCGATCGCGCCCTGCGGCCCGGCGCTGACGCTGGTGATCCACTTTTTGCCGGCGCTGGCCAGCTCGCTCACCTCGCCGCCGGCCTTCACGGCAAACACCTTGCCATCCTCGCCGCCGGTGATCAGCCGGTCATTGGCCGCGTCATGGAAGGCGGCGAGCAGGCCGTCATTGGCCCGCACCGTCTTGTGCCCGTTATCCAACCGGTGGATTGAACCGTCGGCGAGCGCGAAATGCGGCACGTCGTTCAAGAAGACGGCGGCAACGCAATGGCCTTCGAGATCAAGCGGGGCGACTGTGGGCATGCAAACGATCCGTTCGAGATAGCCGGCGCGGCTAGATGTGGCTCCTCCTTCTCCCCTTGTGGGAGAAGGTGGATTGGCGCGCAGCGCCAAGACGGATGAGGGGTGTTGGACGGATTGCCGTCCTTGCCAAGCTGGAGCACCCCTCATCCGACCTCGCTTCGCGAGGCCACCTTCTCCCACAAGGGGAGAAGGACGAAGGGGCAGCGCTAGCGCCTGAAAGTCAGGAAATCAAGCCGCCTGGCAGGCCTCAAAACTCTTCCTGAGCCGATCGGCGTCGAGATCGCGGCCGATGAAGACCAGCCGGCTTTCGTGTTTTTCGCCATCCTTCCAGGCGCGCTGGTGGTCGCCTTCGAGGATCATGTGCACGCCCTGCAGCACATAGCGGTCCTCGTCGCCCTTCAGCGCGATGATGCCCTTCAGCCGTAGGATGTTCGGTCCTTCCATCTGGGTCACCTTCTCGATCCAGGGAAAGAATTTCTTGGGGTCCATCTCGCCGCCGCGCAGCGACACCGACTTCACCGTCACGTCATGGATGTCGGAAGCATGGTCGTGATGGTGATGATCGTGACCGTCATGATCATGATGATGGTCATGGTCATGGTCATGGTCGTGCGCGTCGAGGAAATGCGGATCGTTCTCCAACGCCCGCGACAGGTCGAAGGCGCCGCGGTCGAGCACTTCGTCAAGCGCCACGCCGGAACGCTGCGTGCGATGGATTTTTGCCGCCGGGTTGATGGCGCGGATCGTCGCCTCGACCTTTTCGAGCTCGTCCGGCGTGACGAGGTCGGTCTTGTTCAGCACCACCACGTCGGCGAACGCGATCTGGTCCTCGGCTTCCTTGGAATCCTTCAGGCGCAGCGGCAGGTGCTTGGCGTCGACCAGCGCCACCACCGCGTCGAGCTTGGTCTTGGTGCGCACGTCGTCGTCCATGAAGAAGGTCTGCGCCACCGGCACCGGGTCGGCAAGACCCGTGGTCTCGACGACGATGGCGTCGAAGCGGCCCGGGCGTTTCATCAGGCCTTCGACCACGCGGATCAGGTCGCCGCGCACCGTGCAGCAGACACAGCCATTGTTCATCTCGTAGATTTCCTCGTCGGACTCGACGATCAGGTCGTTGTCGATGCCGATCTCGCCGAACTCGTTGACGATGACGGCGTAACGCTTGCCGTGGCTCTCCGACAGGATGCGGTTGAGCAGCGTCGTCTTGCCCGCGCCGAGATAGCCGGTGAGAACGGTTACGGGGATTTGCGTCTGTGCGTCGCTCATGGTTGCCTCGAAAATCCTGGATTGTCGGCCTGATATAGGATGGGTGTCGAGCTTTTGCACGCGCCAAACCGATGGGCCAGGCCGACCCTCCAAGCGGAGCGGCGCCACGCACGGATCGGCGGCGGCCGAGGCAGGCCAGACGCAGGAGCCGCTCGGGCGCCCAAAGCGCCTTCATCAGCGTCCGCTGTGAATCTCGCCGGTGCAAAAGTCGTTTGTCATCTAACTGAAATAAACATCTGGCATCACCTGCGCGGGCACCGCAATGCTTGCCGGCAAAGCGTTCCGCAAGCCGGACTCTTTAAATCGTCATTTGCCAGCCGTCGGACAGCCTCTATGCTTGTCCGCGCCGGTTCGGCCGAAGAGGGAACGACCATGGCCAAGGCGGACAAGACAGCGACAATGAGCCGGCTGCATTCGGCGGCAAGGCTGGCGCGTACAGCGCTCGCCGCGCGGCTTCTGGCGCACGGCTTTTATGCCGGCCAGGACCAGATCATGCTGGCGCTCGACCGCGAGGACGGCCAGACCCCCGGCAACCTCGCCGGCCGGCTCGGCGTGCGCCCGCCGACCATCACCAAGACCATCAACCGGCTGCAGGCGCAGGGCTTTCTGGAAAAGCGCGCCTCCAACGCCGATGCCCGCCAGGCCCATATCTTCCTCACCGAGTCCGGCCGTGAAACCATCCGCGCCATCGAGAAGTCGGTCAAGAAGACCGAGAAACAGGCGCTGAGAGGCCTCGACAAGAAGGACCAGAAGGCGCTGTTCAAGCTGCTCGCCCGCATCGAGGCGAATCTATCGAACGAAGATCTGGTGCTGATCGACGATGACGCGGAGTTGGATGAAGCGTGACGCGTGAGCGTCATCGCTCAACCGCGAGACGTTCCCATTAACGAGCGACGCAAAGCGTCGTCTCGAGCTAAGCGCGATGCGTAGCATCGTCGCTCCACACGCCATCTAAGCAACGGCTTAGCGGAAAGGCGACGATGCTGCGCATCGCGCCTGAGCGACGATGCTGCGCGTCGCGCTTACGCGTCGCGCACCAGCGCTGCCCAGCGACCCGGCGTCATGCCGAATGCCTTCTTGAAATGCCGGTTGAAATGGCTCTGGTCGCTGAAGCCGGCGCCGGCGGCGATCTCCGCCAGCGACTCGCCCTCGACGATCATGCGCCGCGCCTTTTGCAGCCGGCGCATCAACAGGAAGCGGTGCGGGCTGGTCGAATAGGTGGCGCGAAAATGGCGCGACAACGCGTAGCGATCGAGGCCGGTGACGGCCTCCAGCTCATCGGAGCGCACCGGTCGCTCGGCATTCTCCTCCAGATAGTCGCGGGCAAGCGCGGCGGCGCGCCATGCGGTCTTGCCCGTTGACTTTGCCGGCTGCCCGGCATGGCGTTTGAGGTGTTGCGCCAGCTGCGCAACGAAATCTGCCACGAACAGGTCGCCGAGTGCCTCGTCCAGCGGTGCCAGCGCCGACAACAACGTGTCGCGCAAGCGAGGATCGTCGACCACGGCGTCGCGAACGAAAGGCAGCGGCTCGCCATCGAGGCAGTCGAGCAGCAGGGACGGCTCCAGATACAGGATCCTGTAGCGCAGGCCGTCTTCCGTGCCGGCGCCGCCATCGTGCAATTCGTCTGGATGCAGCACGATCGCCTGGCCGGGCAGGCTGTGTTGCAGCGCGCCGCGATAATGGAAGCGCTGCACCCCGTTCAGCGTCACGCCGATGGCATAGGTGTCGTGCCGGTGCAGCTCGAAGGCGTTGCCATGGAAGCGCGCCTCGATGCGTTCGAGACCCGAGCCGCCCGGAGCCGAAACGATGCGATCGCCGTTGGCCGCATCCGCGCACGAACGTTCAAGACCTTCCTTCGCTTCTTCGCTTAGAGCCTGCGCCATCGCCTGTCCCGCCCGTCACGGGCCGTCTCGGAGTCTCAATCTTGGTGTTCGATACAAAAATTGCAATTGTTCTGAGAGAGGACCTGCCGGTGTGGCAGAAGCTCAACGTCACCGCGTTCCTGACCAGCGGCATCGTTGCGCAGTTCCCCGAAATCATCGGCGAGGCTTACCGTGATCGTGCCGGCAACCTCTACAACCCGATGTCGATCCAGCCGGTCATTGTCTTGTCGGCCGATGCGGCGACGCTGGGTACGATTCACCGCCGGGCATTGGAACGCGGCGTGACGACATCCGCCTATGTCGAGGAGATGTTTTCGACCGGGCACGACGTCGCCAACCGCGCCGTCTTCGCCGAATTCGCCCCGAACGACGCCAAGGTCGTCGGCATCGCCATGCGCGGCGAGAAAAAGCTCGTCGACAAGATCACTAAGGGCGCGCGCATGCATGGATGAATTATGCCATCTTGAACCGTCGAGATTGGCAGCGAACTCACCAACTTCGTCATCCACGGGCGGAGCGGGAGCGAAGCGGACGCGGAGACCCGAGGATCCATTCCGTGATTTTGATCGTAGGGTGCTGCGGAGCAGAATTCTGCACCGTCGCAACGCGTCGCAGTCACGGAATGGCAACTGTGTTCATGCGAATGCGGTTTTGTCGCGAATGATAGCGTTGAGGACGACCAGGAGCTTCCTTGCGACGGCGATGATAGCGAGCTT
>NZ_JAIUHJ010000039.1:0-13987 GCF_020165105.1 Mesorhizobium sp. CA5 | reverse complement strand
TAGGGCGCTCCCCTCTCCGTCTCGGCTTCGCCGAGCCACCTCTCCCCACATTCGTGGGGCGAGGAACCTTGATCCTGCAGCGCCGCGTTCCTTCACGCCCCCTCTGGCCTGCCGGCCATCTCCCCCACAAGGGGGGAGATCAGCTAATCGTCCATCACGCCGCTTTCGCCACGCCCTCCAGCTCCCGCAGCACATCCCCCGACAGCTCGAGCTCCGCCGCCGCTAGATTCTCGCGCAGATGCTCGACCGACGACGTGCCAGGGATAAGCAGGATGTTGGGCGAACGCTGCAGCAGCCATGCCAACGCAACCTGCATCGGCGTCGCACCGAGCCGTTCCGCGACGTCCGAGAGCGTCGACGACTGCAGCGGGCTGAAGCCGCCGAGCGGGAAGAACGGCACATAGGCGATACCGTCACGCGCGAGCTCATCGATCAGCGCGTCGTCGTCCCTGTGCGCGAGATTGTACTGGTTCTGCAGGCAGACGATCTCGCAGATGCGGCGGCCTTCCGCGATCTGCGCGCGCGTGACGTTGCTCAAGCCGATATGGCGCACCAGGCCTTTGCGCTGAAGCTCGGCAAGCCTGGTGACCTGCGCTTCGATGGAGCCCTCCGCTGGACCGTGCACACCGAACATGATGCGCAGATTGACGACGTCCATCACCTCGAGGCCAAGGTTGCGAAGATTATCGTGCACGGCCTGTTCGAGCTCATCAGCTGTAAAAGCCGGCAGCCAGGAGGCGTCTTCCCCACGACGGGCGCCGATCTTGGTGACGATGGTGAGGTTGTCGGGGTAGGGCGCCAATGCCTCGCGGATCAGCTTGTTGGTGACATAAGGCCCGTAGTAGTCGCTGGTGTCGATATGGTTCACACCTTGCGACACCGCTTCGCGCAGCACGGCAATCGCCGCGTCATGGTCCTTCGGCGGGCCGAACACGCCTTTTCCCGCAAGCTGCATGGCGCCATAGCCGAGGCGATGCACCGAGCGGTCGCCGAGTTTATAAGTACCGGATTTGTCTACACTGGACATTGTTGCTCTCCTTCGCTGTCGGCGAGGGAGATAAGGGATGGCTGCTGTCCTGATAACCGGGTATAACCGGCACGACCTGTGCGGAAATAAGAACAATGGCGGCTGATCTCAACGATCTCCAGGCATTCATGGCCGTCGCTCGCGCCGGCGGCTTTCGCGAAGCGGCCCGCGTGACTGCAGGCAGCGCCTCAGTGCTCAGCGAAGCCGTCCGCCGTCTGGAAACCCAACTTGGTGTGCGGCTCTTCAATCGCACCACGCGCAGTGTTGCACTGACCGAGGCAGGCGCCAGCCTGCTGGCGCGTCTTGGCCCCGCGCTGGGTGAGGTGCAGGCCGCGCTCGACGTCGTGAACGGTTTTCGTGACCGACCTGCCGGCACCTTGCGCCTCAACGTGCCGATAAGCGCCTCGCGGCTGGTGCTGCCAAAAATCGTTCCGGGATTTCTCGCTGCATATCCGGCCATCCGGCTGGAGGTGATCGCGGAGGAGAACTTTGTCGACCTGCTGGTGGCCGGCTGCGATGCGGGCATCCGCTATGACGAACGGCTGGAGCAGGACATGATCGCTGTGCCGATCGGGCCGCGCACCCAGCGTTTCACCACCTCGGCCGCGCCAGCCTATCTCGATCGGCACGGCCGGCCGCAGCATCCGCGTGACCTGCTTGGTCATGCGTGCGTGCGCGGTCGCTTCCCGAGCGGGGTCATGACGCCTTGGGAGTTCGAGCGCGGCGGCGAGGTGGTGCGGGTCGATACCACGGGACCATTGCTCGTCAGCATTGGTGGCGGCGTCGATCTCGCTATCGATGCGGCGATCGCCGGCGTCGGCATTCTCTGGCTCTTCGAGGACTGGGTACGCCCGCATTTCGAGAGCGGCGCGCTGGAACCTGTGCTGGAACCGTGGTGGCAGAAATTCTCCGGGCCGTTTCTCTATTATCCCGGGCGCCGCTTGGTGCCGGCGCCGCTGCGCGCCTTCATCGACTACATCAGGACGCCGGCCGGGCACTGGTAAGAAAAACAAAAGGCCGCCCGGAGGCGGCCTTTTCGAAATGCTTGGAGTTCGCGGCGCTTAGCGCTTCGAGAACTTGCCCCCAAGTGCTCCTTAGCGCTTGGAAAACTGGAAAGAGCGGCGGGCCTTCGCCTTGCCGTACTTCTTGCGCTCGACCACGCGGCTGTCGCGGGTCAGGAAGCCGCCCTTCTTGAGCACCGAGCGCAGGCCCGGCTCGTAGTAGGTCAGCGCCTTGGAGATGCCGTGACGCACCGCACCCGCCTGGCCGGAGAGGCCGCCGCCGATGACGGTGGCGACGATGTCGTACTGGCCGGCGCGGTTGGCCGCGACGATCGGCTGGTTGAGGATCATCTGCAGCACCGGACGGGCGAAATAGCTCGCGAATTCCTTGTCGTTGACGGTGATCTTGCCGGAGCCCGGCTTCACCCAGACGCGCGCGATGGCGTTCTTGCGCTTGCCGGTGGCATAGGCGCGGCCCGACTTGTCGAGCTTCTGGACATGCACGGGCGCGGCCGGCTGCGCGGCGACTGTGCCGAGTTCTGCGAGCGAGGAAAGCTCAGCCATTACGAGGCCCTCTTGTTCTTGGAGTTCAGCTTGGCCACGTCGAGCGTGACGGGCTGCTGGGCGGTGTGCGGATGCTCGGCGCCGGCATAGACGCGGAGATTCTTCATCTGGCGGCGGCCAAGCGGGCCGCGCGGGATCATGCGCTCGACGGCCTTCTCGACGACGCGCTCGGGGAAGCGGCCCTCGAGCAGCTGGCGCGCGGTACGCTCCTTGATGCCGCCGGGGTGGCCGGTGTGCCAGTAATAGACCTTGTCGGTGTATTTCTTGCCGGTGAACACCACCTTGTCGGCATTGATGACGATGACATTGTCGCCGTCATCGACATGCGGGGTGAAGGTGGGCTTGTGCTTGCCGCGCAGATGGTTGGCGATGACAGTGGCCAGACGACCGACGACGAGACCCTCGGCGTCGATCAGCACCCACTTCTTCACCACATCCGCAGGCTTCTGCGAAAAGGTAGCCATGTTTTGCTCTCAGGTTTGACCTTTCCCGTCCAGGAGGGACAGAGAAGGCGTTTCTTGTTGCTTGGATTGACGGGATGACCGGAGCCGCTCCGCCAATAACAAAACGGCGGCCTTTGCGGGCCGCTGCTTCGGGTCGGCTTATAGGCGAGGGTGCTTGGCGCGTCAAGCGTCGGTTACGGTTTATGGTCGCGAAAAGCCGTTTAAATTCAATAACTAAGGTGGAAGGTATTATTTTACCTCACACCTATTTGTCAAAATAGCTCTCTTTCGTTCACCGCCGCCCGGTCACGGCGGCAAGGAGAAGCTTGACGCCGATCGCGATCATCAAGGCTCCTGCCAGCCTTTCTTGCCAAACGACGAACGTGCCTCGGCGCCCCAGCCAGCCGCCAACCGCGCCGGAGGTCAACGCGACGGCGCTGAGGACAACCAGTCCCATCATCTTCATGGTCGTACCGAGAATGATGAACTGCAGTGCAGGCGAACCGACCCAGGGATGAACGAATTGCGGCAGCACCGCCAGCATGAAAGCGAGTGTCGTCGGATTGGTGAGATTGCAGATCACGCCTTGGCGGAAAGCGGCTGGGATACTGCTCGTCTCGGCAAAGGTAGACGCACCGCCACCTTTGCCCGACCGACGGGCCAACAGGAATTTGATCCCGATGGCGATCAGATAAATGGCGCCGACGATCTGAAGGAAGCTGTAAAGAGATGGGAAGGATGTGATCAGCGAGGCAAGCCCCATTGCCAGTAATGGAATCTGGACGACGCCGGCCGATACGCAGCCCGCTGCAGTCGCCAGGGCATGGCGCCAGCCTTGTCCGACGCCTTGGCTGATCACCAGCATCATGTCGGGACCGACACCAGAAAGCTGATAGGCGAGCACGGCGCCGACGAAGGCAAGGTAGGTCGTAACATCGGGCATGCCGCAGAACGAACCTATCGACTGGGAGTTCCGGCAAGACGTCAGGCCGGCTTGTCGCTTATTCGCTTCCTCGGGATCGAATAGGTGCCGGTGGCGTGCGCGACAGTGTGTCCGTCCGGGCCCGCGACAATATCGATATCGAACACCATCAGGCTCTTGCCGAGCTTCAGGATACGGCAATGGCCGTCGATCGGACCGGCTTCGGCCTTGCGCATGAAATTGATGTCGAGGTTGACCGTCACCGAAAGCGCGTCCGGGCCGGCGTGGCTGAGCACGCAGACATAGCCGCCGATGTCGGCCAGCGTGAACAGCGCCGGACCGGATACCGTGCCGCCGGGGCGCAGATGCCGCTCGTCGGCATTCAGCCGCACCGTGCAGCCGCCCGGAAAAACGTCGATCGCCTCATAGGAGGTGAAATTGTCGTTGAGCTGCGGATAGACGCTTGCCATCAGTGCATTGACTTCCGCCGCGTTGAGCATTGGCTTCAGATCGCTTTGGGCGGGCATGGCGACGTCCTATATGAATGAGCAGCTCCGGGCGGTGCGCCTGGACCAAACGGTGCGACGGAGAAAACACGTCTCGCGGCTGTTCTTCAACCGGCAGCGTGCTAGTTCTGTTGCTCCATAAGCATGAGGTTTTTGAAAGTGGCCGAAGTCGTCGCCATCAAGCCCGCCGTCGCCGACGGTCCTGTTCTTGTCAGCCAGGACAAGGGCATCCTGCGCCTCACGCTCGCCAGCCCGCCGGCCAATGCGTTGTCGCTGGCGACCATGGCGGCGCTGCAGGCCGAATTCGATCGCGTTAAGACCGACAGATCCGTGCGCGTCATCATCCTGGCGGCGTCGGGAAAAGTGTTCTGTGCCGGTCATGACCTCAAGGAAATGGCGGCACATCGCGCCGAGCCGGATCGGGGCAAGGCCTTTTTCGAAAGGACCTTCGCGGCTTGCGCGAACCTGATGCAGACGATCGTGCGCCACCCGAAACCGGTGATCGCTGAGGTCGACGGCCTCGCCACCGCCGCCGGCCTGCAACTGGTCGCCAGCTGCGACCTTGCCATCGCTTCGCACGAGGCGAGTTTCTGCACGCCTGGCGTCAACATCGGCCTGTTCTGCTCGACGCCGATGGTGGCGCTGTCGCGCAACGTCTCGCGCAAGCAGGCGATGGAAATGCTGCTCACCGGCGAGACGATCGATGCGGCGACCGCCAAGGAGTTCGGGCTGATCAACCGCATCGTGCCGCGCGAATATCTGATTCAGGTTGTCAACAAATACGCGCAAACCATTGCATCCAAATCCTCTTTGGTGATCAAAACCGGCAAGGAGGCTTTCTATGCCCAGGCCGAAATGGGGTTGGCCGACGCTTATGCCCATACCGGCCGCGTGATGGTGGAAAACATGCTGGCGCGCGACGCCGAGGAAGGCATCGGCGCCTTCATCGGCAAGCGCAAGCCCGAATGGACCGACGAGTAGCCGGCTTGAATGGAACCGAGCCATTCCATCGCTGAAGGTTCGACGTGGCTGCCCGCAAGCAACTGACGCGGCTGAAAGCGCCCTATCTCAAGCGCATCCTGCTTGAGCCGTCGCGCGTCGCGGATTGGGAGCAATATCCGTGGAGCCTGCCGATCTTCCACGGCCGCGAATTCGAATTTGAATTCACGAGCGCCATCACCATCATTGTCGGCGAGAACGGCACCGGCAAATCGACGCTGCTCGAAGCCATCGGCGCGCTGGCCGGCTATGACGAGGCCGGCGGCGGCAAAGGCTACCGTCCGGTCGACCATTCCATTGCCATCGACAAGAGCGGCGCAGGGCTGGCGGATAGCTTTCGGTGTCACTGGTTGCCGAAGGTGACCGCTGGTTGGTTTTTTCGCGCCGAGTCTTTCTATTCCGTTGCCCGCTACCTCGATGAAGCGGCGAGGGAATCTGGCGGAACGCCACCCGATTTCCTGTCATGGTCGCATGGTGAGGGCTTTATCCGCTTCTTCGAGGAGCGCTGCCGCCGGCAAGGCATCTACATCCTCGACGAGCCGGAAAGCGCGCTGTCGCCGACGCGCCAGATCGAGCTGCTGAAACTGCTTCAACGCATGGAGCAGTCCGGCACCGCGCAGGTGATCATGGCAACGCATTCGCCGCTGCTGATGGCTTGCCCGAACGCACGGCTCTTCCGCATCGGCCGCTTCGGCCTCGACCTGATCGATTTTCAGGACACCGATCATTTTCGCATGATGCGCGACTTCTGCAGCGATCCTGGGATGTTTATGGAGGAGGCGCTGCGGGAAGGCGATGATTAGCGGTGGGCGCGTGAACCGGGAAGATCTCAATTGGGAAGTGGAAGACGCCTGCCGCGAGGCGTGGCCTGCTGCGCGTGAGACCGTCGCTCTCGGATGGATGTTTCGCCGTTCAGGTGGGCGGATAAGGCGGCCGAATTCCGCCAATCCGATGCGTGGCCAGCGCGGCGCGCCTGAGCGAGTAATCGAAGCCGCCGAGGCGTTCTACGCCAGCCATGGCCAGGCCCCACTGTTTCGCGTTCCCGACATCGCGGCCGAACTGGAACTCGAACTCGACCGTCGGGATTACAGCCGGGAGGGTGGTACGATACACCTCCATGCCAGGATCGACGTGCTCCAGGGAAACAATAATGGCGATATCACGGTCTCAGCGGCGCCGACGGAGAACTGGTTCGAGGCGCGCTTCCGTACTGGCGGCTACGACGAGGCGGAGCGCCGCATCTTTCGCCATATGACCAGCCTGATCGTGGGTGACAGAGCGTTCGTGTCGTGTGAGCGTGATGGCCAAATCGCAGCCTTTGCCTTCGGCGTCATCCGCAACGGTCTGCTTGTCGTCGAGGCAGTTGAAACCGACGCCAGATTCAGGCAGCAGGGGTTCGGCCGCAGGACAGTCGGCGGGTTGATCGGCTGGGCCAGGCGGACGGGCGCCAAGGCCGGCTGCCTGCAAGTGGTCGCCGACAACACGCCCGCACGCGCGCTCTACGCTTCTCTCGGCTTCAACCGCGAGCTCTATCGCTACCATTACCGCAGGAAGACCATCGCAGCATGAACCACGATACCTACGACAACAGCTACATCGCCGGCATCCTGAATTCGGTGAAGACGATCGCCATGGTCGGCGCTTCGCCCAACGATGTGCGGCCAAGCTATTTCGTGCTGAAATACCTCTTGGCCAAAGGCTTTTCGGTGCTGCCGATCAATCCCGGCCATGCCGGCAAGCAGATCCTCGAACAGACGGTCTACGCCAGCCTCGCCGACCTGCCGCAGCCGGTCGACATGGTCGATATTTTTCGAGGCTCGGCGGCGGTGCCCGGCGTCGTCGACCAGGTGCTGCAGCTCGACCCGCTGCCCAAGGTCGTCTGGATGCAGCTTGGCGTGCGCAACGATGAGGCGGCTGCCCGCGCCGAAGCTGTCGGCATCAAGGTGGTGATGAACCGCTGCCCGAAGATCGAATACGGCAAGCTATCCGGCGAGATCGGCTGGACTGGCGTCAACTCCGGCGTGCTGTCGTCGAAAAAACCTGTGATGCGCCAGGGATTTCAGAGCTTCGGCGTAAGACAGAAATAAGCACGCGGTAGTTCGCGCAAAATTATTCCGGGACGAAATGGATTTTCCCGGGCGTTCGTCGCAGATCGCGCCCCGAACGGTATTTTCTTCTTTGCATTCCCGGCCGCGCTTCGCCAAGAATGCCCGGCGATTTTCGAACGTTAGGAGAGGGATTTCGATGACCCGTACGCCTGGTTTCAGCACTTTAGCCGTTCATGCAGGCGCAAAGCCCGATCCGGCGACCGGCGCCCGCGCCACGCCGATCTACCAGACCACCTCCTTTGTCTTCGACGATGCCGACCATGCCGCCTCGCTGTTCGGGCTGAAGGCCTTCGGCAACATCTACACGCGCATCATGAATCCGACCCAAGCGGTTCTCGAGGAACGCGTCGCGGCGCTCGAAGGCGGCACCGCAGCACTTGCCGTCGCCTCGGGCCACGCCGCGCAGGTCATCGTCTTCCACAATCTGATGCAGCCGGGCGACAACTTCGTCGCCGCCAACAAGCTTTATGGCGGCTCGATCAACCAGTTCGGCCATGCCTTCAAGAACTTCGGCTGGGAAGTTCGCTGGGCAGAAGCAAACGATCCTGCGACCTTCGAAAGCCAGATCGACGACAGGACCAAGGCGATCTTCATCGAGAGCCTTGCCAATCCAGGCGGCGTCTTCGTCGACATCGAGAAGATCGGCGACATCGCCCGCAAGCACGGCCTGCCGCTGATCGTCGACAACACGCTGGCTTCGCCCTATCTGGTCCGTCCGATCGAGCACGGCGCCGACATCGTCGTGCACTCGCTGACCAAATTCATCGGCGGCCACGGCAATTCGATCGGCGGCGTCATCGTCGATGGCGGCACCTTCGACTGGTCGAAGTCCGGCAAATACCCGATGCTGTCGGAGCCGCGCCCTGAATATGGCGGCCTCGTCCTGCACGAAACTTTCGGCAACTTCGCCTTCGCGATTGCCGCCCGTGTGCTCGGCCTGCGCGACATCGGCCCGGCGATCTCGCCCTTCAACGCCTTCCTGATCCTGACCGGCCTGGAAACGCTGCCGCTCAGGATGCAGCGTCATTGCGACAACGCCGCGAGCGTTGCCGGCTGGCTGTCGAGCCATCCGAAGGTAGCCTGGGTGAACTATCCCGGCCTTCCAGGCGACAAGAACAACGCGCTGCAGAAGAAATATTCGCCGCAGGGCGCAGGCGCGGTGTTCACCTTCGGCCTCAAGGGTGGCTACGAGGCCGGCATCAAATTCGTCGAGGCGCTCGAACTGTTCTCGCACCTCGCCAATGTCGGCGACACCAAATCGCTGGTCATTCATCCGGCCTCGACCACGCACCGCCAGCTTTCCGACGAGCAGAAGGTCAAGGCCGGCGCCGGACCTGACACCGTCCGCCTTTCGGTCGGCATCGAGGACGTCAACGACATCGTTGCCGATCTCGAGCAGGCGCTCGGCAAGGTCTGATATGTCGGCCTTTCTTGCGCTCAACATCGATGCGGTCGAACCGGAGGCCGGTGCGCCGCCGCCGGACCGAGTGATTTCGGGTGATCCCAAATTCCGCACCTGGAATGTCGAGGAGCGCGACGGCGGCCTCTATGCCGGCGTCTGGGAAGCGACGCCGGGCAAATGGCGCATCGTCTACGACGAATGGGAGTTCTGCCACATCCTGTCCGGTGTCTCGGTGATCGCTGAGGATGGCGGCGAGGCGCGCACCGTGCGGGCCGGCGACAGTTTCGTGCTGAGGCCAGGGTTCAAGGGCACATGGGAAGTGCTCGAGACGACGCGCAAGGAATATGTGATCCGGCTTTGAATGCTTCCAGCAATCAAAGCAGCCGATCGACATCACCGTCGGAAAAGCCGTATTTGCTCATGATCTCCCGGTGCCATGCACTTCCGAGCAGATCGCCGAGACATTGATCGACGCGCCCGCGCAGCGCGTCGTTGCCCTTGGCGAGGGCGAAAGCGCCTGCCGCAGGCTGCTTTTCAAAGGCCGGGATGTCGATGACAGCAAGCGGTACGCCAGTCCGTCCGTTGACATAGCCGCGATGCGCCATGGCGACGCTGGCATACGCGTCGGCATGGCCTGCCGCAACGGCTTCGGCTGCTTCGGCCTGCGTGGCGAATATCCTGATCCGCTGAGGCGGAACGCCGTTCTGCAGCGCGGTCTGGTGCTGGATCTGGCCCGATATGACTGCGAGCACGGCGGAAGGATGTTGGGCGACGGAGCGATAGCCGTTCAGCTCCAGCGGATTGCTTTTGGCGACCATCAACCCGTCCGGCAGTGACCAGATCGGCCGCGTGAAGTCCACGAGCTTGCTGCGCTCCTCGGAGATGAACAGGCCGGTCGTCATGTCCCAGCGGCCGTCCACCAAACCGGGGAGCAGTTCGGCGAATTCCGCCTCGATCGGCGAGAAGTTCTCCAGGTCGAGCAACTGGCAAACTTTCTCGGCGAGCACCGCGTCGCAACCGCCGAGCTTGCCCGCGGCATCGGTGAAGCAGAAGGGCGGCTCTTGCAGGAAGGCGAATCTCATTTCTGAATTCCGAATGACAATTTCAGCTGTTCGAGTCGCATCATTCGCCGGTCAAAAGGTAACGGCGACCCGTTCCAGCCCGTGAAAATGGTAAGTGTCGCGGAAGCGCGGTGTCTCCGCCAGGCGCAACTCCGGAAGCCGATCGAACAGCGTCTTCAGCGATACTTGCAACTCCAGCCTGGCCAGCGGCGCGCCGATGCAGAAATGGATGCCGGCGCCGAAGGAAACATTCTTCTGGTCCGTGCGGGTCGGATTGAAGGTGTCGGGCTCGGCAAAGGCAAGCGGATCGTGGTTCGCCATGCCGAGCAGCAGCGCGACCATCTCCCCGGGTTTGACCAGGATGCCTGGCGAAACCTCCATCTCCTCATAGGCATAGCGCAGAAACATATGCAGCGGCGGGTCGTAGCGCAGGCATTCCTCGACCGTCGCGACATTCGCCTCCGGTGTCGCAAAGAAGCGGCGCGGATCGCCGCCTTGCGCGAGGATCGAGCGCACCGCATTGCCGGTCTGGTGCACGGTCGCCTCATGGCCGGCATTGAGAAGCAGGATCGCTGAGGAAACCAGCTCGTCTTCCGAAAGCTTCTGACCGTTGTCCTGGGCTTCGATGAGCAGCGACAGCAGGTCGTCGCCGGGTTTCTTGCGCCGCTCCGCAATATAGCCCCGCAGGAAGTCGGAAAAATCGCGTGCGGCGCGGTTCGCCGTCTCCTCGGTCTTGCGCGTGCGGCCATGCATGTACATGGCGACCATCCGATGCGACCAGTCGAGCAATTGCGGCCCCATCTCCACCGGTACGCCGAGCATTTCCGCAATGATGGTGATCGGCAAAGGCGAGGCGTAGGCGGGCAGAAGGTCGATGCCGCTTGGCTCGAAGCGGTCGACCAGCTCGTTGGCCAAAACCTCGATGCGCGGCCTGAGCCGCTCGACCTGACGAGAGACGAAGGCGCGATTGACCAGCGTTCTGAGCCGCGTATGCACCGGTGGCTCGAGCTCCAGCATGGAATTGGCCTCGATCGCGTCGAAGGCGACGAGGTGCGAGCGGTCGTCGCCGATGCCGCGGCTGTCGGGAATCCCCGCCGGATTCTGGCGGCCGAAACGGCGGTCGCGCAGCAGACGGTTGACGTCATCGAAACCGCCAAAGCACCAGAACCCGTAGTCTTCCCAGAAAAGCGCGTTGGCAGTGCCGTGCAGGAAGGCATAGGCCTCATAAGGGTTCTGCACGAAGGCTGGTTCGTGCGGATCGAGATTCAGGCGGCGGCTGGCGAGATCAAACTCGAGATAGGAAGGCATTAAATCGGTCATGCGCGACCATTAGCGCGCCTTGTCAGCCCGATGCCAGACCGTATTTTGGCGCCCGTGAAATCGAACCGTTGAGCCAGATTGCCGGTTTGAAGCGCTGGCCATGCACCGAAATGATGTCGTTAGATATTCGGCTAGCCGCCAGCGTCAGTGGCCCGTCTTCAAGATGCTCGCCACTTTGGCTGCAATCGCCGCGTCGAGCGCCGGCCAGTTCGCGAGCAGCTCGCGCGGAAAGCGATAGGTGAGGCTTAGATCGTCGCCGACCTGGATGTCGCGCTCGCAGGGCGCCAGCGATTCCTCGGCACTCGGGCCGCTCAGGCAGCGGGCGACGAACGGATCCTTGCCGGGACGCTCGGCAACAGCCAGCACTTCGTTGAGATAACCTGATTTTTCGCTGAAGGCGTAAACCGTCGTGCCGCCCGGGCCGGGCGTCCCCGGCTTTTCGATCAGAGCGCTGTAGATGGGCGCGAAACGGCCGCTCATGTCGCGCGACATCATTCGCGGCTCGAACGACAGGAAGATGATCTTCCTAATCGTCGCATGGTTGAAGTCGTCGCGCGCGGCCGTGCTGTAGCCGTCCATTTCGGGATAGCGAAGATAGAGGTCGAGCCGCGAGGCGATGCCGTCGCGCCTGGCCTGGTCGAAGCGGATGAAGTTTGCCGGCACGTTGATCAGATTGTTGCCCATGACGATCTGGCGCACCGTCGTGTCATCCGTATAGCCGGCCATGGCGATCGACCGTCCAAGCCATTTGCCGCCGACGCTGATGGCAATCGAAAGCAGCGCCAGCGCCGCGAAGATATAAAAGACCCGCTTCATCAAGGTCGAGTTGACGACCTCGAAGTCAGCGCTCTCGGCAACATTTGCCTCTCTCATTTGCTCTTCCCCGATCCGCCCACCTGTCCTTCGGCGGCACAGCTTGCGCGGCATGGCTCTTGCAGCGCGGTGGCACGACTGTGCGTTTTCATGGTAAACGGTTGGTAAACATGGATCCCGTTGTGCTTGTTCTTTACGCTTTCGCGGTTGGTCTCACGGCTTGCGGACTGGCCGGATCGGCCATGGAATTGCTGGCCGGCCGGCGCCTGGCCTTTGCCGAGCCTTATGTTTCGCCGGTCCATATCCTGCGTTCGCTTGCGGCAACGGCCTGTGCCGGGCCGTTCATGCTCACCAACGAGGCCTTGGCCGCCCGGCGCGAGGGCCGCATCGGCACGATGGCGCTGTTGTCCTGCGGCTGCACGGCCATTGCCTGGGCGCTGGCGCTAGGCGTCGTGCTCATCGCCATTGCATCCTGGGCGAGCGAGAACTTAGGGTCCTTCGAATTCTCTGGTTGAGACGATTCGGAGACGGACAATGCCGGTCTATGCGATCGATGGGAAAGCGCCCGAGTTCGAGGACGCCGATACGAACTGGATCGCGCCCGATGCCACGCTGATCGGCAATATCCGGATCGGCCGCAATGCCGGCTTCTGGTTCGGCGTCGTCGTCCGCGGCGATGGTGAACCGATCATCGTCGGTGCCGACACCAATGTGCAGGAGCATACAATCATGCACACCGATCCGGGCTTTCGGCTGACCATCGGCGAAGGCTGTACGATCGGCCACCGGGCTCTGTTGCATGGCTGCACGATCGGCGACAACAGCCTGATCGGCATGGGCGCCATCGTGCTGAACGGCGCCAGGATCGGCAATAACTCGCTGGTCGGCGCCGGCGCCCTGGTGACCGAAAACAAGGTTTTTCCGGACAATTCGCTGATCGTCGGCTCGCCCGCCAAGGTGATAAGGACGCTGGACGAAGCGGCGATCGAGCGGCTGCGCGTCTCGGCGGCCCACTACGTGGCCAATGCCAAACGCTTCAAGACCAAGCTCAAGACAGTGTGACGGCGGCAGGCGGCAACTCCGCCTGTCTTCATCCGCGGCGGCTGTTCATCGCTTCACGCAACAGAAGGGCGCCCGCTTCGAAGCCGGCCTGCTCGGCGCCTTCCAGGGCCGTCTGATAGTCGTCGATGCGGGTCCTCAGCGAAGCGTCCGCGCCTGACAGGAGCAGCAGACGGATCGCCTCGGCGTCGCGCCGGGACACCGCGTAGTGCAGGGCGGTCCAGTCGTTCACGCCGCGCATATCCGGGTCGGCCCCATGCGCGAGCAGGATATGGATGACGTCCAACCGGTCCGGCCGTTCCGTCGACAGCGCGGCAATGATCGATGGAAACCCGGCCGGGTCTTCATAATTCGGGTTTGTGCCGGCATCGAGAAGCGCGGTGATGAACGCGGCCGGGCTCCAGTAGATCGCGTATTCCATCGGGTGGCCAAGTCCGAGCTCGAACGGCATCCGCTCGTCGAACCAGCGCGGCGAGCCGCCGAGCGCAACACCCAGGGCCGCGAAGTCTCCGGCCTTGAACGCGTCGTCTATGGCCTTGAACAACAGGTGGCGGGTGCCGCGATCCTCGGGGATTTCTAGCATTGGCTTCATCCGCAACGAACGAGCCATACTGCTCCCATCCGCCTCGGCGGGGAAGGGCGTGCCGACCATGGCGCTTCGGCAGCGCAGCGCCGATTGGTTGCAGCCGGCGGGCGGCGACCGAAATGGCGGAGCCGGCCCCGGGGACAGGGGCCGGCTCCTAAAACCCGGTCGTTGGGGAC
>NZ_JAIUHJ010000038.1:0-22256 GCF_020165105.1 Mesorhizobium sp. CA5 | reverse complement strand
GTCTTGCCATGATCGACGTGACCGATCGTGCCAATGTTCACATGCGGCTTGGTGCGCTCGAATTTACCTTTTGCCATGTGATCTCTCCAATCCTGCTTGCCCGTGCGGGCCTTGAATTAAGGTCTCGTGCAACCCGCTCGAGTTACGCGTATTTCTTCTGAACTTCCTGGGCGACCGCGGTCGGAACCGGCTCGTAGTGGTCGAACTGCATCGTGTACTGGGCGCGGCCCTGCGACATCGAACGCAGATTGTCGACGTATTTGAACATGTTGGCCAAAGGCACCATCGCATTGATGACGACGGCAACGCCGCGTGCTTCCTGACCCTGGATCTGGCCACGACGGCCGTTGAGATCGCCGATGACGCCGCCGACGTAATCTTCCGGCGTCACGACCTCGACCTTCATGATCGGCTCCAGAAGCTGCACGCCGAGGCGCGGAGCGGCTTCCTTGAAGCAGGCGCGGGAGGCGATTTCGAACGCCAGCACCGAGGAGTCGACGTCGTGGAAGGCGCCATCGACCAGCGTGGCCTTGACACCGATCATCGGGAAGCCGGCGAACGGGCCGGAACCCATGACGCTGTTGATGCCCTTCTCGACGCCCGGGATGTATTCCTTCGGAACCGCACCGCCGACGATCTTGGACTCGAACACGAACTCTTCGCTCTCGGTGTTCGGCTCGAAGATGATCTTGACGCGGGCGAACTGGCCGGTACCGCCGGTCTGCTTCTTGTGCGTGTAATCCTGCTCGTGCGTGCGGGTGATCGTCTCGCGATAGGCCACCTGCGGGGCGCCGACATTGGCTTCGACCTTGAACTCGCGGCGCATGCGGTCGACGATGATGTCGAGATGCAGCTCGCCCATGCCGGCGATGATGGTCTGGCCGCTTTCCTCGTCGGTCTTGACGCGGAAGGACGGATCCTCAGCCGCCAGGCGATGCAGCGCGAGGCCCATCTTTTCCTGGTCGTTCTTGGTCTTCGGCTCGATGGCGATCTGGATCACCGGATCGGGGAATTCCATGCGCTCCAGGATGACCGGATGCAGCGGATCGCAGAGCGTGTCGCCGGTGGTCGTGTCCTTGAGGCCAGCCAGGGCGACGATGTCGCCGGCATAGGCTTCCTCGATGTCGGCGCGCGAGTTCGCATGCATCTGCAGCATGCGGCCGATGCGCTCCTTCTTGCCCTTCACCGTGTTGTCGAGCGAGGTGCCCTTGGTGAGCTTGCCCGAATAGATGCGGGCAAAGGTCAGCGAGCCGACGAACGGGTCGTTCATGATCTTGAACGCCAGCATAGACAGCGGCTCGTTGTCGTCGGCATGACGCTCGATCTCGGCGTCGGTCTTGGCATCGACGCCCTTGATGGCCGGCACGTCGATCGGCGACGGCAGGTATTCGACGACGGCGTCGAGCAGCGGCTGCACGCCCTTGTTCTTGAAGGCCGAACCGCAGAACATCGGGAAGAACTTGACCGCGATGGTGCCCTTGCGGATCAGCGCGCGGATCTCGTCATTCGACGGCATCTTTCCTTCGAGGTAATTCTCGAGCGCGGTCTCGTCCATCTCGACGGCGGCTTCGATCATCTTCTCGCGGTACTGCTCGGCCTTGTCCTTGAGGTCGGCCGGGATCTCGACGACGTCCCAGGCAGCGCCAAGCGTCTCGTCACGCCAGACGAGCGCGTTCATCTCGACGAGGTCGACGACGCCCTTGAACTCGGTCTCGGCGCCGATCGGCAGCTGCATGACGACGGCCTGCGCGCCGAGGCGCGAACCGATCATTTCCTCGGAGCGGTAGAAGTCGGCGCCGATCTTGTCCATCTTGTTACAGAAGATCATGCGCGGCACGTGGTACTTGTCGGCCTGGCGCCACACGGTCTCGGTCTGCGGCTCCACGCCGGCGTTAGCGTCCAGCAGCGCGATGGCACCGTCGAGCACGCGCAGCGAACGCTCGACTTCGATGGTGAAGTCGACGTGTCCGGGGGTGTCGATGATGTTGAAGCGGCGCATCTTGCCGTCGCGACCCTTCCAGAAGGTCGTGGTCGCGGCCGAGGTGATGGTGATGCCGCGTTCCTGCTCCTGCTCCATCCAGTCCATGGTGGCAGCGCCGTCATGGACTTCGCCGATCTTGTGCGACTTGCCCGTATAATAGAGGACGCGCTCGGTCGTCGTCGTCTTGCCGGCGTCGATATGCGCCATGATACCGAAATTGCGGTAGTCTTCGATCTTGTATTCGCGGGCCATGGGAGGTGCCTCTCAGTCTCGTTCGCGCTTTACCAGCGGTAGTGCGCGAAGGCGCGGTTGGCTTCCGCCATCTTGTGGGTGTCTTCACGCTTCTTGACGGCCGTGCCGCGGTTGTTGGCCGCGTCCATCAGCTCGCCCGAGAGGCGGTCGACCATGGTGGTCTCGTTGCGGTTGCGCGCGGCGGCGATCAGCCAGCGGATGGCCAGCGCCTGACGACGCTCGGGGCGCACATCGACCGGAACCTGATAGGTGGCGCCGCCGACACGACGCGAGCGCACTTCCACATGCGGCGCGACATTGTCGAGCGCCTGATGGAAGACGGTGACCGGCTCCTGCTTGGTCTTGGCCTGGACCTGGTCCAGCGCGCCGTAGACGATGGTCTCGGCAACCGACTTCTTGCCGTCATACATGACGGCGTTCATGAACTTGGTGACGATCAGATCACCGAACTTGGGATCCGGATTGATCTCACGCTTTTCTGCACTGTGACGACGGGACATGGGAAACCCTTACTTCGGACGCTTGGCGCCGTATTTCGAACGACGCTGCTTGCGGTTCTTCACACCCTGCGTGTCGAGCACGCCGCGGATGATGTGGTAGCGGACGCCCGGCAGATCCTTGACGCGACCGCCGCGGATCATGACCACCGAGTGTTCCTGCAGGTTGTGACCTTCGCCGGGGATGTAGCCGATCACTTCAAAACCGTTGGTCAGGCGAATCTTGGCCACCTTGCGCAGCGCCGAGTTCGGCTTCTTCGGCGTCGTGGTGTAGACGCGCGTGCAGACGCCCCGCTTCTGCGGGTTCTGCTGCATGGCCGGGACCTTGTTGCGCTTCACCGGCGCCAGGCGCGGCTTGCGGATCAGCTGGTTGACGGTAGGCATTAAACCCTCTTGTCTCTCAATTCCGTGTCTGCCCTGTCAGGGGGCCGCTCAAAGCGTCATTTCCATACGCAAATTCGGGCAACACACCGCGTCTCGCGGTCCTGCCCGAACAAATTGCAGAGGAAGCGGTAGCCGCTTCATGCGCGCCGGAAATGTCTTTTCGCTCGTAAAACGAACCCTGTTTGAGGCAAACTCCAAAGCGTGTCGCTTCGGACAGGAGAGCCTCACATCGGTTCTGACGTCGCGGCTTCTACTCGCAACCCCAGGGTCCGTCAACCCCGGCGGGGCAAATATTGCGCCCAACGCGAGGCTGGGCAGCCATGCGGAAAACGCATGTAATTTTCTTGCGTCTTTTTTCAAGAGCGAGGAAGAAAGTGACCGGCTTTGCGCTGTCCTGTGGCCCGGCTTCGTGCCAAAAGGCGGCTTGCATCGGACAATCTCGGGGAAAACGAGGAATCAGCCCGTGAACGACAATGAAGAACGGCCGGTCACGATCATCACCGGACGGGTCTGGAAGAAAAAAGGCGGCAAGCCTGAAGGCGTTCATGTGATGCTTGTGGCGCCCGACGATGATTCTGCCGTGCGCCGCGCGCTCGAATCGCTTGCCGCCGAAGGTTACGCCGAGGCCGAGCTCGACCAGATCGGCGACATGGAGGGCGAGCCCGACGACGAGCCGCATCTGTCGGCCTATCAAGGCGCATTGGAGGGCGAGGTTTCGATCGTCACCTTTGAAGAGCCGATCTGAAAAGCGCGGCCAGCGTCATATTTGCCGGACTCGCCGGACAAACCTGCCCTGCCTAGACACACCTTTTCATTCCTTGGAGTTCCCATGACCAGCAATCCCATCAAGCTCGGCATCGTCGGCGTGGGAAAGATCGTCCGCGACCAGCACCTGCCGGCGGTCGCCAAGGACGGCAACTATCAACTGACAGCGGCGGCCAGCCGCCACGGCAAGGTGGACGGTATTGCGAATTATCCCAGCATCGAAGCGATGCTGGCGGCCGAGCCCAGCCTCGAGGCGGTCTCGCTCTGCATGCCGCCGCAGTTCCGTTACGACGCCGCGCGCACCGCGCTGGAAGCGAGGAAGCACGTGTTCCTCGAAAAGCCGCCGGGCGCCACGGTCAGCGAGGTCGAGCACCTCAAGGCGCTTGCCGAAAGGAACGGTGTCTCGCTCTTTGCCAGCTGGCATTCGCGCTACGCGCCGGCGGTGGAGGCCGCGCGCGCTTTCCTTGCGTCGGCCAGACTGACTTCGGCCGCCATCAACTGGAAGGAAGACGTGCGGCGCTGGCATCCGAACCAGGAATGGATCTGGGAGCCGGGCGGCTTCGGTGTGTTCGATCCCGGCATCAACGCGCTGTCGATCGCCACACACATCTTGCCTGCGATGTTCATCACCTCGGCCGTGCTCGATTTCCCCGTGAATCGCGCAGCACCGGTCGCGGCGCATGTCGCCTTCCGCACGTCGACCGGCTTGCCAGTGACGATGGAGCTCGACTGGCTGCAGACCGGCCCGCAAAGCTGGGACATCGTCGCCGAGACCGACAAGGGCAGGATGGTGCTGTCGGGCGGCGGCGCCAAGCTCGCCGTCGACGGGCGCATGATCCATGACGAGCCGGAGGCCGAATATCCGATGCTTTACAAGCGCTTCGCCGAGATTGTTCGCGCAGGAACGTCCGATGTCGACCTCGCGCCGCTGCAGCACGTCGCCGATGCGTTCATGCTGGGCAAGCGCAATGTGGTCGAGGCGTTCTTCGATTAGGGCATCCTCATTCTACGATCGCGATGGTAAATCCGTCATAGCCCTTGGCGCCGACGGTCTGGATGGCGGTGCCGTCCAGCCGCTTCTCGCCGCCGATGAACGAAAAAGCGGCGCGAGCGCCTTCGACATTGGCGTCGCCGCTGTTCTTTTTCACGACCGCGCCGTCGCGGATGACGTTGTCGCAGACGATGACCGTGCCTGAGCGCGAGAGTTTCATCGCCCAGTCGAGATAATTCGGGTTGTTCGGCTTGTCGGCGTCGATGAAGATCAGGTCGAACGGACCGGCATTTTCGCCTGCCAGCGCGGCAAGCGATTGCAGCGCTGGACCGACCCGCAGGTCGATCTTGTCTGAAACCCCTGCCCGCTCGAAGTTCGAACGCGCGACCTTGGCGTGGTGCGGATCGAGCTCCAGCGTCACCACCTTGCCGTCCGCCGGCAATCCCCTTGCCAACCAGATGGTCGAGTAGCCGCCAAGCGTGCCGACCTCCAGCACCTTCTTGGCGCCGCGAATACGCACCAGCAGCGACAGCAGTTTGCCCTGCGCGGCCGAGACGTCGATCGCCGGCAGGCCATGGTCGCGGTTGGCCGCCAGTGTGGCATCCAGCACGGGGTCCGCTTCGAAAAGGGAGGAAACGATGTAGTCGTCGACAGCCGTCCAGGTCTTGCTGCTCATAGCTCTTCCTCGTTGCATCAAGCCAAAATGCGAAAAGGGGCCGCGCGGGCCCCTTTTCTTGTTTTCTCATTTCATCGCGCTTACTGCGCGGCGTTGACCATGTCGGTCAGCATCGGCTCGGCGACCTCGACACCGGAGGCCTTGCGGCGCTCGTCGATGATGAGCTCGTCGCGCGAGGTGGCGATGCGCCTTATCTGGCTCATCGTGCCGCCCGTGCCGGCCGGGATCAAACGGCCGACGATGACGTTTTCCTTCAGGCCCTGCAGCATGTCGGTCTTGCCGGCAACCGCAGCCTCGGTGAGCACCCTGGTCGTCTCCTGGAAGGAGGCGGCCGAGATGAAGGACGGCGTCTGCAGCGAGGCCTTGGTGATGCCAAGCAGCACCGGCTGACCTTCGGCCGGCTTCTTGCCGTCCTCTATCAGGCGCTCGTTGACCTCCTCCAGCTCGATCACATCGACGTGGTCTCCCGGGATGTAGGTCGAATCGCCCTGCGTGGTGATCTCGACCTTCTGCAGCATCTGGCGAACGATCACCTCGATGTGCTTGTCGTTGATCGACACGCCCTGCAGACGGTAGACCTCCTGGATCTCGTTGACGAGGTAGGAGGCAAGCGCCTCCACGCCCTTGATCGCCAGGATGTCGTGCGGCGCCGGATTGCCGTCGAGGATGTAGTCGCCCTTCTCGATGACGTCGCCGTCCTGGAGATGGAACGGCTTGCCCTTCGGGATCAGGTACTCCACCGGCTCGAGCGTCGAGTCATGCGGCTCGATGATGATGCGGCGCTTGTTCTTGTAGTCGCGGCCGAAACGGATCGTGCCATCGATCTCGGCGATGATGGCGTGATCCTTCGGACGGCGAGCCTCGAACAGTTCCGCAACGCGCGGCAGACCACCGGTGATGTCCTTGGTCTTGGCGCTTTCCATCGGGATACGCGCCAGCACGTCGCCAGGCTTCACATGTGCGCCCGGCTCGACCGAGAGGATGGCCTCGACCGAGAGCAGGAAGCGTGCATCGCCGCCCTTCGACAGCTTGCCGACCTTGCCCTTGGCGTCCTGGATGGCGATCGCGGGCTTCAGGTCGTTGCCGCGCGGCGTCGAACGCCAGTCGATGACCTCGCGCTTGGTGATGCCGGTCGACTCGTCGGCCGTTTCCTGCACGGAGATGCCGTCGACCAGATCCTCGAACGCCACCCTGCCCTCGATTTCGGTGAGGATCGGGCGGGTATAGGGATCCCATTCGGCGATACGCTGGCCGCGCTTCACCTTGTCGCCATCGTCCACGAAAATACGCGAACCATAGGCGACGCGGTGCGTGGCGCGCTCCTTGCCGGTCTCATCGAGGATGAGCACCGCCATGTTGCGGCCCATGACCATCTGCTGGCCTTCCGAGTTGCGGACCACGTTGCGGTTGCGGATCTGCACCTTGCCCTCATAGGAGGCTTCAAGGAAGGAGGAATCCACCACCTGCGCCGTGCCGCCCATGTGGAACGTACGCATGGTGAGCTGGGTGCCCGGCTCGCCGATCGACTGCGCCGCGATAACGCCGACGGCCTCGCCCTGGTTGACGGGCGTGCCGCGGGCCAGGTCGCGACCGTAGCAGACCGCGCACACACCGGTCCTGACCTCGCAGGTCAGCGCCGAACGGATGCGGACCGACTGCACGCCGGCCTTCTCGATCTGCTCCACATCGCGCTCGTCCATCAACGTTCCGGCCTTGACCAGCAGATCGCCGGTGACCGGATGATTGATGTCATCGAGCGAAGTGCGGCCCAGCACGCGCTGGCCGACCGAGGCAACGATCTGACCGGCATCGACGATCGGCTGCATGGTGAGGCCCTTGTCGGTGCCGCAATCCACGGAGTTGACGATGCAGTCCTGCGCCACGTCGACGAGGCGGCGGGTGAGGTAACCCGAGTTCGCCGTCTTCAAGGCGGTGTCGGCCAGACCCTTGCGGGCGCCGTGGGTCGAGTTGAAATACTCGAGCACGGTGAGGCCTTCCTTGAAATTCGAGATGATCGGCGTCTCAATGATTTCACCCGAGGGCTTGGCCATCAGGCCACGCATGCCGGCGAGCTGACGCATCTGGGTGGGCGAACCGCGCGCACCCGAATGCGACATCATGTAGATCGAGTTCATCGGCTTCTGACGGCCGTTGTCCTCGAACTCCACCGCCTTGATGCGCGCCATCATCTCGTCGGCGACCTTCTCCGAGCACTTGGCCCAGGCGTCGACGACCTTGTTGTACTTCTCGCCCTGCGTGATCAGACCGTCATTGTACTGCTGCTCGTATTCCTTGGCCAACGCCTCGGTGTCGGAAACGAGCTTCAGCTTGGTGTCCGGGATCAGCATGTCGTCCTTGCCGAACGAAATGCCGGCACGGCAGGCGTGCGCAAAGCCGAGCGCCATGATGCGGTCGCAGAAGATGACCGTCTCCTTCTGACCGCAGTGGCGGTAGACGGTGTCGATCATCTTGGAGATGTTCTTCTTGGTCATCTCCTGGTTGGCGGTCTCATACGGCACGTTGACGTTCTTCGGCAGAAGCTCGCCGATGATCATGCGGCCAGGCGTGGTGTCGTAGATCTTCGACACGACGTTGCCTTCCGCGTCGACGCTGCGGAAGCGGCCCTTGATCTTGGCGTGCAGCGTCACGGCCTTGGTCTCCAGCGCATGCTGGAGCTCGCCCATGTCGGCAAACATCATGCCTTCGCCCGGCTCGTTCTGGTTGACGATCGAGAGATAGTAGAGACCGAGAACCATGTCCTGCGACGGCACGATGATCGGCGCGCCGGAGGCCGGGTGCAGGATGTTGTTGGTCGACATCATCAGCACGCGGGCTTCAAGCTGCGCTTCCAGGGACAGCGGCACATGGACCGCCATCTGGTCGCCGTCGAAGTCGGCGTTGAAGGCGGTGCAGACCAGCGGGTGCAGCTGGATCGCCTTGCCTTCGATCAAGATCGGCTCGAACGCCTGGATGCCGAGGCGGTGCAGCGTCGGCGCCCGGTTCAAGAGCACCGGATGCTCGCGGATGACCTCGTCGAGGATATCCCAAACCTCCGGACGCTCCTTCTCGACCAGCTTCTTCGCCTGCTTGACGGTAGAGGAGAAACCCTTGGCGTCGAGGCGGGCGTAGATGAAGGGCTTGAAGAGCTCCAGCGCCATCTTCTTCGGCAGGCCGCACTGATGCAGCTTGAGCTCCGGACCGGTCACGATGACCGAGCGGCCGGAATAGTCGACGCGCTTGCCGAGCAGGTTCTGGCGGAACCGGCCCTGCTTGCCCTTCAGCATGTCGGACAGCGACTTCAGCGGACGCTTGTTGGCGCCGGTGATGACGCGGCCGCGACGGCCGTTGTCGAACAGCGCATCGACGGCTTCCTGCAGCATGCGCTTTTCATTGCGCACGATGATGCCGGGCGCGCGCAGCTCGATCAGCCGCTTCAGGCGGTTGTTGCGGTTGATGACGCGGCGGTAGAGGTCGTTGAGGTCCGACGTGGCGAAGCGGCCGCCGTCCAGCGGGACAAGCGGGCGCAGGTCCGGCGGGATCACCGGAACCACCTTCATGATCATCCATTCCGGACGGTTGCCGGATTCCATGAAGTTCTCGACGACCTTGAGCCGCTTCAGGTATTTCTTCTGCTTGAGCTCGGACGTGGTCGAGGCCAGCTCCGAACGGAGGTCGCCGGCAATCTTCTCCAGGTCCATGCCGGCCAGAAGGTCATGGATGGCCTCGGCGCCGATCATGGCGGTGAAAGAGTCCTCGCCGTACTCGTCGACGGCAATCATGTACTCTTCCTCGCTGAGGAGCTGGTTCTCCTTCAGCGCGGTGAGGCCCGGCTCGGTGACGATGTAGTTTTCGAAGTAGAGCACGCGCTCGATATCCTTGAGCGTCATGTCGAGCAACGTGCCGATGCGCGAAGGCAGCGACTTCAGGAACCAGATATGGGCGACGGGCGCGGCGAGCTCGATATGGCCCATGCGCTCGCGGCGAACGCGCGACAGCGTGACTTCGACGCCGCACTTTTCGCAGATGACGCCCTTGTACTTCATGCGCTTGTACTTGCCGCACAGGCACTCATAGTCCTTGATCGGGCCAAAAATGCGCGCGCAGAACAGGCCGTCACGCTCCGGCTTGAAGGTGCGGTAGTTGATGGTCTCCGGCTTCTTGATCTCGCCGAACGACCAGGACAGAATCTTCTCTGGGCTGGCAAGTGAGATCCGGATGGAATCGAACACCTGCGCAGGCGCCTGCGGATTGAAGAGATTCATGACCTCTTGGTTCATGCCGTTCTCCTTTTCGGGGTCCTCGATAACCCCTTGCATCGATCGCGGACGAAATGTCCGCAGAATGGCCGGTCGAACCGGCCGAAGACTTTTTGGTTGAGCATGATCGCGGCCGAAAACCGGTAACCGCTTTTCGGGATCATGCTCAGGGCGCGCCGCGCTTAGAACGCGGCGCGCCAATGCCTTACTCGGCTGCGTCGGGCAGACGCGTCGGGGTCTCTTCGACCTGGGTGTTCTCCAGCTCGACATTGAGGCCGAGCGAGCGCATTTCCTTGACGAGAACGTTGAAGCTCTCGGGGATGCCCGCCTCGAACGTGTCGTCGCCGCGCACGATCGCCTCGTAGACCTTGGTGCGGCCGGCGACGTCGTCCGACTTCACCGTCAGCATTTCCTGCAACGTGTAGGCCGCGCCGTAGGCTTCGAGCGCCCAGACCTCCATTTCGCCGAAGCGCTGGCCGCCGAACTGCGCCTTGCCGCCCAGCGGCTGCTGGGTGACGAGCGAGTACGGACCGATCGAACGCGCGTGGATCTTGTCGTCCACCAGGTGATGCAGCTTGAGCATATAGATATAGCCCATCGTCACCTTGCGATCGAACGGCTCGCCAGTGCGGCCGTCATAGAGCTGCGACTGACCGCTGGTGTGCAGGCCAGCCTGCTCCAGCATGGTGTTGATGTCGGCCTCATGCGCGCCGTCGAACACCGGTGTCGCGATCGAGACGCCGCGGCGCATCTGCTCGCTCAGGCGAACGATGCTCTCGTCGTCATACTCGCGGATCGGCTCGTTGCGGTCATTGGCCGGCATGAAGCTTTCCAGCGTCTTGCGCAGCGGCTTGATGTCGCCGCCACCCTTGTACGCGTCGATCAGCTCGCCGATCTTCCTGCCCATGCCGGCGCAAGCCCAGCCCAGATGCGTTTCCAGGATCTGGCCGACATTCATGCGGCTCGGCACACCCAGCGGGTTGAGCACGATATCGGCATGCGTGCCGTCCTCGAGGAAAGGCATGTCCTCGACCGGAACGATGCGCGACACGACACCCTTGTTGCCGTGACGACCGGCCATCTTGTCGCCCGGCTGCATCTTGCGCTTCACCGCCACGAAGACCTTGACCATCTTCATGACGCCCGGAGGCATTTCGTCGCCGCGCTGCACCTTCTCGACCTTGTCCATGAAGCGCTGCTCGAGCGCCTTCTTGGACTCGTCATACTGGCCGCGCAGAGCCTCGAGCTCGCCCTGGAGCTTCTCGTTCTCCACGGCGAACTGCCACCACTGCGAACGCGGATACTCGTCGAGCGTGTCCTTCGACAGCTTCGAGCCCTTCTTGAAGCCCTTCGGTCCGGCGATCGCCTCCTTGCCGACCAGCACGTCGGAAAGACGCGCATAGACGTTGCGGTCGAGGATCGCCTGTTCGTCGTCGCGGTCCTTGGCCAAACGCTCGATCTCCTCGCGCTCGATCGCCATCGCGCGCTCGTCCTTCTCCACGCCGTGGCGGTTGAAGACGCGCACTTCGACGACCGTGCCGAAGGTGCCCGGAGGCATGCGCATGGAGGTGTCGCGAACGTCCGAGGCCTTTTCGCCGAAGATGGCGCGCAGGAGCTTTTCTTCCGGCGTCATCGGGCTTTCGCCCTTCGGCGTGATCTTGCCGACCAGGATGTCGCCCGGCTGCACTTCAGCACCGATATAGACGATGCCGGCCTCGTCGAGGTTCTTCAGCGCCTCTTCCGAAACGTTCGGAATGTCGCGCGTGATTTCCTCCGGCCCGAGCTTGGTGTCGCGCGCCATGACCTCGAACTCCTCGATATGGATCGAGGTGAAGACGTCGTCGGCCACGATGCGCTCGGAGAGCAGGATCGAGTCCTCGTAGTTGTAGCCGTTCCATGGCATGAACGCGACCAGCACGTTGCGGCCGAGCGCCAGGTCGCCGAGCTCGGTCGACGGACCGTCGGCAATGATGTCGCCCTTGTTGACACGGTCGCCCATGCGCACCAGCGGACGCTGGTTGATGCAGGTGTTCTGGTTCGAACGCTGGAACTTCATCAGCCGGTAGATATCGACGCCGGATTTGCCGGGATCGAGATCTTCCGTGGCGCGGATGACGATACGGGTGGCGTCCACCTGGTCGACCACGCCGCCGCGGCGGGCGCCGATGGCAGCGCCCGAGTCACGGGCGACGACCGGCTCCATGCCGGTGCCGACGAACGGCGCTTCGGCGCGCACCAGCGGCACGGCCTGACGCTGCATGTTCGAGCCCATCAGCGCGCGGTTGGCGTCGTCGTTCTCGAGGAACGGGATGAGCGCCGCAGCGACCGACACCATCTGCTTCGGCGAGACGTCCATCAGGTCGACGTTCTCGCGCGGCGCCATCATCACTTCGCCAGCATTACGGCAAATGACGAACTCGTCGACAAAACTGCCGTTCTTGTCGAGCTCGGCGTTGGCCTGCGCGACATAGTGCTTGGCCTCTTCCATCGCCGACAGATAGACAACTTCGTTGGTCAGCTTGCCGCCCACGATCTTGCGGTACGGGCTTTCGATGAAGCCGTACTTGTTGACGCGCGCAAAAGTGGCCAAAGAGTTGATCAGACCGATATTCGGGCCTTCCGGCGTCTCGATCGGGCAGATGCGGCCGTAATGCGTCGGATGCACGTCGCGCACCTCGAAGCCGGCGCGCTCGCGCGTCAGACCGCCCGGTCCAAGCGCCGACAGGCGACGCTTGTGGGTGATCTCCGAGAGCGGGTTGGTCTGGTCCATGAACTGCGACAGCTGCGAGGAACCGAAGAACTCACGCACGGCGGCGGCCGCCGGCTTGGCGTTGATCAGGTCCTGCGGCATGACCGTGTCGATCTCGATCGAGGACATGCGTTCCTTGATCGCGCGCTCCATGCGCAGCAGGCCGACGCGGTACTGGTTCTCCATCAACTCGCCGACCGAACGCACGCGGCGGTTGCCGAGATTGTCGATGTCGTCGATCTCACCCTTGCCGTCACGCAACTCGACCAGCGTCTTGACCACGGCCAGGATATCTTCCTTGCGCAGGACGCGCACAGTGTCCTCGGCCTTGAGCTCGAGGCGCATGTTCATCTTGACGCGGCCAACGGCCGACAGGTCGTAGCGCTCGCTGTCGAAGAACAGCGAGTTGAACATGGCTTCGGCCGTCTCGAGCGTCGGCGGCTCGCCCGGGCGCATGACACGGTAGATGTCGAACAGCGCGTCCTGGCGGCTCTCGTTCTTGTCGACGTTGAGCGTGTTGCGGATGTAGGCGCCGACATTGACGTGGTCGATGTCCAGGATCTGGATCTCGTCCTCGCCGGTGCTGAGCAGCACCTTCAGGGTCTTGTCGTCGATCTCGTCGCCGGCTTCGAGGAAGATCTCGCCGGTGCCGTAGTTGACGATGTCCTCGGCAAGGTAGTTGCCAAGCAGGTCCTCGTCGGTCGCCTTGATGGCCTTGAGACCCTTCTCGCCGAGCTGACGTGCCTGGCGGGCGGTGATCTTCTTGCCTTGCTCGACCACGATCTCGCCGGTGTCGGCGTCGACCAGGTCGCCGACGGCCTTGAGGCCGCGGAAACGCTCGACGTTGAACGGAATCCGCCAGTGGTCGCCGGCGCGCTTATAGGTGATCTTGTTGTAGAAGGTCGACAGGATCTCCTCGCCGTCCATGCCGAGCGCCATCAGCAGCGACGTCACTGGGATCTTGCGGCGGCGGTCGATGCGGGCGTGCACGACGTCCTTGGAGTCGAACTCGATGTCGAGCCACGAACCGCGATAGGGAATGACACGCGCGGCAAACAGAAGCTTGCCCGACGAGTGCGACTTGCCCTTGTCATGGTCGAAGAAGACGCCCGGCGAACGGTGCATCTGCGAGACGATGACGCGCTCGGTGCCGTTGACGATGAAGGTGCCGTTCGATGTCATGAGCGGCATGTCGCCCATGTAGACGTCCTGCTCCTTGATGTCCTTGATCGACTTGGCGCCGGTATCCTCGTCGATATCGAACACGATGAGGCGCAGCGTCACCTTCAGCGGCGCGGCATAGGTCAGGTCGCGCTGACGGCACTCGTCAACGTCGAATTTCGGTGCCTCGAACTCGTACTTCACGAACTCCAGCATCGAGGAGCCGGAAAAGTCGGAGATCGGGAAGACCGACTTGAAAACGGCCTGCAGTCCTTCGTCCGGACGGCCGCCCTTGGGCTCGTCCACCATCAGGAACTGGTCATAGGATGCCTTCTGGACCTCGATGAGATTCGGCATCTCCGCAACTTCCGGGATCTTTCCGAAGAACTTGCGTACGCGTCTGCGGCCATTGAAAGTCTGGGTCTGGGCCATCGTCGCTCCTTAGCTATAAACTCGGGACGAACCTCGCCGCGGCTCGCCTTGCACCAACGGGCTGCCTCGGCGGCTGCCCCTATCTGTTTTTCCGGCCGCCCCTGCCAATTTCTTGGGCCAATCGCTTGGCGGCTACCGGCTAAAACGGGAGAAAACCCGTTTCCGGAAGGCCGCTTTTCGGCCCTCAGGAAAGAGGTTTTCAAACGCCTCGCGTGACAGAACCCTCCCTCAGTCCAAGGGAGGGGCGGACGGCGCGAGACCGTCCGCCCTCGCCTAACAGGCTTACTTCAGCTCGACCTTGGCGCCAGCTGCTTCCAGCTGAGCCTTGAACTTGTCGGCGTCGGCCTTGGAAACGCCTTCCTTGACCGGCTTCGGAGCCGCTTCGACCAGGTCCTTGGCTTCCTTGAGGCCAAGGCCGGTGATGGCGCGGACTTCCTTGATGACGTTGATCTTCTGGGCGCCGGCATCGGCGAGAACGACGTCGAATTCCGTCTTCTCTTCAGCCGGAGCAGCGGCAGCGGCACCAGCGCCGCCGGCAGCGGCAACCGCCACCGGAGCGGCGGCCGAAACGCCCCACTTCTCTTCCAGGAGCTTCGACAGCTCGGCCGCCTCGAGGACGGTCAGCTTCGAAAGGTCGTCTACGATCTTTGCAAGATCAGCCATTTTTGTATTCCTTCACTAGGTTCGAACGTGTGTTGTTGACAGCGAGGAACGGCCTCATGCCGCCTCGTCCTTCCGGGCGTAAGCGCCGATGACACGCGCGACCGAAGCCGCGGGCGCATTGACGATCTGGGCGATCCGGGTAGCCGGCGTGGCGATCATGCCAACCAGCTTGGCGCGCAGCTCGTCGAGCGACGGTAGTGTGGCGAGTGCCTTCACACCGTCGGCGTCGAGCGAGGTCGCACCCATCGCGCCACCGAGAATGATCAACTTGTCATTCCCCTTGGCGAAATCGGACGCGACCTTCGGCGCCGCAATCGGATCCTCCGAATAAGCGACCAGCGTCTGTCCCTTGAACAGATCGATGATCGATGCGGAGTCCGTGCCCTGAAGAGCGATCTTGGCGAGACGGTTCTTCGCGACTTTGACGGTGCCACCGGCGGCGCGCATCTTCGACCGAAGGTCGTTCATTTGCGCGACGGTGATACCGGCGTAGTGGGCCACGACGACTGAACCAGCGCTTGAAAACGCATCATTCAGGCCCGTGACGAGTTCGCGTTTTTCCGCTCTGTCCACTGCCTATCTCCAGTTGACCCCTGCCCCATTGACGAGGTCAGGCGTCGGTTGCCTTTTGCCGGCCGGGCCATCCAGTAACGGATCTCCCGAACGACGCTCGAGGATCCTGCCCCCTTTCGCCACACCAGCCGGCACGCCGGATAGTGCGCAGACAAAAGGCAAACACGGTTCGAACCTTTCATTGGAGCTTGGCTCCTTTGTCGGGTCTTCACCCGTCTCATGCAGGCCCAATCGAATTAAGGCTTTTGGGCCGCCTGCAATCTCGGACAGGATATCCGGAAACCTTTCGGCTTCCGGGTACCGGGCCGCCGACGGATCGGCGGTCCGGAATTCTTTCTTGCTGGAGCATGTTCCCGCTTTTCAGGATCATGCCCTTGCGATCGGCCTTACCCGATCGGCCGACACTTACGACGCGGCGAGCGTCGCGATGTCGAGCTTGAGGCCGGGGCCCATCGTCGAGGTGACCGACACCTTCTTGACGTAGTTGCCCTTGGCGCCCGCGGGCTTGGCCTTGGTCACCGCGTCGGCGAAGGCGCGGACATTTTCTTCCAGCGCCTTGACGTCGAACGAGACCTTGCCGACGCCGGCCTGGACGATGCCGGCCTTCTCGACGCGGAACTCGACGGCGCCGCCTTTCGAAGCCTTGACGGCCGCGGCCACATCGGTGGTCACAGTGCCGACCTTCGGGTTCGGCATCATGCCGCGCGGGCCGAGAACCTTACCCAGACGACCGACCAGCGGCATCATGTCCGGCGTGGCGATGCAGCGATCGAAATCGATCGTGCCCTTCTGGACGATGTCGACAAGGTCCTCGGCGCCGACGATATCGGCGCCGGCGGCCTTGGCTTCCTCAGCCTTGTCGCCACGCGCAAACACGGCGACGCGCACCGAGCGGCCGGTGCCGTTCGGCAGGTTGACCACGCCGCGGACCATCTGGTCGGCATGGCGCGGATCGACGCCGAGGTTCATCGAGATCTCGACGGTCTCGTCGAACTTCACCTTGGACCGGTCCTTGAGCAGCTGCAGCGCCTCGTTGAGGGCGTAAGCCTTGTTCGGATCGATGCCTTCGCGGCTCTTGGCAACACGCTTTGCAATCTTTGCCATGATCTTAGCCCACCACTTCCAGGCCCATCGAGCGGGCGGAACCCTCGACCATGCGCATGGCCGCCTCGACGTCGTTTGCGTTCAGGTCCTTCATCTTCTGCTCGGCGATCGCGCGCACCTTGTCGCGGCTGATCGTGCCGGCCTTGACCTTGCCCGGCTCCTTGGAGCCCGACTTCAGGTTGGCGGCCTTCTTCAGGAAGTAGCTCACCGGCGGCGTCTTCATGACGAAGGTAAACGACTTGTCCTGGTAGTAGGTGATGACGACGGGGATCGGCGATCCCTTCTCGAGCTCCTGGGTCTGCGCGTTGAACGCCTTGCAGAATTCCATGATGTTGATGCCGCGCTGACCAAGCGCCGGGCCGATCGGGGGCGACGGCGTGGCCGAGCCCGCGGCAACCTGGAGCTTGAGCTGGCCTGCAACTTTCTTAGCCATCTCTATTCCTGCCTTTTCTCATGCCGGCCCCGTTACTCGGGAAACGCGGCGGTTGCAGTCTGGTGGTGCGGTTCCGACGGCCGGCTATGCCGCCTTCGCCTCCCACCCGTTCATGCGACGTCTGTTCACGCCGCCTCCCGACGCCTTGCGGCGCGGTATCCCGACGCCCTTTCGGGCGCTGGTATGCGGATCAGCCCTTTTCGACCTGCCCGAACTCCAGATCGACGGGCACAGCGCGCCCGAAGATCGAAACTTCCACCTTGAGGCGGGCCCGCTCCTCGTCCACCTCCTGGACGACGCCGTTGAACGACGCGAACGGACCGTCCGAAACGCGGATCGCCTCGCCGATCTCGAAGGTGACCGAAGGTTTCGGCCGCTCGACGCCTTCCTGGACCTGGTTCAGGATGCGCTGCGCCTCGGTCTCGGTGATCGGCACGGGCTTGGAGTCGCCCAGGAAGCCGGTGACCTTCGGCGTGTTCTTGACCAGCGAGAACACGGCGTCGGTCAGATTTGCCTTCAAGAGCACGTAGCCCGGGAAGAACTTGCGCTCGGCATCGACCTTGCGGCCGCGACGGATCTCGACGACCTTCTCGGTCGGGACCACGATCTGCTCAATGTCCCCGGCCAAGCCCTTCTGCTTGGCCTTGTTCTCGATGTCCTCGGCGACCTTCTTCTCGAAGTTCGAATAGGCGTGGACGATATACCACCGCGCAGTCATTTCACGACCTCTCCGTAATCCGCCGAATTAATGCCCGAGACCCAGGATCCACTCGATCGCATAGCCCATCAGAATATCGGCAGCGAAGAAGAACAGCATTGCGATCACCGCGAATATCAGGACCATCACGGTCGAGATCATGGTTTCGCGCCGCGAAGGCCATGTCACCTTGGCCGTCTCCGCGCGAACCTGCTGGAGAAAGGTGAAGGGATTAGTGGTTTTCGAAGCCATGCGCCGCCTGTTTTCGAGACCCGTTGGCCGGGCCTCCTGGATGATCCCGCTGACCGGGACGTGCCGCCTGGGCTCCATGCGGCGCGAATCAGCGCCGCTATTTCACCCACGCAAATCAGACGCGTAAAGCCGGCTTCCCAGCTCCACGCGTCGCGTGTCTGTCTTGTCTACATAAAACCGATTCTTAATCCACGCAAGTGGCAAGGGTCCGCTTTATGTCTCAACGCCGCCTCGGAACCATCCAGTCGTCCCGTCCCGGCTATACGGGGCTTATGCCCCAATTCCTGCCATATGGCAAGCCGTCCGCCGATTTTCAACGCCGGAGCGGCCGCTGCGGAGCCTTGAAGGTCTCGCATATGACGATTTCAGAGATTAAGCCTAAATCCAGGAGCGAGGAACCGGTCCGTCGGCTGGAGATCTTGACAGGTTCGGGTCGACGACGTGGCTACCGGAAGAGAAGGCGCGGATCGTGGCGATGCGCCGCCTCGTCAGCTCATTCGGCTAGTTCAAGACGTCCCTGAACTCGCTCCTCGATCGCCTTAAGGAAATCGTCGGACGTCGATGTCCATCCAAAGAGTATCTGCACGAGCGTGATCGAGGCTTCATGATTGCTCCTTGATGCGTCCCAGGCGATGGGCTCGCTGGTGCAATCCGTCAGCAGTATGCAGTGGTAGTCCCTGAAGAAGGCATCCCGAATTGTCGATTCCACGCACACGCTGGTCGTGCATCCTGTCACGATGAGGTGTTTGATACCTGCGGTTTTCAGAACAGAATCGAGTTCGGTCTCGTAGAAACCGCTGAACCGCGTTTTGTAGACGACCACATCCCCTGCCTCTGGCTTGAGGTCGTTAACAATATCCGTTCCCCAGGTGTCGCGGATCAGAATCCGGCTCTCGCTGCCATCCGGGGCCGTGATGCTCTCACCGACCCCAAAGATCTGGAGATGTCGGAGACGGTTGGGGGCGTCCGATGTCCCAAGGTCCGAGAGGTCGGAACAATAACCCATCTTCAGATAGATAACCGGCACTCTCAAACCGCGAGCGGCAGCTATTACTCTGGCCGTAGGGCCGACAGCCCATTGAATACCGGAGATATCGATTCCGGCTCTGTCGAACATTCCACCTTGCGAGCCGAAGTCATTCTGCATGTCCACGACGAGAACTGCGGCGTTAGCAAGATCAATCGAAATAGGTTGAGGCTTCGCGTCGATAACCAGGGGATGTATTTTTGTCCTCCCACCAGAAAGAGGTGTCGCTCTTTGCGCCCTTGGCTATCAAGACCCGCCACCTACGTTGCGTCAAGAAAGGGGAGAGTTACATCCCTGCTTGGCGGCCTAAGAACAGCGGTTGCAGTCAAGCGCTAAGGACGAAACCTTACATCGTTGGTCTTAAGGCGCAACGATTTTGCCACTCACAGGCCCGCGACACGGGCCGGCAGGTAGATGACCTCAAGGGCCGGCAGACGCGCGGAAGAAAAGGCTGATTTCGGCGATCGAGAGGGCGGTTGCCAGATGCCTGCCCTCTTGAAGGAATGGCACGGGCAGCAGGGCTCGAACCTACGACCTGCGGTTTTGGAGACCGCCGCTCTACCAACTGAGCTATGCCCGTGCATGCGCTTGTTCGGCGCAGGCGCTTCCTAAAAGCTTCCGTGCGCTCTGTAAAGAGCACTCTGCAGTGGTTTTGAAACCCTTTGCCGGAAATCTGGATTCCATTACCGCCGGCGACCGATCGCGCTCGCCAAACAACCCCGCGCCTACGACTTGCCGGCCGGCGGCTTGTATGGCCCGCCCGGCACGCCCCAGCCCCAGGCGGGCATCGGCTCGGTCTCGGGATCGCAGGTCTCGCCCAGATTCGAGTTCATCTTCGCCAGCCGCGATCCCCATTCGACATAGCCCATGAAGGCCGAGCGGAACTCGGGGTCATCGGGCAGGCCGACCTCATCCGCCGCGTCGGCAAGGAGATTGATCCAGCGGCGGCGCTGCTCCTCGGTCAGATGCTTGCCGAGATGATGCATCACCATCTCGCGATGGCCGCCATGCTTCTCGCTGTAGGTCTTCGGGCCGCCGAAGACCTCGCCGATGAAGGCGGCGACATGCGCCGGGTGATCCGGCGACATCATCCTGAACACCGGACCGACGACCGGATCCGCCGCCACCTTGTCATAAAAGGTTCGTGTCAGCCGGTTCAGCGCCTCGCTGCCGCCGGCCCATTCGTACAAAGTCGGGATGTCCTCGCTCATCGCCGCTCCTTCCTGTGCATACAGCAAGATAGCGGCCGCGCCCTGCCCCGCTCAACCTGCCTCGATGGCCAGTGCGCAGCTACAGCATGATCCCGAACCGAAGGTCAGCGAATGCAAAAAGTGGAAACCGGTTTTCGGAAAAGATCATGCTCCAACAAAGAGTTAGATCATGATGGCGATTCAACGAAACGTCATCCTGATCTACAGCTTCGCCGGCGCCTTAGCCTCGGCATCGGCGGACGGAAGAGCCCGGCAATTGTCGGGCCTGGGTGCGGATCTGCAAATGGTGGCGCCCGTCAGCGCGTCCACCGATTGCGGTCCGGTCGTCAGCCCGAATGTCTTCAGTTCGTCCCGGCTGAGTTCCCTGTGCTTTGCATATTCGGCCGACTGCATGGCGGCGAAAAAGCCCGAGCCGACCGCCATCTCGTCGAGATAGGCCCCGACCTTGTCTTCCATGCCCATGGAATGCACGAGGAAGTGCGCACCGGCGCCAACGAGGCGCCGGACGCCGCCGGCGACCATCACCGCGCAGGCGGCGTCGCATTCGGCGCCGGCATCTATGGTGAGCCCGGCATGGAGACCGTCGGCCGCGACGCACCCCACGGCGCCCGGATCGCAGTCGAGAAAATCCGTTCGGGCGACCGCGACATCCAAGCCGTGCTCGCGGATCAGCCTGCCCGCGGCGAGCGCAGCCTGCACATCTCCACCCGGCGAGTTGATTACGACCGGCAACCGGCGCTCACGGATTGTATCGAGCAGCTGGCGCAGCTTGTCGGCCGTATCTGCGGCGATCGTGCCTTCCGCCGAAATCCATTCCGGACAATCGGGATTGCATAGCGGGTTGCTGCCGCGAACAAGAACGAAACGCATCTGCTGTTCGTGGGCTTGCGGTGTCGGCGGCGGCGCCGGCGCTGTATAAGAAGGTCCGGCCTCTACTGCCGCGACCGCGACGGGCGCGCCGTTCGCGGGAATCTCGCGACAATTCGCCGGTGCCGGATGGCGCTGGCAAATGGTTCTCTCGGTCAGCAGATCGAGCGAATCGAGGCTGGTCACGAGCTTCATCTCCAGCATGTCATCGGGCTCGATCTGCCTGATGTCGCTGGCAGGTGTGGCCTTCATCACGCCCAGCACGCCCTGCTCGACGCCCATCTCCTTCAAATAGGCCGACAGCCGCTTCTCGATCGCCTTGCTCATCTCATAGGTCTTGTAGCTGCCGGCATTCTTGCGGCTGACGATCTTGGTGCCGATGATCTTCTTCTTGCCGTTCACAACCCGGTAGGTGGTGCGGTAGAGCAGTTTTTCGCGCTGGTAGGTGGTGGTGATCTGATGGACGCCGAGATAGGCCCATTCGCCGACGACGCGGTGGATGCCGCCGGCAAACATCAGCGGACAGGCCGAATTGCACATCGCACCGCTGTCGTAAGCGACGCCGGAATAGGGCTGACCCTTGCCGTCATTGTCCCGGCAATTTTTCGTCCCCGGCGAGCAGCCGGAAAATTCCGTGATGCCGACCGCGATATCGAGCTTGTTCTTGCGGACCATGCGGCCAAGCTGCAGCGCGGCATCGACATTGCCGCCGGGAGAATTGACGACGATGGGCAATTGCCGCCCGCCGAGCGTCTTTAGCAGGCGTTTCAGTAGCGCCGGCGTGCCGGCCTCGATCGTGCCTTCGGCAGAAATCCATTCCGGGCAGTTCGGCTCGCAGCCCGGCGCGCTGCTGCGCACGACGACGAAACGCATCGCCGGACCGTAGTCCTGAGGTGTCTCCTTCGCGGCGGCGTTGAGGGTGGCCAGCCCTGCGGCAGCGGCCAATCCCAGCCGAAGCAGCTCGCGCCAACACCGCATGGTCTTTGAACGGAATGTTGAAACCACGTCTGGCAAGCCCCTCGGCGCAACCCATACTAGTTGCGGCGACGATGGTTGCAACAGAATTGAACAGGGCCTGGCAGCACTGCTTCAAACAAAAGGGCGGCCCGAAGACCGCCCTTTCCTGCCGAACCGGCAAAAGCCGGATCGATTATTCCTTGATGGTGACGACGATGCCGGCACCGACGGTGCGGCCGCCTTCACGGATTGCGAAGCGCAGCTTCTCTTCCATCGCGATCGGCACGATCAGCTCGACGTCGACGGTGATGTTGTCGCCGGGCATCAC